>DATAFX010000053.1:0-12787 GCA_036257195.1 Candidatus Methylomirabilota bacterium | reverse complement strand
CCGCGTCGCCCGTCGCGACGGCGCTATAATCCGCCTGCGGAAGCTTACCGCGCCGGGGGGACCGCCATGAAGGGCGTCACGCTGCCGACCGAGACCGTGTTCGTCATGGAGATGTCGCCGATCAAGTTCGGCCTCGGGGCGACCGAGGAGATCGGCTTCGACGCCCGGCGCCTCGGCCTTCGGAAGGTCCTGATCGTGACCGACCCCGGCGTGGCCGCGCTCGGCCTTCCCGAGCGCGTGCGCGCTCTCCTCGACGAGCAGGGCATCAAGGCGGAGGTGTTCGACGGCGCGGCGGTCGAGCCGACGGACCGCTCGATGGAGGAGGCCGCCGACTACGCCCGGAGCAAGGAGGTCGACGGCTTCGTCGCCGTCGGCGGGGGCAGCGCGATCGACACCGGCAAGGCCGTGAACCTCCTGACGTGCCACCCGGCCCCGCTCCTCGACTACGTCAACAAGCCCGTCGGCCGGGGGGCGCCGATCCCCGGGCCCCTCAAGCCGCTCATCGCTATGCCCACGACCGCCGGCACCGGGAGCGAGACCACCGCGGTCCTCGTCACCCACGTGGTCGACCAGCACGTCAAGGCCGGCGTCTCGAACCGGCTGCTGCGCCCCGCGCTCGGGGTGGTGGACCCCCTGAGCACGCTGACGGCGCCGCCCGAGGTGACGGCGGCGGCTGGCGCCGACATCCTCACCCACGCGATCGAGTCCTACACGACGCGCCCCTACGATGCCCGCCCGAAGCACCACCCGCCGGACCGGCCCGCCTACATCGGCGCCAACCCGGCGAGCGACATCTGGTGCGAGAAGGCGATCGAGCTCGTGGGGCGCCATCTCCGGCGCGCGGTGCTGAACGGGATGGACCTCGAGGCCCGGACCAACCTCGCCCTCGCGGCGAACTACGCGGGGATCGGGTTCGGCAACGCCGGGGTCCACCTCCCTCACGCGGTAGCCTATCCGATCGCGGGGCTCGTGCGGGACTTCCGCCCCTCTGGCTACCCGCAGGGACACGCACTCGTCCCGCACGGGATGTCGGTGATCCTCACGGCGCCGGCGGCGTTCCGGTTCACCTACCCGACCGCGCCCGAGCGGCACCTCCGGGCCGCGGAGCTGCTCGGCGTGCCCGTGCGGGATTTCGACGAGGTCGCGCGACCCGAGGCCTTGCCGCGCGCGCTCGTCGCGCTCATGCGGGACGTGGGCATTCCCAACGGGCTGGCGGGCGTCGGCTACACGGAGGGCGACGCGGGCGCGCTGGTCGAGGGGACTCTCCAGCAGCCCCGCCTGCTCGCGAACACGCCGCGGTCGGTGGGCGCGCGGGACCTCGACGCGATCGTGCGGAGCTCGATGCGGATCTGGTAGAGCACTCCAACGAGAACGAACGGGATGACGAGACGAAACGCCGGCTATTTCTGACCTCGGCACTCGGCCTTTCTTGCTTGCCGCGGGCTCTTGCCGCGCAAGGACCACCCAGGGTCGCCCGCATCGGGTGGCTCACTGCCCAGCAGGCGTCGAGCCTCACACCCTTTCTCAACGCCTTGCGCGTCGGCTTTGGCGACTACGGCTACGAACAGGGCCGAAATCTCGTGATCGAATATCGCTTTGGCGATGACGCGATTGAGCGGGTGCCCGAGCTAGCCGCGGAGCTGGTGCGACTTCCCGTTGATGTCGTGATGGTGCAGGGTGCAGCCGTGCCCGTCATCGCCAAGCTTGGCCTGAAGGTTCCCGTCGTCTACGTCTTCAGTGGTGATCCCGTCTCGGCTGGCTTCGCCGACAGCCTCGCGCGGCCCCGCGGGAACATGACCGGCCTGACGTTCATGGCGGCCGAGTTCAACGGCAAGCGCCTGCAGCTCCTGCGAGACATCATTCCGGACTTGCGTCGCGTTGCCATCATGGGCAATCCTGCGCATCCCGGCGAGGAGCTCGAACGCGCCTACTCCGAGAACGTAGGCCAACAGCTGGGTCTAGCCATCGAGTATTTTCCGACACGGACCGCGGCTGAGCTCACCGCCGCCATGGCCACGATGACAGCCCGCCCGCCGCAGGCGATCTCCCTCTTTGCCGATGGGTTCGCCATCCAGAACCGCCAGCGCATCATCGATTTCGCCATGAAGGAACGGATACCGGTCACTTCTGGCTGGCCGGTCTTCGCTCAGAGCGGTGCGCTTTGCACGTTTGGGCCGCGGCTCACCGAGTCTTATCGGCGCCTGGCCTACTATGTCGATCGCATCCTCAAGGGCGCCAAGCCGGCGGATCTCCCGATCGAGCAGCCGACGAAGTTCGAGCTCGTGGTGAACCTGAAGACCGCGAAGGCGCACGATTCCGCAAACGGTGTTGCTGCAGGCGGACGAGCTCATTCAATAGGCGTGGGTCTAACTTCGCCGTCTCGCTCCGGTTGACACGGTCCGCCCGGCGCCTCGCGTCTCGGTGCAGCGAGGAACGTCGCCGGGCGCCTCCGGCTAGGCAGGATCCGGGAGCCGGCAAGTCAGGTCGGAAGTCAGGCTCCGGGGCGTCTTCGTCGGCGGTCACGCGCCCGGGTGGCAGGACCACGCGGCGGCCTGCCCGCCTCCGGCCGGGGGCGGCATGGGGAACGTGTCCCAGGTGACGGCGGCCAGCCGCCCGGCGTCGGACAGGTCGTAGAGATCGACGCGGGCGCGGTCGCTCCGGCGCCCGCCGGGGGCGTGGCCCGCCTCGTAGGACGCCCGGCGAGTGCCGATCCGGTCGAGGTACCCCCGGATGGCCGCGGTCTCCGCCGGCACCGCGTGGGTCACGACCAGCCAGAGACGGGGCACGCCCCGGAACCCGTCGAGCTCGCGCAAGTACAGGCGCGGGTCTTCCCGGGCGCAGCGGCCGAGGACGAAGTCGGCGGCCGCGAAGCCATAACGCCGCGCGTAGTAGAGGAAGGCCTTCTCCCCGCCGTAGTAGACGTAGGCCCGATCGCCCGGCTGCCACGCCCGGCGCAGGGTCTCGAGCACCGGCTTGAGCGGCTCGGGCGCGTAGGGCGGCGGGTTCCGCAGGAGCCCGAAGAGGGCGAGGGCGCCGCACAGGACGGTTGTGGTCACGACCGCGCGCTCCCGCCGGGAGCCGCTCCACCGTCCCAGCGCCTCCGGTCCGGCCGCCGCGAGCACGAGACAGGCGGGGAACAGGAAGAGCACCAGGCGCGGCTCGAACGGGTAGACCCGGATGGCCGCCGCCCCGAAGGTGGCCAGGATGGGGCCGAGCAGGAGCCACGTGCTCGCGCGGTCCCGCCGCCAGAGTCCCCAGACGCCGAGCGCCGCCAGCGCGAGGAACAGGCCTGGGGCCGGATATCGAAGCCCGCCGCCTCCGAAGATGGTCGTCAGCCGCGCGACGGGCCAGCCCAGGTCACGGAGCCCCCGGGGCGGGAGGGGCATGAAGTCGTGGACCCAGAACCGCTGCATGTACAGGACGTCGTCGGGCGTGACGGTGCCCCGCGCCCAGATCACCGCGCCGACGAAGCTCGCCGTCCACACCGCTGCCAGCGGGCCCAGCCGCCGGAGGCCATCGCCGTCGCGCTCGAGGAATGCCTGCGCCGCCAGCGCCGCCAGGAGACCCGCACCGACCAGGACGGCGGGGTAGGACAGCCATGGCGCGACGGCGCCGGCAAGGACCAAGCGGAGAAGCCGTCCCCCGCCGGCGCCGTCCTGCCGCACCGCCACGGCCAGCGCCAGGAGCAGGAGCGCCACGGCGACGTCGGTCGAGTACGGCTTCACCTGCGCCGCGTGGAAGATGAAAGGGATCCCCGTCGCGAGGAGCACGAGGGCCAGGAGCGGGCCGAGGCCCGGCGCCAGGATCCGCCGCGCGACGTACCAGCCGAGCGGCAGCGCCGCGAGGCTCCCGAGGAGCGGGACCAGCCGCAGCGCGTGCTCGCCCTCGCCGAAGAGCCTGGCGGCGGCGCCCTCGAGAAGCAGCCAGCCCGGCGGCGCGACCTGGCGGTAGTCGAGAGGATCCAGGAGCCGCCCGAACGGTCGCTCGACGACGTTCAGGGCAAGATTTGCCTCGTCGGCCCACAGGGAGGCGCCCGTCCCGTATTGCCACAACCGCAGGGCCGTGCCGAAGACGCACAGGGCGGCGGGCAGGAGCCACGCCGACGGCCGGTCCAGGAATCTCACGTTGATCGGAGACTACCACCTCGGTCGCTCACCCCCTGGGGGACTTCAGCGCAGGCGCCGCCGCCCGAGCGCGGCCCGCGTCGTTGTCGGGGGCATGTGGCAGGTCTATCATCCGAGCATGCCTCGAGGGACCCGTTTCCGATGACCCGTACCCGGTGGCTCGAGCTCTCGGCCGGCGTGATCCTGCTCGGCGGCGCGATCGGGGCGGTGGCCTACTGGGGCCGCGCCGCGCCTGCCGGGCGCGCGGCCGCGTTCCCGGTGAGCCGCCCGGCCGAGCCGATCGCGGCGCCCGATCTCGAGCTCCCCGACCTGGCCGGGAAGCCGGTCCGGCTCCGAGATTTTCGAGGCCGCGTGGTGCTCCTCAATCTCTGGGCCACCTGGTGTGCCCCGTGCCGCGAGGAGATGCCGGCGCTCCAGACGCTCGCCCGGGAGCTCGGCCCCCGCGGGTTGACCGTCGTGGGTGTGAACTTCAAGGAGTCGGCGCGGGAGGTCGAGCCCTTCGTGAAGGAGCACGGGCTCACGTTCCCCATGCTGCTGGACGCGGAGGGGCGCGTAAGCGAGCGCTACCAGGTCTTCGCCCTCCCGGTGACGTTCCTCGTGGACCGTCGAGGGATGCTGGTCGGGACGGTGCTCGGGATCCGTGACTGGGTGGGCTCCGACGCGAGAGCGTATCTCGATCAGCTCCTCGCCCTCCCGGAGGCATGACGGCGCATGCCGCCGGCGGGAGCCGCTGCGAGCGGGGTGGGCGAGCTGCTGGTCCGGGTCGGCGGAGCCTGGGACTGGCGGCCGGCGGTGCTTCTCTCGATCGGAGTGCTCGCGGCGCTCTACCTGAGGGGGTGGTGGCGGCTCCGACGGACGCCCAGGACCCGGGGGGCCGCGCCGGGCTGGCGGCTCGGCGCCTACCTGGTCGGTCTGGCCAGCGTCGTCCTGGCCCTCTGCTCGCCCCTCGAGCTCCTGGCCGAGCTGTCCTTCACCGCGCACATGGTCCAGCACCAGCTGCTCATCATGATGGCCCCTCCGCTCCTGCTCCTGGCGGCGCCGTTTCCGGTCGTGCTCTGGGCGCTCCCGCCCGGGGCTCGGCGCCGCCTGGGAGGGCTCGTGACTCGCCCCGGCCTCGTCCGGCAGACCCTCCGCACGCTGACCTGGATGCCCATCGCCGGAGCGCTCTACACCGTGACGCTCTGGGCCTGGCACTACCCGCGGGCCTACGAGGCCGCGCTCCGGTATCCGGCGCTCCACGACATCGAGCACCTCACGTTCTTCGGGACGGCGGTGCTGTTCTGGTGGCCGATCGTGAACCCGGCACCCCGCTTTCACCGCCTGTCCACCGGGGTGATGTACGGGGCCCGCATCGGGTACCTGATTCTGGCGACGGCTCAGAACACCCTCCTGGGCGCGGTGCTCGGCCTGTCGGAGCGCGCGTTCTACCCCTCCTACGCCGCGGCGCCCCGGCTGCTCGCGGAGTGGGGCCCGGTCGACGACCAGGCGTTCGGCGGGGGCGTGATGTGGTCAGGAAGTCACATGTTCCTGGTGGCCGTGCTCATCCTGCTCCACCGCGCGATGGACGCCGAGGGGCGAAAGGCGGGTGCGCGGGCCCGCCCCATCGTGTAGGATTCGCCCAGTCCATGTTGGACATCGGCATCCAGGAGCTCCTCGTCATCATGGTCCTGGCCCTGCTCATCTTCGGGCCGGACAAGCTGCCCGATCTCGGGCGTCGGCTCGGCCGGGCCATGCGCGAGTTCCGGCGGGCGAGCGACGAGTTTCGCTCGACCGTCGAGACGAACCTCCAGTTCAACGTGGATCCCGACATCTCGTCGCCCTCGCCGGTCGAGCCCACACCGGTGAGCGCCGAGGCCAGCTCTGCGTCCGAGACTCACACGGGCGCGGGCGACGTCCAGGTAGCCGGGACCCCACTCGAGCCGGCCGCCCCGGGCGCGACCGAAGGACAGCCGGCTGACGACCAGCTGGAGCCGTACTGGACGAGCCGGGGGGGCCGGCTCCTCCACCGCCGCGAGTGCGCCTGGCGGGCCCGGGTCCCGGCATCGGAGCGGATCCCCTTGAAGGCCGCCGCCGACGGGTGGGATCAGGGTCTCAAGCCATGCCCGGCGTGCGATCCGAAGGAGGTCGAGGTCCCCTCCTGACCTTTTTTTTTAGTTGACTGCCTCAACGGGTGTTGACTAGACTCCTGGCGGGAGGGACCCCCATGGAGCCACGGCTGACCGATCGGCAGCGGGAGGTACTGGACTTCATCCAGAGCTTTAGCGAGGCGCACGGCGTCCCGCCGACCGTGCGGGAGATCGGCGGCCGCTTTCACGTGACGCCCCGGGCCGCTTTCGATCATCTCCGCGCGCTCGAACGGAAGGGCTATCTCCGCCGGCGGACCACGGCGGGGAGAACCTCTCGGGCCCTCACGCTGGCCGTGGCGGCCTCGACCACCCGGGAGGTGCCCATCCTCGGCCGCATTGCGGCGGGCACCCCCCTTCTAGCCGAGGAGAATCGGGAGGGCGCGCTGCCCCTCGATCCCCGGTGGGTGGGCGGGCGGGGGGACGACGTCTTCGGGCTCCGGGTGCGCGGGGAGAGCATGATCAACGCTCACATCGTCGAGGGCGACCTCGTGCTCGTCCGGCGCCAGGACCACGCCCAGCCCGGCGACATCGTCGTCGCGCTTGTCGACGGCGAGGCGACCGTCAAGCGGTTCGCGCGCGACGCGCACGCGGTCGTCCTCCGGCCGGAGCACCCGACCATGGCGCCCATCGTCGTGCGGGAAGGGGAGCGGGACGTGCGGATCATCGGCAAGGTCGTGGGGCTCGTCCGTGGCCTCTGAGCGAGTCGGCCGCGCGGCCGGCGCGCGCTCGCGCGCCGAGGGAGCCTGCCGCCGAGGTCGGGCGTCCAACGGGCGTCGGCCGCGCGGCAGCGGCGAGACGGCTCCGGCTCAGGTGTCGGGGCATCCGACCCGCGGGGGCGTGGCGGCGCGCCGTGTGGTGCGCGTCCCCCGAGTCCGGTCAGGAGCGGGACGCACCCGTATCGACGCCGTGTCGGCCTCGACGCGGACGCGGGCGGCTGGGTCTTTTTTTTGGCCCGTTGGGACTCAACAGGTGACAAGGATCGTGCGCGAGTTCCCGTTCCGCGACGTGAGCGCGGCCGTCGCCGGAGCGGGCGCGTTCGCGCTGTGGGCGCTCGCCTTCTCCCTCCTGGCGGTGTAGCGCGATTGACGGGTCCCGGACCCGTCCGTATCCTTCGACCTCGTGACCTCACCGGCGCGTGTCTCCACGGGGCTGCCGCGCCTGGACGCCATGCTCGGCGGCGGCCTCCTGCCCGGGACGCTCACCGTTGTCTACGGCGCGACCGGCATCGGCAAGACCCACGTCGGGCTGACGTTCGCCCATCACGGGCGCGCGGCGGACGGCGCGCCCGGCCTCGTCGTCGACATGAACGCGCGGGGTGACTCCCAGCAGCACGGGCCGTACGCTGACCGGCTCTACGGGTGGTCGCTCCGGCGCTGGACCCATGCCGTCATGCCGATGGGCGACCCGTATCCCCCGGCGGGCGAGCTGGACGCCCACTACCTCGACGTCTTTCCCTGGGTCGGCCGGCGCAGTGACTACGAGGTCGCCACGCCCGAGGGCCGCGAGTTCGACTGGGGGTGGAAGGCGGCGTACGCGCGGGCCCTCTACACGGCTCGCCCCTTCTTCTACTTCCACTTCGCGAACGGCTCGCGGCGGGTCGTGGTGGACGGAATCGAGCCGCGCGAGAGCGACGACTCGATCCAGGCCTACATCGTGGACGACCTCTACCGGAAGATCATCCACCGGGACGCCGAGACCCTCGGGATGGAGATCTGCCTGCCCGTCTGGCAGCACCGGGCGTTCATCGACGCCCACCGGTACGACCACGGCTCGGTCACGACCCTCCTCCTGGTCACCACCGAGGAGACCCGCCTCGAGGACCTCGTGTCGAGGAAGGTGACGGCGGGCGACATCGGAGCCGTGGCCAACACGGTGGTGCTCCTCGGGCGCGAGAAGGTGGGGCTCCGCGTCGGCCGCTTCGTGTCGGTCGCCAAGCACCGCGGCAGCGCGATGAGCGACGAGATCGTGGAGTACCGCGTCGGCGAGCAGGGGCTCGTCTTCGACTGATCCCGGCCGAGGGATGGCCGCGCCGGTCGTTCTTCCACGGCCGCTCCGCCGCGAGGATCTCGAGCGCGCGCGCGACTTGGCCTTCCGGCGCGCGGTCGCCCGGCGGGTCCGGGGTGAGCGAGACGCCCTCGCCTTCGTGGAAGAGGTCGGGATCTGCTCCACCTTCTACCGCTTCCCCGAGGGGCTCGCGTGCCTGTGGGAGGCCGTCGTCGGCCGGCGCGACCCCCGGTGGCCGCGCCGCTCCCATCACGACGCCGGAGTGGGGCTCACCTGGGAGCTCAAGGACAGCCTCCCCGCGCGTCGCGCGGTCTACTACGGCAAGCTCCTCAAGGGGCGCCCCGTGCTCGTGGCCCTCGACCTGTTCCCAGCCTTCTACGCCCTGGTCCGGGGTCGCCAGCGTGCCCGCGACTACCGGCAGGAGTACGAGGCGGGCCGCCTGTCCCATGCGGCCAAGCGCCTCATGGACGTCCTGATCCGCCGGCACCCCCTCTACACCCGCGAGTGGCGCGCCGAGGCCCTCATGCTGGATGCGGGCTCGACGCGCGGGTTCGAGCGGGCGGTGGCGGAGCTCCAGCAGGGGCTGTTCGCGGTGAAGACCGAGGAGCGCTACGAGCCCTCGTTCTCGTACCGCTGGGACCTCCTGGAGGCCTGGCTGCCGGATGCGGTCCGGGAGGGCATGCGCCTCGGGCGCCCGGCCGCGGTCCGCCGTCTGGTCGGCCGCTACCTCGCGGGGGCCGCCTGGGGATCGGTGCGCGGGGTTGCCCGGCTCTTCGGGGTGCCGCCCGACGAGGTACGGCTCGCCGTGACGGCGCTCGCTCGGTCGGGAGATCTCCGGATCGGCGTCCCCGTCGCCGGGCTGCCCGGTGACTGGCTCGTCCACCGGACCGTCGGCGCCCGGCGGGCCTGACGAGATGGAGCCGCCGGCCGGATTCCGCTACATCGACGCCCACACTCACCTCCACCCGCCGGGACTCTTCGCCGCGATCCGGCGCTGGTTCGCCGAGCACACGGACTGGAACCTCCAGGGACCCAGCGATCCGGACGAGATCGTGGCCGCGCTCCGCGGGGCGGGAGTCGAGCGCTTCGCGTTCTTCTCCTACGCCCACCGGCCGGGGATGGCGCGGGAGCTGAATCGCTGGATCCGCGACACCTCCGCCCGCTTCCCGGACGGGATCCCGCTCGGCACGGTCCACGCCGGAGACGACGATCCGGTGGCCATCGCGGAGGAGGCGTGCGGGGCGTGGGGGCTGGCGGGGCTCAAGCTCCACATCCAGGTCCAGCGCTTCTGGCCGGACGACCCGCGGATCCTGCCCGTCTACGAGCGCCTCCTCGCGCTCGGTCGGGTCCTGGTGATCCACGTGGGCACCGGGCCGCACACCAACGAGTTCACGGGCCTCTCGCGCTTCGAGCGCGTGCTCGAGCGGGTCCCGGAGCTCCGGGCGTCGATCTGCCACATGGGCGCGTTCGAGACCCGCGCGGCGTTCCGGTTGCTCGACCGATACCCGAACCTCCATCTCGACACGACCATGGCGCTGACGGAGGCGTCCTTGCCGTACACCGGGATCGACCCCCTGGTCGTCCGGGACGCGGACCTGGTCCGGTACGCGGACCGGATCCTCTTCGGCAGCGACTTCCCGAACCTCCCCTATCCCTATGAGGCCGAGCGGGCGGGACTCTGGGCCCGCGATCTCCCGATGGACGTCTACCGGCGCATCTTCCACGACAACGCCCGCGCGTTCTTCCGGTGCTGAGGACACGAGGGCCTCGTCCGACGTCCGGGTGGGCGCCGACTACAGGCTCCTGGCGGCGAGGGCCGCGGCCGCCGGGCTCAGATCTGCGTGCGGGGGTCCAGCGCGTCCCGTATCCCGTCGCCCAGGAGGTTCAACCCCAGGATCAGGAGGGCGAGCGTCGCCGCCGGGCACAGGATCATCCAGGGCGCGTCGCGCAAGAACACGCGGGCGTCGGCCAGGATGTTGCCGAGGCTCGGCGTCGGCGGGACGGCGCCGAGCCCGACGAAGCTGAGGGCGGCCTCGCCCAGGATCGCGTAGCCGAAGGTGAACGTCCCCTGCACGATGACCGGCGCCGCAGCGTTGGGCGTGACGTGGCGCGCCAGGAGCCGGATCGGCGGATTCCCCAGCGCGCGGGCGGCGTCGACGAACTCCCGGCTCCGCACGGCGAGGACGCTGGCCCGCGCCAGGCGGGCCACGCGCGGCGAGTAGGCCACGCCGAGCGCCCCCACCACGTTGACGGTCGACGCCCCCGCGATCGCCATGACGGAGAGGGCCAGCAGGATGGCGGGGAACGCCATGAGGGCGTCCATCACGCGCATGATGATCCCGTCGGCCCGGGGGATGTAGCCCGCGATCAGCCCAGGAAGCGCGCCCAGGACGGCGGTCACCGCCAGCACCGAGGCGCCGACGAGGAGCGACAGGCGGATGCCGTGGACCACCCGAGCGAACAGGTCGCGCCCGAAGTCGTCCGTCCCGAACCAGTGTCGTCCCGAGGGTGGGGTGAGGGTCGCCTGCACGTCGAGCGCGGTCGGGTCCGTCCGGACCGCGACCGGGAGCACGAGCGCGAGCGTCGCGACCGTCAGGACGATCACCCCGCCGGTCAAGGCGAGGCGGTGGCGGCGGAGCCGACGCCACACGGTCTGGTCGGCCGACGGGCTGCTGCCGGGAGCGCGCGAAAATGCCTCAGCCATACCGGATCTGGGGATCGAGATAGGCGTACAGGACGTCGACGGCGAGGTTCACGACGATGACGACCGTCGAGATGAGGAGGAGGCAGCCCTGGACCAGCGGATAGTCTCGCCGCTTCACCGCCATGACCACCAGGTTGCCCAGCCCCGGCAGATTGAACACGGTCTCCACGACGAACGCCCCGCCCAGGAGGACGACCGCCACGCTGCCCACGACCGTCAGAACGTGGACCAGAGTGTTCCGGAACGCGTGCCGGCCGACCACCGCTGGCTCGCCGAGCCCCTTCGCCCGCGCGGTGCGGACGTAGTCCGCGCTGAGCGCCTCGATCATGCTGCTGCGCGTGATGCGGGCGATCAGCGCGCCCTGGGGAATGCCCAGGGCGAGGGCGGGCAGGAGCAGGTGCTGGACGAAGCCGGCCGGACTCTGGGCGAGCGGCACGTATCCGCTGACGGGCAGCCACTGGAGCGCCACGCCGAACAGCACGATGAGCCCGAGGCCGAGCGCGAAATCCGGGATCGACAGGCCGACCACGGCAGCGGCCATGGCCCCCAGGTCCGTGGGCGAGTTGGGACGCGTGGCGGCCCGGACCCCGATCGGGACGCCGACCAGGACGGCGCACGCAAGCGCGGCGGCGGTCAGGCTCAGGGTCACGGGCAAACGGCCCAGGATCGCGTCCAGCACCGGCTGGCCCAGGAAGAACGATCGCCCGAGCTCCCCCTCGGCGACGCGCGAGAGCCAGAGCGCGAACTGGACGGGCAGCGGCCGGTCGAGGCCCATCCGGGCGCGGAGCTCGGCCACGGCCTGTGGCGTCGCCTCCATGCCCAGCAGTACCGCGGCCGGGTCGCCGGGGATGAGGCGGATCAGCGTGAACGCCGCCGCCCCCATGATCAGCCAGGCGGGGACCAGCAGCATGATCCGCCTGGCGATGTAGCGCGCCACCGCGGAAGGCCGGTGGCGCGCTCAGCCGATCACTTGCTGACGTTCCAGAAGCGGCGCAGGAAGTAGACCTTGTACCCCTTGAGGGACTTGGTGGCGCCGTCGAGCTGGAACATGTCCCCGATCTTGACGAGCGGCACCGTCTCGTAGAACTGCTTCTGGGCCTGGGCGTACGCCTGGGCGCGCTTCTCCGGCTCGCGCTCCCGCACGCCCGTCGCCAGCGCCTTGTCCATCTCCGGGTCGCAGTAGCCGTAGGTTTCGTAGGACGCCCCGCAGCGGAAGAGGTAGTCGAACCCGGTCGGCTCGGGACGGGTGGAGATCCCGTTCGTCGCCATGTCGAAGTTGCCTTCCTTCTGCTGGGCGATCTGGCCGGGCCAGTCGCGCACCACGAGCTCGACCTTGAACCCGATGGCTTCGAGCTGAGGCTGCACGGGCACCGCGGTGCGGTAGAGCCACTCGATGTCGCGGTTTGTGAGCAGCGCGATCGGCCGGCCGTCGTAGCCCGACTCCTTGAGCAGCCGGCGGGCCAGCTCGACGTTCTTCTGGTTGTAGACGTCCTGCCCCATGGTGCTGTGCCACACTCGCTGCTCGGGGAAGAACAGGCTCGGCTGGAGGCGATAGAACGCGGGCTGGTTGCCGGTGACCCCGCGCATGACGGACTCCATGTCGAGCCCGCGGGAGACCGCCTGCCGGGCCTTCACCTGGTTGAACGGCGCCCGGTTGGCGTTGAGCTGCAGGATCACCTGGGTGAAGGGCTTGAGCACGATCGCGTCGAGGGCCGTCGAGGCGCGGAGCCGCTCGTACGCGGTCGGCGCCAGCGCCATCGCGTAGTCGAAGTCGCCCCGCTCGAGCCCCGCGAACCGGGTGGCGCTCTCGCCGGTCGAGATGATGTGGA
>DATAFX010000092.1:0-33553 GCA_036257195.1 Candidatus Methylomirabilota bacterium | reverse complement strand
GCGCGCGACCCGAAGCCTGTCGCAGACCCGGGTCAGGAGCGTGCCGAGACCCTCGCCGGTCCGCGCCGACACCGCCACGCCGCCTTCGGCTTCCAGCTCGCGCAGGAGGCTGTTCGGTTCCGCCAGGCGGTCGATCTTGTTCATCACGATGAGCGCAGGGCGATCCTCGATCCCCAGCTCCTCGAGCACGTGGTACACGGCCGACATGTGCTCCCGCGCGTGCGGATGGCTCACGTCCACGACGTGGAGCAAGAGCTGCGCGTCCTCGAGCTCCTCCAGCGTCGCCTTGAAGGCCGCCACGAGCTGCGTGGGCAGCTTCTGGATGAACCCGACCGTGTCCGTCAGCACGAACGGGGCCCGGCCCCCGCCCGCGACGAGCCGCGCAGCGGGGTCGAGCGTGACGAACAGCTGGTCGGCTGTCGGCGCGCTGGCCCCCGCGATCCGGTTGAGGAGCGTCGTCTTGCCCGCGTTCGTGTACCCCACCAGGGCCACCACCGACAGGCCGACGTCGCGCCGGTGCGTCCGGAGCAGCCGCCGATGCCGCTGGACGTCCTGGAGGGCCTCGTGGATCTGCGCGATGCGCCGGCGAACCACCCGGCGGTCCGATTCGAGCTGCGTCTCGCCGGGTCCGCGGGTCCCGATGCCGCCCCCCAGCCGCTCGAGGTGGGCCCACTGGCCCACGAGGCGCGGCAGGAGGTACGTCAGCTGCGCCAGTTCGACCTGGAGCTTGCCCTCGCTCGTCCGGGCCCGCTGCGCGAAGATGTCGAGGATCAGGGCGGTCCGGTCGATGACACGCAGATCGAGAGCGCGGGTCAGGTTCCGCTCCTGCACGGGCGTCAGGGGATCGTCCGAGATCAGGAGGCCGGCGCCGAGAGCGCGGGCGAGCTCCCGGACCTCGTCCACCTTCCCCTTGCCGAAATGAAGGCGGGGATTCGGCGCGCTGCGCTCCTGGATGACGCTGGCGAGCACCTCCGCTCCAGCGCTCTCGGCCAGGCGGCTCAGCTCCTCCATCGACTCCTCCACCTCCCAACGCTTCTGGCGAGGGAGTCGGAGCCCCATGAGAATCGCCCGGTCGACGGCACTCTGCACGCGAGGCACGCTCAGTCAGGGTATTTGAAAAGGTGCGTTTGTTCAAGGGTTTTCTTGATCTCCGCCAGCGCCGCCGCGATGTCGCCGGGCCCCGTCTCCACCCACGCGAGATCGGGCTCGCGCGCGAACCAGGTCCACTGTCGCTTCGCGTAGCGGCGGGTGTCCCGCTTCATGGCGAGGACCGCCGCGGCGAGCCCGCCGCTCGCCCGGATGACAGGCGCCAGGTGCCGGTAGCCGATCCCCTGCAATGCCGGCAAGCTCGGCGCGAACCCGGCGTCGAGGAGATTGCGCACCTCGTCCAGGAGGCCCTCCGCGAGCATCCGGTCCACGCGCGCGTCGAGCGCCGCGTAGAGGGCCGGGCGGGGCGCGGTGAGGCCGACCGCCGCCACCCGGTATCCCGCGCGCGGCGACTCCCCCCAGGCACCGGCGCCGCTCCGCAGGCCCGGGCTCCCGGTTTGGAGCGCCACCTCGAGGGCCCGGCTCACGCGGAGAGCGTCTCGAGGATGGAGCCGGATTGCGGCGTCCGGGTCAAGGGCTTGGAGGCGCCGATGGAGGGCTTCGGGACCCGCCGCCTGGATCTCGGCCTGAAGCGAGGCCCTGAGCGCCTGATCCGCGGGGGGCCGGGGCAGGAGTCCGCGGACGAGCGCGCGGTAGTAGAGGCCCGTGCCCCCCACCAGGACGGGCCACCGGCCGCGGCTCCGCACGGCGACGATCGCCGCCGCCGCTTCACGGACGAAGCGGCCGGCGTCGTAGCCCTCGTCGGGCTCGACGACGTCCACGAGGTGGTGCGGCACCGCGCGAAGCTCGCCCGGCGTGGGCTTCGCGGTCCCGATGTCCATGCGCCGGTAGACCTGGCGGGAATCGACGCTCACGACCTCGATGGGCCAGTGCTCGGCGAGCGCCACCGCCAGCCGCGTCTTGCCGGTGCCCGTTGGGCCGAGGATCGCCAGGACCGGGATGGGCGCCGCGCCGGCGGCGCTCGCCGGGGACACCGCGTCACCAGGTCCGGCGGAGCTCGCGCTTGATCTCCCCGAGCGGGATCCGCGAGACGATCGGCCGTCCGTGCGGACAGTAGTAGGGCGTGGCGGTCTCCGCCAGGTCGGTCAGCACCCGCGCCATCTCCTCCGGCGCGAGCGACTGGTTCGCCTTGATGGCGGCGCGGCATGCGACGAACGCCAGGAGACGGTCCAGCACCGGGGAGCTCGCGTGCCCTCCGTCGTCGTCGAGCTCCTGGGCGAGCTCGTCCGCTAGCCGCGAGAGGTCCTCGGTCCGGAGGAGGAGCGAGGGCACCGCCCGCAGGAGGACGGCGCCGCCGCCGAACCCCTCGATGGCGAACCCGAGCCGCCCTAGCTCCGCCTGGACCCGCTCGAGCGCGCGGCGCCGGGCTGGCGCCAGCTCGAGCGGCAGCGGGAACAGGAGCTCCTGGGACACCAGGGCGCCCCGTTCCAGGTCGCCGCGCAGTCGCTCGAAGAGCACGCGCTCGTGGGCGACGTGCTGGTCGACGAAGAAGACCTCCTCGGCGGTATGCGCCACGATGAAGGTGTCCTCGATCTGTCCGACCACGCGGCCGAAGAAAGGCTCGCCCCGATAGCCGGCCTCCCCTTCGCGGAACAGCAAGGCCTGCGCGGGGTCACCCTCCGCCCAGCCGGGGGACTCAGCGCCCAAGCCGGGAACGGGCATGGCCGCGCCCGCGTCCGACGCATCCCCCGCGACGCGCGCGATCAGCCCGGCCGGAGCGGCCTCCATCTGGCGGAGGGCTGTCCGGACTGCATCGAGCACGAGCCCGTGCAGCACGCGGGGACGGCGGAACCGGACCCACGTCTTGGCGGGATGGACGTTGACGTCGACCTCGCTCGGGTCCAGATCGAGCGCGATCGCGGACAGCGGGAACTGGTCCCGCGGGAGCTGCGGCCGGAACGCCTCCAGGAGCGCCTGGGTCAGGAGCGTGTCGCGCACCACCCGGCCGTTGATGATCAGGTGGATGTCGTCGCGATGGGTCCGGGCGAGCGCCGGCGGCGCGACGACCCCGTGGAGGCGCGCCCCGCTCCCCTCGCCCGACACCTCGAGGAGCCGTGACGCGAGCCCGAAGCCGTAGAGCGCGCCGACCCGCTCCCGGAGCCCGCTCCCGGCGGGAGCGTTGAGCACGATCCGCCCGTTCGCGACGAGACGCACGTGGACGCCGGGATTTGCCAGGGCCAGCTGGGTGACGACGCGGACGATGGCCGTCTGCTCGGTGGCCGGGCTCTTGAGGAACTTCGCGCGGGCTGGGGTGTTGAAAAACAGGTCGCGGACCTCGACCGTCGTGCCTGCGGGCGCATCGGCCGGTCCGGACTCCCCCACGACGCCGCCTTCGCCGACCACAAGCAAGCCCCGCGGCTCGCCCGCGGGCCGGGAGAGGACGGAGAGCCGCGAGACGGCGAAGATGGCGGGCAGCGCCTCCCCGCGAAACCCCAGCGTCCCGATGGCGTCGAGGTCGGTCTCGGACCGGAGCTTGGAGGTCGCATGCCGCTCCAGCGCGAGCAGACAGTCCTCGGCGGACATCCCCCGCCCGTCGTCCGTCACCGCGATGAGCTGGCGCCCCGCCCCGCGCAGTAGGACCTCGATCCGGGTCGCCCCGGCATCCAAGCTGTTCTCGACCAGCTCCTTGACGACGGAGGCCGGGCGCTCGACGACCTCCCCGGCCGCGATCTTGTTGACGACGGCGTCGGGCAGGCGCCGGACTGAAGCGGGGGCGCTCACGGCCCGCTCATCAGGCGCCGGCGGAGCTCGTCGAGCGTCGCGAGGGCCTCGAGCGGGGTGAGCCGCTCGGGATCCAGCGCCGCCAGCGCGTCCAGCACGGGGTGCCGCGGCGGGGGTGGCGGCGAGGCGGGGCCCGTAGCACCGGCCTCCTCCGGTCGGGTGGCGCCCGGCCCGCCGAAGAGGGCGAGCTGGCCCGCATCGCCCGGCGCCGTCGGGACCGGGGCGCCCAGCTCGAACTCCCGCAACAGGGCGCGCGCGCGGGTGACGACCTCCGCGGGCAGCCCGGCCAGTCGCGCCACCTGGATGCCGTACGACCGGTCGGTTCCACCCGGCGCCACCCGGTGGAGGAAGACGATGTCGTCCTTCCACTCACGCACCGCCACGTGCACGTTCTGCACACGCGGGAGCTCGGCGGCCAGTCGCGTCAGCTCGTGGTAGTGCGTCGCGAAAAGGACCTTCGCGCCCGCCCGGCGCTCGTGGAGGTGCTCGGCCACCGCCCAGGCGATCGAGAGACCGTCGAAGGTCGACGTGCCCCGCCCGATCTCGTCGAGGAGCACCAGGCTCCGCGAGGTGGCGTGCCGGAGGATGGCGGCCGTCTCCGTCATCTCGACGAGGAACGTGCTGTGTCCGCGCGCTAGGTTGTCGTGGGCTCCGATTCGAGTGAACACGCGGTCCACCACCCCGACGCGCGCGCTCCGGGCGGGCACGAAGCTCCCGATCTGGGCCAAGAGCACGATGAGCGCGACCTGCCGCATGTAGGTGGACTTGCCGGCCATGTTCGGCCCCGTGATGACCAGGCACTCGACCTCGCCCGCTGCGAGCCGGAGGTCGTTCGGGACGAACCGCGCGCCGTCGGTCCGAAGCTCGAGCACGGGGTGCCGACCCTCCTGGATCTCGAGGACGCCCCCGTCGTCGACGACCGGCCGCACGTATGCCCGCTCGTGCGCCACGTGGGCGAGCGCCGCCAGCACGTCCAGCGTCGCCACCGCGCGCGCCGTGCGGACGAGCCGATCGGCCTCTCCGGCGACGCTCCGGCGGAGCTCGTCGAAGAGCTCGTACTCGAGCCGGTTCATTCGCCCCTCGGCTCCCAGGACCCGCGCCTCCTGCTCTCGAAGCTCCGCCGTCACGTACCGCTCGGCGCCGACCAGCGTCTGGCGCCGCACGTAGTCGTCCGGCACCACAGCACGCGCCTGGCTCTTCGGAATCTCGATCCCGTACCCGAACACACGGTTGTACCGCACCCGGAGGGAAGAGATCCCCGTCCGCTCGCGCTCCCGCCCCTCGAGCCCCGCGATCCAGGCGCGCGCCTCGCGCACCTCGCGTCGCACCTCGGCGAGGGCCGGATTCCAGGACTCGCGGATCAGCCCGCCCTCGTGCACCCCGAGGGGCGGCTCGTCCACCAGGGCGGCCTCGAGCGTCTTCGCGAGACCGGCCAGGTCCTCCACCGCCTCGGCGCACTGGCGGATCATGGGGTTTCCGCAGCGATCGGCTCGCTCCCGCAACGCCGGGAGCGGACCGAGCGTCGCGCGAAGGGCGGCCAGGTCCCGCGGCGTGGCCACTCCTAGCGCGACGCGGCTGGCGAGGCGCATCAGGTCGCCGATCCCATCCAGCGCCTCCCGGAGCTCGGCGAGCAGCGCGGGGGCCTCGGCCAGCGCGGCGACGGCGTCGAGCCGCTCTCCGATCTCCCGCGGCCGGACGAGGGGCCGGAGGAGCCACTGGCGGAGGAGGCGCCCGCCCATCGACGTGCGCGTCCGGTCCATCGCCCACAGAAGCGTTCCCGCGCTTCGGCGGTCCTGGAGGCTCTCGACCAGCTCCAGGTTGCGCGCGGCGCCCTCGTCGAGGGTCAGGTGATCCTCGAGGGCCAGGGTCTGGATGCGCGTGAGGTGGGCGAGCGGCGACTGCTGCGTCTCCTGGAGATACGCGAGCACCGCGCCCGCCGCCCGCAGCGCGCCGCCCTGCCGCGGGAGACCGAGTCCCTCGACGGCCGCGACGCGGAAGTGGGCGCGAAGCCGGTCCTCGGCCTCGCGGAGGCCGAAGCTCGGGGCGTCCCGAAGGGTGACGGCCGCCCCCGCCGAGCGCAGTCGCGCGGCGAGCGGGTCGTCCGCCGAGACGCCCGGCGGCAACAGCACCTCCGCGGGCCGGCGGAGGAGCAGC
Organism: Candidatus Methylomirabilota bacterium; assembly: GCA_036257195.1. GTDB lineage: Bacteria > Methylomirabilota > Methylomirabilia > Rokubacteriales > DASRDR01 > DASRDR01. The sequence goes on along the minus strand of DATAFX010000092.1, from coordinate 27,571 downwards.
GCCTCCACGAGACCGTCGGCGTCGGTCGACTCCCCGATCCAGAAGTCGGCGGTCGTGACGTCCACCAAGGCGATGCCCACGTGGTCCGGAGCCCGCCACAAGGCCGCGAGGAAGTTGTTGAGGCGCCCGTCGAGAAGTCCCGCCTCGGTGACCGTGCCGGGCGTGACGAGCCGAACCACCTCGCGCCGGATCAGCTGCCGTCCCTTGGCCGGCGCCGATTCCACCTGATCGCAGATGGCCACCTTCAGGCCCGCCCGGACGAGCCGGGCCAGGTAGACGTCGAGGGCGTGGTGCGGCACCCCGGCCATTGGGATCGCGCCCTCCCCCTTCTGCCGGGACGTGAGCGTGATGTCGAGCGTGCGCGCCGCCACCCGGGCGTCCTCGTGGAACGCCTCGTAGAAATCACCGAGCCGGAAGAGGAGTAGGTAGTCTGGGTAGCGGCGCTTCCACTCCTGGTACTGCCGCATCATCGGTGTTTGGGAGGTCGGCGACGCGGAAACGGCTTCCGCATCGGACGGATCGGGCAGGATCGGTGGGAGCGTCTCGCCGGCCGGAGGCGGGCTCGCCCCGGACCGCAGGTGCTGGGCGTCCTCGCCCATCAGGACCTGCGCTGGTCGACTGGACGCCGGCCGGAACGCTCCGCGCGAAGCTCGAAGGTCCGACACCCCACCGCGACCGCCCGGGGCCGGGGTCGCGGCCCCGCCCTCACGTGTTGACCAGCTCCTTCAGGCGCTTGCCGACCTTGAAGAACGGGACGCGCTTCTCGGGGACGCTGACGGTGGAGCCGGTCTTCGGATTGCGGCCTCGGCGGGAGTTCCGCCGCCGAACCCGGAAGCTCCCGAAGCCGCGGAGCTCCACCTTCTCGACCCGGGCGAGGGCCGAGGAGATGCTGTCGAAGATCGTGTTCACGATGAGCTCGGTTTCCTTCTTGGTCAGGTTCGACAGCTTGGCGACCTCGTCGACGAGATCGGCCTTCGTCATCGTCGGCACACTCGCCCTCCTTCGACAAGCGTCCAGGAGTTCGAGGTCACGCTAACACGCGCCAAAAACGCCTGTCAAGCCGCGAGGTTCCGTCCCGACCCGGCGACCGGGATCCCAGTCTCGCCGATCAGTCCAGGAGGTAGAGCGGCAGCTTGGGCGAGCCGAGGAGCGGCAGCGCCGGGACCACGGGCCCCGGCCAGCCGACCGATCGGAGCCATCCGAGAGCCGTTTCCCCGCCCATGAGGTCCGCCAGGTCGAGCAGACGCCACGGGCGCCGCGGGCGGACGAGGCGAGGCTTGCCCGGCACGCCGCCGAGCTCCGCGGCCACGCGAACGGCCTCGTCCAGCCCGCCGAGGGCATCGACCAGGCCGAGCTCCTTCGCCATCCGTCCCGAGTAGACGCGCCCATCGGCGAGCGCCCGGACGCGATCCTTCCCGAGCCGCCGGCCTTCGGCGATGGCCGTCACGAACTGGTCGTGCATGTCGTCGAGAACGGCCTGGAGCACGGCCCGCTCCTCCGGGGTCATGGGCCGGGCGAACGACGCGCTGTCCTTGAAGCGGCCAGCCTTGATCACCTCGTACCGGACACCGACCTTCTTGAGGAGCCCCTCGATCTCGGCGAGCTGCATGATGACGCCGATCGACCCGGTGAGGGTGCCCGGGTTCGCGACGATGCGCGTTGCGGCCGCGGCCAGATAGTATCCCCCCGACGCCGCGACCGACCCCATGGACGCGACGACGGGCTTCCCCCGGTTGCGGACCCGCAGGATGGCGTCGTAGATCTCCTGCGTGGGTGCCACCACGCCGCCCGGGCTCTGGATCCGGACGACGATGGCGCGGACCGAAGTGTCCTCCTCGTAGTCCCCGAGCTCCCGGACGACCCGGTCGGAGTCGACGATCAGACCTTCGACCTCGACCAGCGCCACCCGGTTCCCGCCGAGGGACGGGACACCGGGCTCGCCGAACAGCAGAACGCCCAGCACCAGCGCGAAGCACCCGGCGAAGACGACCGCCGTCACGCCGAGCGCCCGGAACAGCCTCCCGCGCATTGCGGCGGGCTACCGGTCCCTGCTACTCGTCATCGTCGCCGTCGTAGCGGTCGCGGTCGCGCTTGCGGCCACCGCGGCGACCCCGGTGCTCCTCCTCCTCCAGCGGGGGCATGTCCGCCGCGAGGTCACGGAGCGACAACCCGATGCGGCGCTCGTTCGGCTCGATGCGGATGACCTTCACCGTCAGCTCGTCGCCGAGCTGCACGACGTCCTGGGGCGTCGCGACCGGCCGGCTCGACATCTGCGAGATGTGGAGCAGGCCGTCCACGCCCGCCTCAAGCTCGATGAAAGCGCCGAACTCCGTGAGGCGGACCACCTTGCCCTTGATGTTCGAGCCGACCGGGAACTTCCGGGTGACGTCCTCCCAGGGGTCCCTCTGGAGCTGCTTCAGACCCAGGGAGATCCGCTTGTTCTCCTTGTCGACGTGGAGGATGACCGTCTCGATCGGCTGCCCCTTCTTGAGGAGCTCGGAGGGGTGCGCCACGTTCCGCGCCCACGTCATGTCCGAGATGTGCAAGAGGCCATCGATCCCCGGCTCGAGCTCCACGAACGCGCCGAAGTCCGTGAGGTTGCGGACTTTCCCCTGCACCTTCATGCCCGGCCGGAAGCGATCCTCGATCGAGTCCCACGGGTCGGCCTCGACCTGCTTCATCCCGAGCGAGATGCGCTTCTGGCCCTTGTCGACCGCCAGGACCATCACCTCGACGTCGTCACCGACGTTGACCAGCTTCGACGGGTGGCGCACCCGGCGAGTCCACGACATCTCCGAGACGTGCACCAGCCCCTCGATGCCACGGTCCAGCTCCACGAACGCGCCGTAGTTCGTGAGGCTCACCACCTTGCCCTGGTGGCGGCTGCCCACGGAGAACCGCTCCGCGACCGATTCCCAGGGATCCGGGCCCTTCTGCTTGTGCCCGAGCGAGACGCGTCCGGACTCCTTGTCGAAGTGGAGGACGACGACGTCCAGCTTGTCGCCCACCTGCACGAGCTCGGAGGGGTGGCTGATCCGGCCCCACGACATGTCCGTGATGTGGAGCAACCCGTCGACCCCACCCAGGTCAATGAAGGCGCCGTAGTCGGTGATGTTCTTCACGACGCCAGAGGTGACCATGCCCTCGTGGAGGACGGCCAGCGTGTGCTTCCGCTTCTCCTCGCGCTCCTCCTCGAGGACCACGCGGCGCGAGAGCACGACGTTGCCCCGCCGCCGGTTGAACTTGATCACGCGCGCCTTGATGTTCTGCCCGATCATCGAGTTGAGGTTCTTCACCGGACGCAGGTCCACCTGAGAGCCGGGTAGAAACGCCTTGACGCCCACGTCCACGGCCAGTCCGCCCTTGACGACCTCGACCACCTTCCCGTCGACCGGGGCGCCCTTCTCGTAGGCCCTGGTGATCACGTCCCAGACCTTGATCTTGTCGGCCTTCTCCTTGGAGAGGACGATGAGGCCCTCGGAGTCTTCCTTGGCCTCGAGGTACACCTCGATCTCCAGGCCCACCTCCGGCGTGATGCCGCTCCGGTGGAACTCGTCGATCGGGATCGTCCCCTCGCTCTTGTAGCCGACGTCCACCAGCACCTCGCTCCCCTTCAGGCCGACGATGGTCCCCTTGACCACCTCGCCCTCCTGGAGGTCCTGCAGGCTCTGCTGGTAGAAATCTTCGATCTCGTCCTGCCCCGTCTCGGGGGCGCTACCGCCCGCGATGGGCCGCGCCACCGGCGCCCTCCGGTCGGTCCCCGTCATCGGGCCCTCCCCAACCTCCCACGGGGAGGCTCCGGTCCCGGCGCCCCCGCCGTACCGCCCCGTCGCGTGGGCCTCGGGATCCTGTGTGAACTGGTCCATTCCTGTTGTTCCTCCGTTCAGTGAATTCGACCCGCCAGGGCTCGCCCACGGGTCGTGGAATCCGTGCGTGGGTCCTCGACGGCGGCGGCCGGATGCCGCCGCTCGGCGTCGGTCTTGAGGCGGCCGATGGCCGCCATGATCTCTTCGCTGATCTCCTGGTACCGCGTCCGGCCACGCCCCCGGGCGAACCGGAGTGGCGCGCCGAAGGTGACCCTCACCCGGACCGGGCGCGGCACGACCGCACCCCGTGGGAGCGCCCGGCCCGTGCCCTGCACGTAGACCGGGACGACCGGCGCCTCGGAGAGCGCGACCAGCATCCCGGTGCCGGCCCTGGCTGCCTGGAACCGCCCCTCCGTCCCCCGCGTCCCCTCCGGAAACACCAGGATGGCCCGACCTTCACCGAGCAGCCGGAGGGCCAGCCGAAGCGCGGCCGAGTCGGATCCGCTGCGGTCGACCGGGTGCGCGTTCAGCCGCCGAATGAGCCCGGCGAGGCCGGGGATCCGGAACAGCTCGGCCTTCGCCATGTAGTCGAGCTCTCGCGGGCACACGGCGCCGATCAGCGGCGGGTCGAGCACGCTCAGGTGGTTCGCGGCGATGATCAGCCGGCCCTCGCGCGGCACCCGGTCGGCGCCGGCCCACGAGAGGCGGAACCACCCACGGCCGACGGCGACGATCACCCGCTTCAGGACCGGGTAGAGCACGCCCGCTCGACCTCATTGGCCATCAGCTCGACCACCTCGTCCACCGTCATGCCGCTCGAATCGACGTACGTCGCGTCGGCGCTTTTCTCGAGCGGGGCGACCGGCCGCGTCCTGTCGGCAGCATCCCGAGCCTCGATGGCGGCTCGGATCGCCCCGAGGTCCGCCGGCGCGCCGCCGGCCTTCTGCTCCGCGAACCGGCGCCGGGCCCGCGCCTCCGGCGACGCGTCCAAGTAGAACTTGCACTCCGCGTTCGGGAAGACCACCGTCCCCGCATCGCGCCCCTCGACCACCACCGGACCCCGCGCCGCGTGCGCGCGCTGGAACCGGTCGGCGAACGCCCGCACATCCGATCGCTGGGACAGGCTGGCGGCGAGCTCGCTCACCGCCGGCGAGGAGAGCGCCTCGGTGATATCCCGCCCGTCGACCCGCACCCGCTGCCCGCCCGGGACCGGCACGAACTGGATCCGGAGCTCCCGGAGCGCGGTCTCGACCGCTTCGCCCCGTGAAACGCGCCAGGCCACCGCGCGATAGATCGCTCCGCTGTTGACGTACTCGAACCCGAGGCGCTCGGCCAGACGGCGGGCCACGGTGCTCTTACCGGCGCCGGCCGGCCCGTCGATCGTCACGACCACGTCCCGGCCCGGCTCGCCGGCGCTGTCGCTCACCCTCACGCCACCACCTCGACGGCGTCCTCGCCGGCCAGCCCGCGGCACGTGGCCACGAAGTCCGGGTAGGAGGTGGCGATGCAGTCGACCCCCTCGACGACCGTCGGGCCGTCCGCCAGAAGCCCGGCGACGACGAGCGCCATCGCGAGCCGGTGGTCTCCCCAGCTCGACACCCGCGCCCCGCGGAACGGCGCGCCCGCTCCCGGCGAGCGGCCGGCAAGGCGGAAGCCGTCCGGCCGCTCCCCGATCTCGACGCCCATCTTGCCGAGCTCGGAGGCGAGCGCGCGGATCCGGTCCGACTCCTTCACGCGCAGCTCCGCCGCGTCGCGGACGACCGTCGGCCCCTCCGCGCAGGCTGCCGCCACCGTCAGGATCGGGATCTCGTCGATGGCCCGCGGCACGAGCGCGCCGCCTATCTCGGTCCCGCGCAGCGGACCCGCGTCGAGCGAAAGGTCTGCGACCGGCTCACCGTCCCCCTCCCGCGTCGCGACACCGAGCCTGGCTCCCATCGCCTCGAGCACGTCGAGCGCACCCGTCCGCGTAGGATTCACGCCCACCCCGCGAACGGTCAGCGCCCCGGCCGGGGCCGCCGCGGCGGCGACCAGGAAGAACGCGGCCGACGAGATGTCCCCCGGGACGCGGCAGAGACGGCCCGCCAACCGGCGGCCGGGGACCACCGTGACCGTCTGGCCCTCCACTCGGACCTCCCCGCCGAAGGCAGCCAGCATCCTCTCCGTGTGGTCGCGGCTCCGGGCGGGCTCCACCACGCTCACCGGCCCGGACGCCGAGAGCCCGGCCAGGAGCACAGCCGACTTCACCTGCGCGCTCGCCACGGGCGAGACGTGGCGGATCGGATGGAGCGGTCGCACGCCGGCGATCGCCAGCGGCAGCCGGGCGCCGCCGCGCCGCCCGAGCACGCGCGCGCCCATGCGCGTGAGCGGCTCCATGACGCGGTCCATGGGCCGGCGGCGGAGGGACTCGTCGCCCGTGAGCACGGTGGCGAAGGGCAGCCCGGCCAGCACGCCGACCAGCAGCCGCGCCGTGGTCCCGGAGTTCCCGCAGTCCACGACATCGCCGGGTTCCGTGAGCCCATCATGACCCGGCCCCTGAATCACGAAGTGTCCGGGCCCCTTGCGCGTCACGTCAACGCCGAGCGCCGCGACGGCCCGGAGGGTGCCGAGGCAGTCCTCGCCCTCGAGGAAGCCCTGCACCTCGGTGACCCCCTGGGCGAGCGCCCCGAGAAGCGCCGCGCGGTGGGAGACGGATTTGTCGCCCGGCACGGCGATCGTGCCGGCGATGCGCCGGATCGGGCGTACGACGGCGTTCATGCGAGCTTCTCTCGCACCTCGCGGGCCCGCCCGAGCTCCGCTTCGAGTGCCGTCCAGTCCCCGCGCGCGAGGAGCGTTCGCCACCGGCCCAAGACCGCCTCGTACCGGTCGACGGCGTCGAGGAGCGGGCCGCGGTTCCCGCGGAAGATGTCGGTCCAGAGTCCTTCCGCGGACGCGGCGATGCGCGTCGTGTCCACGAAACCGCGCCCCGCCAGAGGTAGCGCGTCCCCGTCGGCGGCCGACACCAGCGCGTAGGCCAGGAGGTGGGGCAGGTGGCTGATCTGGGCCACCAGGTAATCGTGGGTCTCCGCGGGGAGGTGTCGCACCGTGCTCCCGAGTCCCTCCCACAAGGACGTCGCCGCCGCCACCGCCGACTCCGGCGTGTCTAGCGTGGGCGTCAGGAGCGCGAGCCGTCCTTCGAAAAGGTCCCCGTCGGAGGCCTCGAAGCCTGAGCGCTCGGAGCCGGCCATGGGGTGGCCGCCGATGAACGCGACGCCCGACCGCGCGGGGCACGCGAGCGCCGCTTCGACCACGCTTCGCTTGACGCTGCCAGCGTCGGTCAGCACCGCCCCGGGCGCCAGATGCGGCCACACCGCCTGAATCATTCCCGGCAGCGCTCCCACCGGAGCGCACAGGACGACCAGCGCCGCCCCGGCGACCCCGGCCGTCAGGTCCGTCGTGGCGACGTCCGCCGCCCCTGCGGCGAGAACCGCCCGGCAGGCCACGTCGTGGCGCGCCACCACGACGACCTCGGCGGCCAGTCGACGAGCGCGGACGCCCCGGGCTACCGAGCCGCCAATGAGACCCGGGCTCACGACCGTGATGCGAGGCCAGCGTGGCGCGCTCACGAGCGGGGCGCGTCCCTCCCCAGCACGGTGCCGAGCGCTCCGATGAGGCGGGCGTTCTCCTCCGGCGTCCCGACGGTGATCCGGAGCGCCTGCTCGAGGCCGAAGCTGGCCATCGGGCGCACGATCACGCCGAGCTTGAGGAGCTGCTCGTAGACACGCGTGGAATCCTTGAACTCCGCGAGGATGAAGTTAGCCCGGCTCGGCGCGTACCGAACGCCCAGGGTGTCCAGCGCCGCCGACACCACTCGGACGCCCTCGCGGACCGCCGCCACCGAGCGCTGGACGTGAGTCTCGTCGCCGACGGCGGCCAGCGCGGCGACCTGGGCCAGCGTGTTCACGTTGAACGGCTGGCGGATGCGGTTCACCAGCGCGATGCAGTCCGGGTCGGCGACGGCGTAGCCGACCCGGAGCCCCGCCAGGCTTGCCATCTTCGAGAACGTGCGCAGGACGACGACCCGGCGGCCGTGCCGAAGATGGGCCAGCGTGTCCGGGAAGTCCGGGCCGGCGGCGAAATCGTAGTACGCCTCGTCGAACACCGCGACGACGCGCTCGGGCAGCTTCTCGAGGAACGCCTCGACCTCGTCGGCGGTCACGATCGTGCCCGTCGGGTTGTTCGGGTTGGCGACGAATACCATCTTCGTGAGCGCGGTGACGGCGCGCCGCATCCGGGGCAGGTCGATCCGATGCTCCTTCAGGGCGACCACCACGCGCGTCCCGCCGACGCCCTGGACGATGGAGGGGTAGACGACGAAGGAGGGATGCGGGATCACGACCTCCTCGCCGGGCCGCACGAACGTCCGGGCCAGGAGCTCGATCAGCTCGTTCGAGCCGTTGCCCAGGACGATCGCGTCGGGGGATACCCCGTGCTTCTTGGCGAGGGCCTGCCGGAGGTAGTAGCCGGGGCCGTCCGGGTACCGGTTGAGCCCGGCGAGCGCCTTCCGGAGCGCCTCCAGCACGGCCGGCGGTGGCGCAAAGGGATTCTCGTTCGACGCGAGCTTGACCGCCCCCGGGATGCCGAGCTCCCGCTCGACCTCCTCGATGGGCTTCCCGGGTTGATACGGCTGGATGTCCAGGATCTGCTCGTTGGCCAGATGCTCCCAGGGGGTGCTCACCTCCAGCGCCTCACACCAGCACCGGGTACGACCCGAGGACCTTGAGGAAGAGACACCGCTCGCGGACCGCCGCGAGCACCCCCTGCGTGACCGGATCGTCCCGGTGCCCCTCGAAGTCCACGAAGAAGACGTACTCCCACGGCCGCCGTCGGGTGGGTCGCGACTCGATCTTGGTGAGGCTCAGCCGCGCGGTCGCGAACGGCTCGAGGATCCGGTAGAGGGTGCCCACCTCGTCGCGGATCGAGAAGAGGATCGAGGTCTTGTCCCGGCCCGTGCGGCCGGCGGCGCGGCGCCCGATCACGAGGAACCGCGTGACGTTGTTCGCGTAGTCCTCGATCCGCTCCTGGAGCGCGGGGACCCGGTACAGTTGGCCGGCCAGTTCGCTCGCCACCGCCGCCGCGGTCGGGTCGAGCGCGGCCTGCTCGGCCGCGGCAGACGTGGAGGGCATCTCCACCACCTCGGCGTCCGGCAGGAACCGCCCGAGCCAGCCCCGGCACTGGGCCAGCGCCTGGGGGTGCGAGAATACGCGCTTGATCGCGCCGAGATCGGCGGCCCGCGAGAGCAGGTTGTGGTGGATCTCGAGCGCCGCTTCTCCGCAGATCAGGAGCTCCGAGTCGATCAGCCCGTCGAGCGTGTGATTCACGACCCCTTCGCTCGAGTTCTCGATCGGCACGACTCCGACGTCCGCCCGGCCGCGCTCGACCTCCTCGAAAACCTCGGGAATCCCGCGCGCCGGCAGGAACTCGGCGCTCGAGCCGAAGTGGCGAAGGGCGGCCAGATGGGTGTTGGTTCCCTGAGGCCCGAGATACCCGACGCGGAACGGGCGCTGAAGACCGCGCGACGCCGACAGTATTTCGGACCAGATGGAGCGGATGGCCCCGGGAGGCAGCGGTCCCGGGTTCAGGCGGGCGAGCTCGTCGAGGATCTCCTGCTCGCGCTCGGGGACGAGGACCGGCTCACCGGACTCCCGCTTGGCGCGACCGATCTCGAGCGAAACCTCGGCGCGCTGGCTGAGCAACCGGAGAAGCTGGCGGTCGATCTCGTCGATCCGTGTTCGCCATTCGTCTAGACCCATCAGATCTCCAGGAGGGGGGCGTAGAAAAGCCCGCATAGTATAGGCCAGGGTTCGGCGGAGCGCAAGCAAGCCCCCCGGGGAGGCGCGGTGCGATGGCAGGGATCAGGGTGGGCCGTCTCGGGGACCGGTTGCGAGCCCACCCGCGGGCCGGCGGCTAGCGCGCTGATGACGCCCGCGCGGCAGAGGCGCTTGGCTTCCCGGTACCGGCCTTCGGACAGGCTTGGCTCGAGCCAATGGAGCCCGGCTCCCGCGCCGCACAGCCGTCGGCCCCGCTCGAGCCCGGGCCCACTCAGGTGTTCCGGAGCCTCACGATGTTCATCGCCCTTACCGGCCGCGCCAGGCCCTTGACCGCCAGGGCGCCCACCTCCTCGACTTCCAGGAGCTGTTCCACCTCGGGCAGGAGCCTGGGCGAGATCAGGATCTGGCCTGGCTTGGCCTCGCCGCAGAGGCGCGCGGCCAGATTGGTCACGGTGCCGATGGCCCCGTAGTCCCAGCGGCCCTCGAAGCCGATGGCGCCGATGGTGGCGAATCCCTTGGCGACGCCGATGCCGAGGTCGAGCTCGTAGCCGCGGCGGTGCCACCGAGCCGCGAGCTCGGCCGCCCGCTCCCGCATGGCCACCGCCATGCGCACGGCGCGCTCCGCGGCGTCCGGCACCGGCAGGGGGTCGTTGAAGAAGATCATCATCCCGTCGCCTGTGAACCGCTCCAGCGTCCCCTCGTGGGCGAGGATCAGCTTGCCCATCTCCGCGTGGTACTCGTGCAGGACCCCCATCACCTCTTCGGGCTCGGAGGTCTCCGCGAAGGCGGTGAACCCTCTGAGGTCGAGAAAGACCACCGTGACCTCGCGCCGGTGCGTCTTCAGGGGGTCGTCCGCACCGCCGCGAATGATCAGATCGGCGAGCTGGGGCGAGAAGAAACGCTTGAGACGGCCCAGCTGCTCCACCATGCGGTAGGTGCGGGCGTTGTCGATGGCGGTCGCGGCCTGGTTGCCGACGATGCGCAGGAGAACCTCGTCCAACTCGTCGAAGGCGTTCGACGTCCGGCTCTCCACCAGGAGGACGCCCACGAGGCGGTCCTTGACGGTGAGGGGCAGAGCGAGCTGGCTCTGCGCGTCCGGCAGGCCGGGCAGGCCCGTCGTCGCCTCCTCGGGGCCGACTTCCCCGGAAGCTTCCATGCGCGCACGCACGCTCCGGAGGTAGCGCATGCTGGGCCCGATGTTCCCGAGCCGCATCATCCGCCGGCGCTCGCCGACGACGCCGATGACGCCCTCCCCCATGCGTACCTCGGCACCGGCGCCCTTTTCTGCGTAGCCGCGAGTCGCCGCGACCCGCAGCACGTCGTCGCTCACGTCCTTGAGGAGGATCATCGAGTGCGCGAAGCCGAGGACGCCGTCCAGCGCCCGCAGAACGATCTCCATGACCTCGTCGAGGTCCAGGGTGGACGTGATCTCGGAGGAGATCTGCTGGATCACCCGGACCTCGTCGGACTTCTTGGCGAGCTCGCGGTTCAGCCGGTCGATCGTCTGCTGGTTCTCGACGATCTGCTCCCGGAGCGCGGACGGATCACGAGGGTCAGCAGCCACTGTCGTATGCCGTCGTCAACGAGGCCGGGGGATCTCCGCCAACGGGATGCGCTCTCCGACCGCCTTCCTGACGGCCGTTACCCGAAAGATGTCGGCAGCCCTCAGCTTGAAGATTCCCTTCATCCCGACCATGGAGGCGATGGCCTCGATCTGCATCTCCATGACGTCGAAGACCGGGCCTGTTGTCTCGGACCGGACGAACTCCAGCTCGAGATCCCACGCATCGAACGTCTCGGGGCTGATCAGCCAGACGACGGCGTGCGGATTCTCCTCTATGTTGCGCTTCGTCTTGTTGAAGAACTGGTGAGAGAGCGCCACGTGGTCGGGATCCACGTAGTAGACCTGGGAGATCGCGCTCGCGTTCGGAGTGCCGTCGCGCGAGCACGTCACGACATGAGATGGGATCACGCCCTGCATGGCCGGCTTGATCTCGTCCGGTAGGATGCCCACGGCGGGTTGCTCTCTCAGGACAGGAGGGTCCCGGCCCCCGGGCCCGGAGTCTGCAGGAAGACCTCTTCCGCTCGAAAGGTGATCGCCACGCCCGGCGTGTAGGCCACGCCCAGGATGAACGGCCGCGCGATCGCCTCCGGGTAACCGGCCTCGAGGGCGGCCGCATATAGCGCGGTGCGATACGCCTCCTGGCGGGCTCGGTCCGCCTCGTCCGTCGGCCGGGACGACACGTACGTCCCCTTGAGCTGGTACGCTTCGTGGCTGGCGAGCCCGACGCCGAGCGCGATCCGACCGTTCGCCGTGAGGTCGCGCAGGACGCGCCCGGAGCGGGCGGTCGGAACGAAGACCGTCACCGTCCGCCTGTCGTCGTGCATCACGGCACCGACTGCCACGGTGTGCGCGGGACGAAGCGCCTCGTCCCGGCTCCCGATCTGGAGCCACGCCGAGCCCTGCAGAACCTCGGCGACTCGATCCGGAATCATGCCCTGGACGGCCTCTCCGAGCTCATCACCGTCGGCACCATCATGTTCTCGCCATCCGCTTCGGGGGCCGCCAGGCAGCTGCTCATCTCAGTCGATTGCTCGGGGCGAGCGATAGAGTGGCCCGGGATCACGTAGTTCACATGATAGTGGCGCCGCTCGTTCCGGACAAGGCTCGGCGGGTCATGCTTCACGCTCACGGTCGACGCGAGACCTCCGCCCGTCACGAGCCTGTGATTCCGGACTTCGCCAGGCCCGCCACCTCGGCCGGGGTCAGCTCCCTCCATTCCCCAGGTGGCAGCGTCCCCAGCTCGAGCGACCCGAACGCCACTCGCCGGAGACGCCGGACGACGAGGCCGACCGCTCGGCAGAGGCGCTTGACTTCCCGGTACCGGCCCTCGGACAGGGTGAGTTCGAGCCAGTGGAGCCCAGCCCCCACGGCCCGGAGCCGCCTGGCCCGCTCCACGCGCGCGGGACCGTCCTCGAGAACCACCCCCTCCTCGAGCGCCGCCAGCACGTCAGGCTCGAGCCGGCCCTCCACCAGGACATGGTAGACGCGGCGGACGCCGTGCCGGGGATGCGTCAGCTGATATGTGAGGGCGCCGTCGTTCGTCAGGAGGAGGAGACCCTCCGCGTCGAAGTCGAGCCGCCCCACCGAGTGGAGACGCACGCCGGGCTCCGGCACCAGGTCAAACACGCGGGGCCGCCCGCGGGGATCCTCCCGTGTGGTCAGGAACCCGCGGGGCTTGTGGAGGAGCACGTACCGCTTCGGCTCGGCCTTCGGAATCGGGCGCCCGTCGACCTCGACCCGGTCCCGCGCGGGGTCCGCGTGGGCACCCAGTTCGACGACGGGCACCCCGTTGACACGGACCCGCCCCGCCTGGATCAGCCGCTCGGCGGCTCGCCGGGACGCGACACCCGCCTCGGCGAGGAGCTTGTGGAGCCGGACAGGCGGCATCGCGCTCAGGCCGGGGACGGGTGCTCGCGCTCCTCCCCCGCCCCGGTCGGCCCGGTCTCGGGCGCGAGGGCCGGATCGACGGCGTCGCCCTCGACCGTTCCCGTCGCCGCTCCGTCCTCGGACCCCGCGGCGCCCCCTCCGGGACCGCCCGCCGGTGCCTCGAACGGCGGAAGGTCCTCGAGGTCCCGGAGCCCGAAGTGCTCCAGGAACTCCCGGGTCGTGCCGTAGAGCACCGGCCGGCCTGGGGTGGCCTTCCGGCCGACCACGCGGACGAGGCGCCGCTCGAGGAGGTGCGTCAGCACGCTCTCGGTGCCCACGCCGCGGAGCTGCTCGATCTCCGGACGCGAGATCGGCTGGCGGTAGGCGATGATCGTCAGGGTCTCCACCGCGGCGCGCGACAGGCGGCTCTTCAGCCGGAGCCGCTGGAGGCTCATGAGGACCGGGGCGTGCTCGGGCCGCGTGACCAGCCGGATCCCGCCTCCGACCTCGACCACGGCGAGGCCCCGTCCGGGCTCGTCACACGCGACGCGCAGCGTGTCGACGGTCGCCCGCGCGTCGGCCACGCCGATCTCGAGCACCTCGGCCACCCGCTGGAGCGGGAGCGGCGCGTCGGAGGCGAAGAGCAGCGCCTCGAGCTGCCCCACCAGCTCGGGGGTCATTGCCTCGGGGGCCGCCCGGCCGGCCGGCTCAGGCACGGACGACGCCCTCACCGGACCCCCGCTCGATCACGATCTCCCCGAACAGCTCCTGCTGCTGCGCCCGGGCCCGCTGGAGCCGGACTAGCTCGAGCACCGCGAGCAGCGTCACGACCACCTCCGGCCGGGCCGGCGACGCGCCGAGCAGGGTCGAGAACAGGACGTACCAGGACTGCTCGAGCACGCCCTGGATCATCGCCATACGCTCGAGCAAGGGCGGTCCTTCCGGCTCGACCTCGCGCGTCGGTTCGGCCTGGGCCAGGCGGATCAGGAACGCCCGGTACGCCTCGGTGAGGTCCCAGAGCGACAGGCTCTCGATCGGGAGGTACTCCGGCACCGGCAGCTCGCTCCAGGTCCGCGTGAAGCGGGTGCTCCACTCGGTCTCACGCTCGCGCAGCCACAGCCCGATCTCCTTGACCCGCGCGTAGGCTCGAAGCCGCGCCTCCAGCTCCTGCCGGAGGAGCTCCGCGTCCTCCTCGAGGGCTTCCTCCACGCTCTCCGCCGGCGGCAGGAGCAGACGGGACTTCAGGTACACGAGCGTCGCCGCCAGAACCAGGAAGGCGCCGGCGTCGTCGAGGTCGCGGAACTCGACCGACTCGAGATAGGCGAGGTACTGGTCGGTGATCCGCCGGATCGGCAAGCGCGCGAGATCGATCTCCTCCGTACGGGCCAGGTGGAGGAGCAGGTCGAGGGGCCCCTCGAACTCCTCCAGCCGCACTGTCAGCGGCGAGGGGGTCACGGTGGCCTCGGCGGGCGCCGCCGTCGTCGTCTCCGTCACACTACCCCCACGGCGGCCTTCACTTCCGTCAGCGTCTCCGACGCGATGCGCCGTGCACGGGCCGAGCCTTCGCGCAACACCTCCTGCAAGTGCTCGGGTCGCGCCGCCATCCGCTGCCGACGCTCCCGGATCACCTCGAGGGGCGGGACCATGTGCTCGAGGAGCACGCCCTTGCAGTCGAGACACCCGATCCCCGCGGTGCGGCAGCCGTGGGCCGCGGCATCGCGCGGTACTTCGGGCGTGAAGATCCGGTGCAGGTCGAACACCGGGCAGACGTCGGGATTCCCTGGGTCCGTCCGCCGCTTCCGCGCTGGGTCGGTGACCATGGTCTTGATCTTCGGCACGGTGACCTCGGGCGGATCGGCCAGGTAGATCGCATTGTCGTAGGACTTCGACATCTTCCGGCCGTCCGTCCCGGGGACCTTCGGGATCGCGGTCAGCTTGATCTCGGGCTCGAGCAGCACCGGGCCGAACAGGTTGTTGAACCGCCGCGCGACCTCCCGCGTCAGCTCGATGTGGGGGGCCTGGTCGACGCCGACCGGCACGTAGCGCGGCCGGTAAATGAGGATGTCTGCCGCCTGGAGCAAGGGGTAGCCGAGGAGCCCGTAGGAGGGCGACTGGATCCCCAGCTGCTCGACCATCTCCTTGTAGGTGGGCACGCGCTCGAGCCAGGAGACCGGCGTGATCATGGAGAAGAGTAGGTGGAGCTCGGCGTGCTCGGGCACGAGCGACTGCATGAAGAGTGTGCTCCGCTCCGGGTCGAGACCCGCACCAAGCCAGTCGGCGGCCATCTCGAGGGTGTTCGTCGCGATCTCGCCCTTCGCGGGGATGTCGGTGGTGAAGGCGTGCCAGTCCGCCACGAAGTAGAAGCAGTCGAACTCCGCCTGCAGACGCACCCAGTTGTCGAGGGCGCCGAGGTAGTTCCCGAGGTGGAGACGTCCCGTCGGGCGCATCCCCGAGAGCACGCGGGGGCGACCGGTCATCGGTCGCGGCCCTCGAGGTACGCAGCCAGCCGCTCGACGTCGGCGGGGGTGTCCACGCCGATCGAGCCGTGCGGCGTGAGCAGGACGCGGATCCGGACGCCGTGCTCGAGGGCCCGCAGCTGCTCGAGGCGCTCCGTTTGCTCGAGGGGCGTGGGCGCGAGCCGCGCGTAGCGCTGCAGGAAGGCATGTCGGAACACGTAGATCCCGACGTGGCGGAGCGGCAAGACGAGGCCCCCCTGGCGAGCGTACGGGATCGGAGCCCGCGAGAAGTAGAGGGCGTGGCCAGACTGGTCGAGCACGACCTTGACGGCGTTCGGGTCGCGATGCTCCGTCTCGTCCGCCACCGGGTGGGCGAGCGTTCCCATCTCGATCCTCGGATCCTCGCCCATCACCCGGATTAGCTGGTCCAGCGCCTTCACCTCGAAGGTCGGCTCGTCTCCCTGGAGGTTTACGACCAGGTCGACCGGCCAGTCGCGCGTCGCCTCGGCGACGCGATCGGTCCCGTTGATGCATCCAGCCCCCGTCATGACGGCCACGCCGCCGAAGCCGTGCACGGCGGCGGCGATCCGCTCGTCGTCCGTCGCGACGACCACCCGCTCCACCGTCTCCAGCTGACGGGCTCGCTCCCAGACGTGCTGGACGAGCGGCTTCCCACGGATCACGACCAGGGCCTTGCCTGGAAACCGGACGGACGCCCAGCGCGCGGGGATCACCGCGACCGCCTGCGTCACGCCGCCCCCCGTGCCCACCGGCGCTCCCGGACCTTGGCGGCCCTCAGGAAGACGTAGTGCGCGTGGAGCCCCGCCAGCACCAGGCCCCGCCACCCGTCGAGGAATCCGGCCCGCAGGAGGTACATCGACACGAAGCGCCAGGCCGGACGGATCAGGAGATCCACCAGGCGGCCGCCCTGGCCGGCCAGGGCCAGCTCCGTCGCGGCGAGGTCGGAGTAACGGTTGAGGCGGGCGACCGCGTCCCCGATGCTCCGGTAGCTCTCGTGGACCAGCGGCGCGCGCATACGCCCGGCCGGTCCGTCCACCCGCACCGACTCGTGAACCGCCCGCTCGACGAACGCACCCCGGCCCCGCCGGAACAGCCTGAGCTGCCAGTCAGGATAGAGGCCCCCGTGTCGAACCCACCGTCCCTGGAACAGGTTCTGACGGGGCAGGTAGAAGCCCACCTCGGGGCCCCCGCCCACGACCGCGCCCCGGATCTCCTGGCGGAGCGCGTCGGAGACGCGCTCGTCCGCGTCCAGCGAGAGAATCCAGTCGCTGCGGCACTGGCCGAGCGCGAAGTTCTTCTGGGCGCCGTACCCCTCCCACGCCCGGAAGAGGGCGCGGTCGGTGAACTCGCGGGCAATCGCCATCGTTTTGTCGCTCGACCCCGCGTCGACCACCACGATCTCATCGGCCCAGACGACGCTCTCGAGGCAGGCCCTGAGCCTCTCCTCCTCGTTGAGCGTCACGACCGCCACCGAGAGGCTCACCATCCGATCGTCCGGGCTCAGCGGAGGAGCCCCTGGGCCGCCTCGAGGACGCCCTCGACCGAGACGCCGTCCATCCGCCCGGTCGGGCTCTGAATGGCCGCCACGCGGGGCCCGTAGGGGCCGTTTCGTCGGGCGCTCGTCGGACCGTAGAGCCCGATCGTCGGGACGCCGAGCACCGCCGCCACGTGCACGGGTCCGGTGTCGCCCCCGACGACCAAGGACGCACGCCGGAAGAGTGCGATCATCTCGGCGATGGTCGTGTAAGGAGGCACGAGGGCGCCCGTCCGCATCCCGTGGGCGATCGCGCGCGCCAGGGGCTCTTCGCCGGGCCCCCAGCTGATACCCACGCGCGCCCCCAGGCGCACCGCGACCTCCTCGCCGAGACGGCGGAAGGCCTCGACCGCCCAGCGCTTGTGGTCGCCGCCCGAGCCCGGGTTCAGCAGGACGAGGGGCGTTCGCGGCTTGACCCCCTCCTCCTCGAGCCAGCGCGTCACCACGGCCTCGGCGTCGGGATCCCTCGCGATCGGAAACGCCGGCGGGCCCACGGCGGCCAGGTCGACCCCTAGGGCCGCGACCACGGCCAGGTACTGATCGACCACGTGCACGGCTTCCGGGGACGGCGTCACGCGCCGGTTAGTGAACCACGTGTTGGCGCGCTCCCGGCAGTGCGTGGCCGCCAGACCGACGCGAATCGGCGCGCGCGTGAGCGCGGTGATCACGCCGCTCTTCCAGAGCCCCTGCAGGTCCACGGCCACGTCGAACCGACCCGCCGCCAGGCGGCGGACGAGGCCGCGCACCTTCAGGGTCACCGCCCGGGCCCCGCTCAGCCGCCTGAACTCACGCCGCCAGACGCGCGTGTCGACCGCCACCACGTGATTGACGTCCGGATTGCCCACGAGGACCGCCTGCTCGCGGCGCTCGACCACCCAGGTCAGCTCGGCCCGCGGCCACCAGGCGCGGAGCGCCCGGGCTGCTGGGAGCGCGTGGACAACGTCACCGAGCGAGGAGAGCTTCACTAGGGCGATGCGCGGAGCGGCGTCGCGTCCAGGAATCACCGGGGCGGCTCCTGATCCCGCCCGAAGCGCCCGAGGATGTCGGCAATCACGTCCCGGGTGGAGTGCCGCTTGGCGTCCCCGGCGATGGCGACCCGGCCGCCGGCGGCGCGGACCGCCTCCCGCTCGGGCACCGATTCCGGAGTGTAGTCGGTGCCCTTCGCGTGAACGGCGGGCCGCAGCAGCGCGACGAGCCCGTCCGCGGTGTCGCCGTCGAAAACGACCACGTGGTCGACGGCACGCAGCGCGGCCAGGATCTCGGCGCGCTCGGTGGCCGGCATGAGGGGGCGGCCGGGGCCCTTCAGACGCCGGACGGCCGCGTCGGAGTTCACGCCCACGATCAGGAGGTCGCCCAGCGCGCGGGCGCCCTCGAGGTACCGCACGTGTCCCACGTGGAGGAGATCGAAGCACCCGTTCGCGAGGACCACGCGGCGGCCCGAAGCCCGAGCCGCCTCGGCCGCTCTCCGCGCCCCCTCAAGATCGAGCACTTGCTCCGTCATGGGTGCCGGTACCGAGGTCGCGGCGCACGGCCTCGGCCAGCTCGTCGCGGGACACCGTCGCCGTGCCGCGCTTCATGACCACGAGGCCCCCCGCATAGTTCGAGAGCCGCGCGGCGTCGACCGGCCGAGCACCGCAGGTCAGCGCCAGGGTGAAGGTGCTGATCACGGTGTCGCCGGCGCCGGTCACGTCGGCAATCTCGTCGCTCCCGAAGATGGGGACGAACGTGGCCTCCCCCCCGCGCTCGAACAGGGCCAGACCCTTCGCCCCGCGGGTCACCAGGAGGCAGCGCGAGCCGAGCCGCTCGAGCAGCTGCCAGCCGGCTTGCTCCACGGCCTTGTCCCCGTCGAGCGCCGCCCCCAGGAGCTGCTCGACCTCCGACTCGTTCGGGGTCGCCGCCGTGAGCCGGTCGAACCTCAACAGGTCATACCGAGAGTCGGCGGTCACGACGACCCCCCGTTCCCCGAGGGCCCGCACCTCGGCGAGGAGGCGGGGCGTGACCGTGCCGTAGCCGTAGTCCGACAGGACGACCGCGTCCACGCGGCCGGCCCATCCGCGGAGCCGCTCGACGAGAATCGATTCGGTGCCGGGAGGGATCGCCCCTTCCGGCTCCCGGTCCACGCGAACGATCTGCTGCCGGGCGGACACCGATCCCCACCCGCCTCCTAAGATCCGCGTCTTGACCGGGGTCGGGCGCGCCGGGACCGAGAGGATGCCGTCGGTGGTGATCCCCAGCTCCGCCAGGGAGCGCCGGACCGCTTCTCCGGGGGAGTCGTCGCCGACCACCCCCAGCGGAAGGACCTTCGCGCCCAGGGTGTGGAGGTTGTGGCAGGCGTTCGCGGCCCCGCCCAGGCGAACCTCCCGCGAGAGGTACCGGAGGATCAGGACGGGCGCTTCCCGTGAGACGCGCTCCGGCTTGCCGAAGACGTACTCGTCCGCCACCAGGTCGCCCACGACGAGGACATGCCGGCCCTCGAAGCCCTGGACGACCCTGAGGAGCTCGCTGGACCCCGGGTTAGGCACGGTGTGGTCGGAGGGACTTCGAGGGGGAATGGCCGATGGCGACACGCGCTTCCGACCCGCAACTCATCGGCGCCATTATACTGGCGGCTCACGGGCGTGGAAGCGCTTCTTTCGCGCGCACCCCGGTGTAGACGGCCTCTACGAGCGTCGCTCGCCGCTCTGGCGTGAAGAGCGCTTCCACCCGGCGCCGCCCGGCTTCCCCCATGCGGCGCGCGCTCGCCCGGTCACGGAGGGTCGCCTCCAGCCGGGCCGCGACGGCCTCGGGCGCCGCCTCGACGATCCACCCGGTCTCACCGTGGACCACGGTCTCGGGGACGGCGCCGACGGCGGCGGCCACGACCGGCCGCCCCGCGGCCATCGCTTCCAGGACAGCCCGGCAGGACTCCTCCGACCCCGTGCCCAGGAGCACCACGCAATCGAGCGCGGCCAAGACCGCCGGCAGGTCGGTGCCGCGGTAGCCCGCGAAGACGACCGTCTTCTCGACGCCCAGCTCTCGCACGCGGCGCTCGAGGGCGGGGCGCTCTTCGCCCCGGCCCACCAGCACGAGGCGGGCGTCCGGCAGCCGCTCCCGGAGCCGCGCCATGGCGCGAAGCAGGACGTCGTGGCCTCGCCCCGGCACCATCCGGGCGACACACCCGACCACGGGCGCGTTGCCGAGATCGAGCTCGAGCCGGATTGATTCCCCGTCGGCGGTCGGCCGGAAGCGCTCCACGTCCACCGCACCCGGCACGACCGTCACGCGCGCGGCAGGTGTCCCGGTGGCGCGGAGCCCCGTGGCGATGCCCTCGCTGACCGCGATCAGGGCGTCCGTCCGGTCGAAGAGCCAGCGGGCCGCGGCGCCGCGATGGACCGCGCGACGATGGTGCACGCTGCGGACCAGGCTCGTCCCCGTGCCCCGGCACCCTAGCGCGGCCACCCAGTGGTCGTGCGTCTGGTGGGCGTGCACCAGCTGGATGTCGAGCTCGCGGATGAGACGCCGCAGTCCCAGAATCTGAGCGGCCAGTCGCCACGGGCGAGCCGTCCGGTCGAGGGACAGCCCGTCCACGAGCGTGATCCCAGCCGCGCGAACGTGGGCCTCGAGCACCTCCCCGCGGGCACAAGCGAACCACAGCGAGTGACCCCGCCCCTTGAGACGCCGCGCGAGGTCCAGGGCGGGGTCGGCGCTACCGGTCCACCAGGGGTTCGCGACGACGTGCAGGATCCGGAGCGTCACCGGCGCTCCGCGAGCGCGGCCAGAACCGCGGCTTCGACCTCGTCGACCTCGACCGCTCCGAGGCACCGGTGGTCGATCGGGCACTCCCGGAGAAAGCAGGGACCGCAGGCGGGTTGTCGCCACAGGGCCCGCTGCCGCGGGCCGAAGGGCGCGGTGAGCCGCGGATCGGTGGGCCCAAAGAGGGTCACCGCCGGCACGCCGACGGCGGCGGCGACGTGGGCGGGCCCGCTGTCGGCGGCGACGAGCGCGTCGAGCTCCGACATGAGCGCCGCCAGGAGAGCCGGGTGATCGCGGCCGACGAGGCTCCGGATCGGCCCCGTGGCGGCCGCCCGGACCGCGTCACCGAGCCCGCGCGCCCCGGGGCTTCCGAGAAGCAGCGGGTGCACCCCACGAGCCTCGAGCCGCATTGCCAGCGCCGCCAGCCGCTCCGATGGCCAGAGCTTCGCGGGACCCAGCGCGGCGCCGAGCTGAAGCCCGACCTTCGGCTTGCCCGGCGGCAGCTGGACCTCCCCGAGGAGTCGCCGGGCCTCCACCCGGCGCGCAGCGTCGATCACCAGGGTCGGCGGGGTCGTCGGCCCGTCCGCTCCGAGAGGCGCAAGGAGGCGCAGGTAGCCCCTCACCTGGTGGACCGGGCCAGCGTCTGGCCGAAGCGCGTGGGTCAGGAGGGCCCCTCGCCCGTCGCCGTAGCCGACGCGCCAGCGCGCCCCGCTCAGCCAGGCGGCCAGGGCGGTCTCGAACGAGTTCGGCAGGATGACGGCGAGGTCGAACCGCGCCTGACGGAGACGGCGAGCCTGCGCGAGCCGGGCGCTCACGCGTTCGGGCGTGACGAGGCGCCGCGCCATACCGGGCTCGCTCTCGAGGATCGTGCCCACCCAGGGTCCCAGGCACCAGAGGTCCGCGCCAGGCAGGGCCTTCCTCAGGGATCGAAGCAAGGGCAACGCCATCACCGTGTCGCCGAGCCAGTTCGGGAAGCGCACCAGCACGCGCTCGACCGCCTGCCGAGGGATCGGGGGCGACTTCACGGCGCGCTCTGGGCCCGCACCCCGAGCGACCCGCCGACGGCCACGTCGACCCGGCGCCGGAGCTCGCCACGCCACGCCGCGACGGCTCCGCCCGGGCCGATCGGCCTGCCGCCGATGGCGGGGGGCGAGCCGGAGACCGGCTCGAGACGGACCCGTAGCACCCACACAGGCATGCGCGCCTCGTCGCTCTGCCTCGGCTCCGCCATTCCGTGGGTGCCGCCCCAGTGTCCCGGTCGTGGGAGGCGCACGGCGTCCTTCTCCGTCGTCACCAGGACGCCCGCGCCGAGGGCGCGGGCGCGCCGCGCCACCCCCTCGACGTCCCCCGGCCCGAACGCGTGGTGATCCGGGAACGGCACCAGGTCCCGCACGATCGCGCCTAAAGCGCCGAGGCTCTCCACGAATCGCTCGGGCGCGGCGATCCCCGCGAAGGCGAGGACGCCGCGACCCTGGAGCGACTCGACCGGATGCACCACGCCCGACCCGAGATCCTCGATCCCCTCGACCAGGTAGTCCGTCGCCAGGCACGGGGCCGTTCCCGCGTATTGGCGAAACTCGTCGAGGAGCCCGGCCAGGTTTCGCCGAGCGTCGGCCCCGGTCGCGATGAGCAGGTGCGCGCGGGCGAGGGCGGACGGCGGCTCGCGGAGGGTCCCCCGCGGGAACAGGCCGCCTGGCCCCCACGGAACGCGGGCGTCCAGGCACACGATCTCGACGTCTTTCAGTAGCCTCCGCTGCTGGAACCCGTCGTCCAGTAGCACGACGTCGGGCTGGAGATTCGTCACCGCCCACCGGCCCGCCGCGAGACGATCGGCCCCGACGACCACCGCCACGCCCGGAAGCCGCCGCGCCAGCAGGAGCGGCTCGTCCCCGGCTCGCTCCGGCGGAAGCCTGGGGGCTCCGCCGTCCGACACGAGCTCGACCGGCGCGCCCGGCCGTCGGCCGTAGCCTCGGCTAACGATCACTACCCGCCGCCCGTCCTCCGTCAGCCAGCGCGCCACCAGCTCGACCGCCGGCGTCTTGCCCGTCCCGCCGACCGTCAGGTTCCCCACCGACACCACCGCGCACGACAGCCGCCCGCGGGTGAACCACCCGCGCCGGTAGGCGAGGTCGCGCACGAGGAAACCGGCACGGTACGCCCATGCCACGGGCGTCAGGGCGACGCGCATCGGGCCGGCGCGGCCCTCGCGCCAGGCGCGGAGGAGCCGGCCTCGCCGGAAGGCCCGCGGCTCCCGCGTCACCGGGATCCCCTGCGGGGCAGAGCCTGACCGTTCGTCATGCGTTCCCGCCTCTCGCGACGGCCAGCACTCGCTCGAGCGCCGCCACGGTGCGGACGCAGGCGCCCTGGTGCGCGCGCACCGCCGTCCACGCGGCGCGGCCGAGCGCCTGCCGAGCGGACGCGTCGGTCAGGAGGCGCTCGAGCGTCGCCGCCAGCTCCGTCCGGTCCCTCACCTGGACCGCCGCCTCCGCCCGGAGCAGCAAGGCGGCAGCGTCCCGAAAGTTCGTCATGTGCGGTCCGAAGACGACCGCCTTGGCGTGGAGGGCCGGCTCCACCACGTTGTGTCCGCCGACCGGGACGAGGCTGCCGCCGACGAAGATCACGTCGGCGATCGCGTAGAGGGAGGCGAGCTCCCCCATCGTGTCGAGCAGGATCACCGGGGCGCCGTCGCCGGGGCTCACGCGGCTCCGCCGGACGACCGCGAGCCCGCGCGCCGAGGCCAGCGCCTCCACCTCGTCCAACCGCTCGGGGTGCCGCGGAGCCAGCACCAGCCGCAGGCCGTCGGCCGCCGGCCGTATCGCCAGGTAGGCGTCGAGCACGGTGGCCTCCTCCCCGCGGTGGGTGCTGCCCGCCACGACGACCGGCGCCTTGCCGAGGTGGAGGAGCCGGCGCCAGAGCTGCTCGGCGCCCGCGTCCCCGGACGGCATCTCCATCTTGAGGTTGCCAGTGATCAGGACCCGCTCGGGCGACGCGCCGAGGCTAATAATCCTGCGGGCGTCCTCCTCGGACTGCATGCAGAACAGGGCCATGTCGTCGAGGACCCGGCGAAAGAGGCGGCGAACGAGGCGGTAGCGGCGGTAGGAGCGGTCGGAGATGCGCCCGTTGGCGAGGACCGCGGGCACCTTCGCCCGGCGAAGCGCCCGGAGGAGGTTGGGCCACAGCTCCGTCTCCAGCGCGATGAAGCAGGCGGGCTCCACCCGGCGCACCACCCGACCGACGGCTCCTCGGAAGTCGAGGGGGAACGTGAGCATCGCCGCGGCCTCGGGCAGCCGCGCCCGCGCCACGCGCTCCCCGGTCGCCGTCACCGTCGAGACCACCACGTCGGCTGCGGGCCACCGGGCGCGGAGCGCCTGGACGAGCGGCACCGCCGCCATCACCTCCCCGACCGACACCGCGTGCACCCAGAAGCGCGCGCGAGGCAGCGGCGGCGGGGGGACGCGGACGAAGCCGAGACGCTCCCGGAGCGCCACCGGGTAGCCGGCGCCCCACACCTTGCGCACCAGGAACAGCGGAAGGTATCCCAGCGCGAGGAGCGCCAGGACCGCGCTATAGAGCCGGTACATCGCCCCCTCCGGCCGCGCTAGCCGCTGCGGCAGTGAGGTCCTGGAGCGCCGCCTCGAGCTCTCGCCGCTTGGCCTCGATGACGTCGTGGACGGCGGCGCGCGGCACGGCGATGGGCTCGCCGAACACGACGGCAACCCGGCCGAACGGCCGGGGCACGACGAAGGCGTCCCACGACCGGAGCACGCGGCACGGCGAGGCGCCGACAGCCAGTGGCACTATCGGGACGCCGGTCACCTTGGCTAGCATGACGGCACCGTTCTGCGCGACGTGGCGCGGGCCTCGCGGCCCATCAGGCACGATCAGGACGTTGTCGCCCTGGTCACGGATCACCCGGGCAAGCGACAGGAATGCCCGGGCGCCCCCGCGGGACGAGGAGCCGCGCACCACCCGGATCCCGAAACCCTCCACGAACCGGCTCAGGATCTCGCCGTCCCGGGAGCGGCTCGTCAGCGCGTGGATCCGGAAGCGCCGCCCGTAGAGAAGCGGCAGCAGGAGGATCTGTCCGTGCCACACCGCGTAGATCACCGGCGTCCCCGCGCGCCAGATCGCCTCGAGCCCCGGGGACGGGAACTCCCGGATGCGGAGGCTTCTCGCGAGCGCGCGAACCAGCCCCCGCCCCAGCGCGACCGCCGGTCGCGAGGTCGCCAGGACCCGCCCCGGCCGGCGTCGTTCACGCCGGCGCGCCAGCTCGCGCGAGGGCTCAGCGACCGGCCGCCCCATCGCGCTCCCGGAGAACGGCGCGGGCGGCGCGGAGCCCCGCGCCGGCCTCGCCCAGCCGGACTCGAACCTCGAGCAGGGCCGCCCGCTGGGCCGCCCGGGCTGCGCCGTCCTCGAGGAGCCCGAGCGCGGCGCCGGCGACGGCGTCCGGAGTAGCCCGCCGCTGGATGAGCTCGGGCACCACCTCGCGTCCCGCCACGATGTTCGGAAGGCTGATGTGCGATACTCCCCGAACCAAGGCGCGGGCGAGCGCGTGCGACACAGCCGAGAGTCGGTACAGCACGACCATCGGCGTGCCGTAGCAGGCGGCCTCGAGCGTGGCGGTCCCCGACGAGACGAGCAGAAGATCGGCTGCAGCCATCACCCGGTAGGCCTCGCCGGGAAGCACCTGGACCGGAAGTCCGGCGGCGCGCACGGCGGTCTCCACGCCGGCCACGGTGATAGTCGAGGCGACGGGCAGCGCGAACCGCGCTCCGGCGCGTCGCGTGGCGATTCGGCTCGCCGCGCCGAGCAAGACGGGGAGGTGGCGCCGCACCTCGGCGTCCCGGCTGCCGGGCAGGAGGCCCACCAGGGTCTCCCCCTGCCGCACGAGCCCCGAGCGCGCCGTGTCCCGGTCCAGCGCCGGCAAGACGTCGAGCACCGG
The DNA here is from genome assembly GCA_036257195.1 of Candidatus Methylomirabilota bacterium. Taxonomy (GTDB): domain Bacteria; phylum Methylomirabilota; class Methylomirabilia; order Rokubacteriales; family DASRDR01; genus DASRDR01. The sequence goes on along the minus strand of DATAFX010000092.1, from coordinate 1,843 downwards.
GTGACCGACGAACTCGACGGGAACCCCGGCCTCCTGGTAGAGGCCCACCTCGAAGGGAAAGATGGCCAGGACCCGGCTGACGTCCCGGGCCATCGCGCGGACGCGGCCGCGGCGCCAGGCCCAGAGCTGCGGGGCCACGAAGTAGACGACCGGCACGCCGCGGCGCCGCGCCGTCCGCGCGAGGCGCAGGTTGAACTCCGGGAAGTCGATCAGCACCAGCACGTCGGGGCGCTGGTACCGAAGCTGGCGACTGAGGGCGCGGAAGGCCGTCCACAGCGCGGGGAGCCGGCCGAGCGCCTCGGTGCCGCCCACGACGGTGACGCGCTCGGCTCGCCGGACGAGGCGGACGCCCGCGTCGGCCATCCGCGCCCCTCCCATGCCCGCGAGCCTCAGACCGGGCGCCAGCGTCGTCAGTGCGCGGGCCAGCGTGGCCCCATGGAGGTCTCCCGAGGCCTCGCCGGCTACCATCAAGACGTCAGTCGACGGCCGAGCGCTCCGCGACCCCGACAATGCTCATCCCCGCCCGGACCGCCGCCGCCTCGACGCGCTCGCGCTCGAGCAGAAGGACACGCCCCGCCTGAAGCGCCAGGACGGCCGCCCCGCCGGCGACGCAGCAGTCGACCGTGTCGGGCCCGATGGTGGGCACGTCGAGTCGGTAGTCGTGCGCGGGGGCCGGCGCCTTCACCACCACCGCGCCCCGGCCGGCCAGGGCGAGGCCGCGCCGAACGGTCTCGTCGGTCCCCTCCATCGCCTCGACGGCCGCCACCGAGCCCGATCGGATGACGACCGTCTGGCCGACGCCTCGCTCCGCCAGGTCCCGCGCGAGCGCGAGCCCCCGCGTCACGTCGCCCTCTAGCGCGGGAGGGACCGGCGGGCCGGCCACCGGCCCCGGAGGCACCAGCCAGGGCGCCAGGAACCGCCGCTGGTCGAGGACCTCGATGCCCATCGCGGCAAGGCCCTCCACGGCGGCGCCGAGGAGGCCCTCGTCCGTCCAGTCCGCGGCGCGCGCGAGGTACTGCCGCGCCTCCGTGTCCAGCGGGGCGCCCTGGAACAGGACGTCCTTCCGGACGCGGCCGGCCAGCACCACGTGGCGGATCCGTTCCTCGCCGAGCACCGCCAGAATGGGCCCCACGTCCCCGAGCTTCACCGGCACGACCCGATCGGCATGAGAAGCGAGCGGCTCCGGAGCGACCAGCGCGAACGCGACGACCCGCCAGCCGGCCCGCCGGGCTTCGCGGGCCATGAGGGCCGGCAGCGCCCCGGCGCCGCCGACCAGGCCTAGCGCCTCGGCCATCCCCTCAGCGGGGCGGCCAATCGAGGTGCGGCCGACCCTCCTCGATCATGCGCTCGATCTCGAGGGCCACGGCGAGCGAACGGACGTCGTCGTGCTCGACGAGCTCGACGACTCCCGTCCGCTGCGCCTCCCGGACGGCGTTCAGGATGTGGAGGATCTCCAGCTTGAGGGGGTTCTCCTTGTGGACGAACAGGTGCTCGACGAAGGACTCCTGACGGTAGCGGATCGACTCGCGGTTCAGCACGTACTCGGCGGCGGCGCGCCGGTGAATCTGGATGTCCTGGTCCGTGTAGTCGAGGAAGATATACGCGTCGGGCTGCGTGATGGCAAGGGTCCGGACCTTGTGCTCGGTAGCCCGGCTGGCCGTGATGTTCGCGACGGTGCCGCTCTCGAACAAGATCTGGACGTTGGCGACGTCGGGACGTGCCGAGTGGACCCGGGAGCCGGCCACCGTGATCCGGCGGACCTCGCTATCCACCAGCCCGAGCACGATGTCGATGTCATGGATCATGAGATCCATGACCACCGTGTCGTGCTGCACCCGGGGGA
>DATAFX010000035.1:0-5626 GCA_036257195.1 Candidatus Methylomirabilota bacterium | reverse complement strand
ACACCGTCCACAGGTACGCGCCGAGGACGCCCGCACTCAGGAGCGCGCCCTCGGCCAGCATGCGCCGTCCGAGGCGCCAGGTGACCAGGGCGTCCTGCCGGCCCCGCGGCGGCCGACGCATGACGTCGGGCTCGGCGGGATCGCGGATCAGCGCCATCGCGGGCAGGATGTCGGTGACCAGGTTCACCCACAGGATCTGGAGGGGCAGGAGCGGGGCCGGGAAGCCCAACAGGATCGCGACGAAGATGGCCAGGATCTCGGACAGGTTGCAGGTGAACAGGAAGTGGATGACCTTGCGCAGGTTGGCGTAGATCACCCGGCCTTCCTCGACCGCTCGGGCGATCGTCGCGAAGTTGTCGTCGGTCAGGACGATGTCGGCCGCTTCGCGGGCAATGTCCGTGCCCTGGCGGCCCATGGCGACCCCGATGTCCGCGCGCGCCAGGGCCGGAGCATCATTGACGCCGTCTCCGGTCATGGCCACGATCTCTCCCTCGGCCTGGAGTGCCGCAATGAGATCGAGCTTGTCCTGAGGGCTGACGCGACTGCGGATCGATTCGGGCGCAAGACCGAGCTGGCGGCCCACGGCTTCCGCCGTCAAGCGCTGATCGCCCGTGAGCATGATGGTGCGGATTCCCGCCGTAGCATTGCTCGCGATCGCCTCCCGGACTCCGGTCCGCACCGGGTCCTCGAGACCGACGAATCCGAGGAAGGTCAGCCCCTCGATGATGTCCCCCGGCGGCCAGCCGTCGGGACGCCAGGCTATGGCGAGGACGCGCAGCCCGTTGCGGGCGAGCGCCCGGTTCGCCTCGAGGAGCGCGGCGCGGGTTTCGTCGGTCAGGGCCGCCAGGCCGGCTCGCGTGTCGTACTGGATCGACGCCTCTAGCACGGCGGCGGGCGCCCCCTTCACGCAGAGCAGGCGGCCGTCCTCGGCCTCGTGGTAGGTGGCCATCAGTCGCACCGCGGGATCAAAGGGGAGCTCCCCACGCCGCGGCCACCGCCGGCCGAGGGCCAAGGGGTCGAGCCCGGCGTCCAGGGCGGCCGCCAGCAGGGCGGTCTCCGTCGGATCGCCCTGAAACGCGAGGCCATCCGGGCCGCGCATCATACTCGCGTCGTTGGCGAGGGCGCCGACCGTCAGGAGGCGCGCGAGCTGGGTATCGGCGAGCGGATCAAGCACCGTATCGCCCCGCACGAACTCCCGGCTTGCCCCGGGTTTCCGGGAGACGAGGGCGATCGTCTCCGGGGCCACGTGGAGACGGCTCACCGTCATGCGGTTCTCGGTCATGGTGCCGGTCTTGTCGGCGCAGATCACCGTCGTCGAGCCGAGGGTTTCCACGGCTGGCAGCCGGCGCACGAGTGCTCCCGAGCGCGCGAGCCGCCAGAGGCCCGCGGCGAGCGCCACGGTTGTGACGGCCGGCAAGCCCTCCGGGATCGCCGCGATCGCCAGGGTGAGGGCCGTCTCGAGCATGAGCCCGACCGGCTGGCCCTGGAGGATTCCCGCGAGGCCGACGACCCCGCAGGTCCCGAGCGCTAGACCGATCAGCCGGCGGCCGAGCTCCTCGACTTGCCGTTCGAGGGGCGTGGTCCGCTCGCCGGCCAGGGCGACCAGCTGGCCGATCCGGCCGAGCTCCGTCGCCAGCCCGGTTGCGGTCGTGACCGCCAGACCGCTCCCGGCGACCACCGTGGTCCCGAGATAGACCATCGTGCGCCGGTCGGCCAGCGAGGTCTCGGGGGTGAGCCGTGCGTCGGCGTCCTTGTCGACCGGCACGCTCTCCCCGGTCAGGGCCGCCTCGGCGGTGCGGAGACGGCTACCCCGGACGAGCCGCGCGTCGGCGGGGACGTGACCTCCCGCCTCCAGGACGAGCAGATCGCCCGGAACGACCTCGGCGGCACGGATCCGGACGAGGTTCCCCTCCCGCCGAACGAGGGCGTGCGGCACCGTCAGGGCGCGCAGCTTCGCTAGCGAGATCCGGGCCCGCCACTCGGTGACGAACCCGATCCCCGCATTGAGGAGCAGCGCGGCCAGGATCGCGAGCGCTTCGACCTGCTGTCCCAGCGACGCCGCAATGGCCGACGCGGCCAGGAGGAGCAGGACGACGAGGCTGCGAAACTGCGCGAGGACGAGACGCCAGAGCGGCGTGTCGGGGTGCTCTCCGACGACGTTTGGTCCGACGCGCGCCAGCCGGCGTCGTGCTTCGTCGGCCCTGAGCCCTGCCTCCGGATCGACGGTCAGGAGCTTCAGGACCTCCGCAGGCGAGAGGGCGTGCCACTCATGACTCACCGGCCGGTCTCCGTCGGCGGCCGACAGGCTGCCTGCCGACGAGTCTGGACTCGCTGCGTGACCAGCGGGGTTCTGGGATCGACGCGTCATGGGGCCGGGGGTGTCTCCATCACCTCTCTGTGGCCAGATCGAGTGCGAGCTTCGCGGCGTCCAGTGTCCGGTTGCGGATCGCCGCGTCCGGCCAACGTGTTCAGTGGGACATGAGCACCGGCACGGTCATGTGCTGGAGGATGTGTCGGGTCGCCCCGCCCAGCACCATCTCGCGCACGCGCGAGTGCCCGTAGGCACCCATGACGATGAGATCCGCGCCGAGATCGGCCGCGCGAGAGAGGAGCACATCGCCGACCGCGAGGTCAAGGGCCACCGTCGAGTCCGCCTCGGCCCGGACATCGTGACGCGTCAGGTGGAGCGTGATGTCCGCACTCGGCACCCTGGACCCCGAATCCTGCTCGGGGTCGATCGAGAGCACGGTGACCTTCGTCGCGCGCGTCAGGAGCGGGAGCGCATCATGGACGGCCCGCGTCGCCTCGCGACTGCCGTTCCACGCGATCAGGACCCGCTCGCCGACGGTCTCGAACGTGCCATAGCGCGGGACGACGAGCGCGGGTCGTCCCACGCCCAGGGCCAGCTCTTCCGGCAGGAAGGCCAGATCATGGGGCGCCTCCTTCAGGTCGATTCCTTGTCCGACGACCGTGAGGTCGGCGTACCGGGCATGGAGCTTCATCGTTCCGACGATGTCGCCCCGCTCGAGCCGCCATTCGCCGCGGACCTCGCGCCGGCGTGCCCGTCCGTGGAACCGGTCCTCCGCCTGGCGTGCGAGCTCCTCCTGGCGGTGCCGCACCTCTTCCCGGAGGCTCGGTGGCAGCTCGATCTCGACGTAGCCGGGCAACGGGGGCGCTTCCGGTACGTGGAGGCCCGTGAGGTGAGCCCCGTGCGCCGCCGCGAGCGCGACCGCGACATCCACCCGTGTGCCGCAGGCCGGGTCATTGTCCACGTGCACCAGCAGGTCCTTGAGCCCCATGGTCCCCTCCCTTGTCGGGAACTCTCGTTCCCCGGCGTTGCCGGCGTGGCACCGCCCGGCAGGCTGCAACCCAGGTGCCAGTGGAATGCGCAGTCACCAGGCAACGCGCTCGCCTTGAGGCGTCCCAACCCTGCCCCGTATGGGGCGGACTCTCCGCACCGGCGCGGCGCGGTCGCACGAGCGGTCGGTGTGTCGGCCCCTCCGTGCGCCGGAATGCGACGTCCATCGCGAAGACCGGGCTGGCAGCGCCATTGCTATCGGTTCCCAGACTCTGCTCCCAGGCCAGGCGGATCTCGACCAGGAGGAGAAGATGGAGATCGGGGCGAAGCGGTCAAACCGGTGGGCCATCATCCTCGCCGGGGGCGAGGGGATGCGGCTCCGGCCTCTGACGCGACGGATCGCGGGCGACGAGCGACCCAAGCAGTTATGCCCCTTTGGGGACGGGCAGACGTTGCTCGACCGGACGCGCGCTCGGGTGGACCGCATCGTGCCGCCCGATCGGACGTGCCTGGTCCTGACCCGCCACCACGAGCCCTTCTATGCGCCATTGCTCGCGACGGGGCCAGGCGGGCCGCTGGTCGTTCAGCCGTACGGCCGGGGCACCGCTCCCGCGATCCTCTACAGCCTGCTTCGTATCGCCGAGACAGCACCCCTGGCCACGGTCGCCCTCTTCCCGTCGGACCACTACGTGTCGGACGATGCGATCTTCATGGCCCATGTGGAAGCCGGGTATGCCGCGATCGAGGCCCGTCCCGACCTGATCGTCCTCTTGGGGATGGAAGCGGCGGGCCCCGAGGTGCAGTACGGCTGGATCGAGGCGGGCGACCGGCTCCTCGGTGGGCCCGCCTTTCCCGTCTACAGAGTCCGAAGATTCTGGGAAAAGCCGAGGTTGGCCCTGGCAGAGACGCTCTTCGAGCGAGGATGTCTCTGGAACACCTTCGTACTGGTGGCGGGCGTGCCGGCACTCCTCGCCCTGATCCGCCAGGCCGCTCCCGATCTGTATGGCGCGTTCATGACCGCGTGGCGCAGGCGATCGCCCCTCGGAGAGCGCGAGGCCATGCGATCCCTCTACGCGCGACTTCCGTCCACGAACTTCTCTGAGGACGTGCTGGGCACGAAGGCCGCCAATCTCGCAGTGCTGCCGGTGCGGGGAGTCACCTGGAGCGATTGGGGCGAGCCGGCTCGGGTGGTCGGCACGCTGGGAGGTCTGGGCATCCGGCCGGCTTGGGCCGCGCCAAAGGCCGCACCGGCCGTCGTCGTGGCGGGAAGCGGACGATGAACCCAGGCGGCGTCCTTCCGCCGAGCTCGGGCCGCCAGGCCTCCCGCTCCCTCCGGCGGTTCCTCCCGACCATGGTTCTCCTCCTCGTCGCCCTCGGAGCGATTGGCGGAGCCTGGCTGTACGCCGGCCAGCGTGCGATTCGCCGCGCTGCCTCGGAGCTCTCGATACAGCTCGAGGCGGAACGGGCCCGGCGAGAGGCGCTGGAGCGCGAGATCGCGGAGAGCGGGCAGCGCGTCACGGCTTACCGGCAGGACGTCGCGCCGCTCCTCGCGCTGCGTCGTGATCAGCTGGACCGGATCGAGCGGAAGGTCCGGGCGCTGGAGATGGAGCGGGACGCCGGCGAACGGATCATCGGCGCCTATGCCGCGGGGGTCCCGCTCATCCAGGGCACCGTGGTCTACGAGGACACCGCGGGTCGGCCGTTGCGCTACGTCGGGGTCGATGGAAAGGGCCGCCCCACGCGCGGACTCCTCGGCTGGCCGCGGATGTCTGCAGACGGCGAGGGACCCATCGTGCGGACGACCTTCCTCGGCACGGGCTTTCTGGCGAGCCGAGACGGGGACATCCTGACGAGCCGTCATCTGACTCGACCCTGGGAGGCCGACCCGGAGCTGGCGGACCTCCTCGAACAGGAGGGCCTGCGGCCGCGCGTGGCCCAGTTGCGGGCCTTCTTTCCCGGAGTTCCGGATTCCGTGTCCCTGAGTTCCGTCAAGGCGTCCGAGAGCGCGGATCTCATCATCCTCCGCGGGAAGCCCCCCCGATCCGTGCCCGTGCTCCCGCTTGACCTGGAGGGCGCGGAGGCCGTGCCGGGCCGCCGGGTCATCGTCTTCGGGTATCCGGCGGGACTCGATCTGCTCCTGACGCGGGTCGACCCGGCCCTGCTCGCGACGCTGGTCGACCGTGAGGTGGTCGAGATCACCGACGAGACCGTCGACATTCCCGCCTTGCTGGAGAAGCTCGCCCGATTGAAGCAGATCCATCCATACCCGACGTGGGGCCGCTTGACGGAAAACCGCTCCCACCAGCTCGCTCATGACGCGGCAACGAG
>DATAFX010000167.1:0-8881 GCA_036257195.1 Candidatus Methylomirabilota bacterium | reverse complement strand
ACCAGATGGCCCCCAGACGGGACTGCTGGCTCGCGAGCGCCTCGTAAGCCGACGGCAGCGTGTTGACCACGAACGCTCGCAGGGGGCCCTCGGCGGTCACCTCGGCGAGACACGTCCACGCGACGGCGAGGACGATCAGCGCGCCGACGTGGGAGAACCGGCCGACGTAGAAGATGTCGATGAGGGTCCACCCGATCGTCACGAGCGCCAGGAGTCCGAGCAGGCGCCCGTACTCCCGCGAGACGCGCTCGCGGACCATCGTCAGCTCGTCTTCCCAGCCATCGACCACGATCTCTTGCCATGCGTACCCGGCAGCGAGGCGGGCGCGACTCGGCAAGGACGCGAGCCAGGGCCAGGCGCCGCGAGCGCCGCCGGGCGCCGCACGAACCAGCAGTACGAGGAGCGCGATGAGCAGGGCGACGCCGGTGCCGAAGACCCAGGCCCACAGGCGCTCGGACATCGGGTCACCGAAGGACCGGCTGCGCGCCGCCCACGACAGGCCGAACAGCAAGGCCGCGAAGGCGCCGACCCGCACCCGGTGGTCGGTCAAGCCCAGGATCGTGATCGCGCCGTCCAGGAAGCACGCGGTGATCCACACGAGGAGCGGCGGCCACCAGAGGTCGTAGGCGTAGATGCGGAAGGCCTCGGTCTCGTCCGGGTCCAGGGTCGTGATGCGCAGCGTGGCCAGGACGCCGACCATCATGCCGAGGACCAGCAGAGCGGCCAGGCGACCCGGCCGTTCGGCCTTGAGGCGCTGGACATGCAGGCCCAGACCGGCCGCCAGGGCCAGTCCGAGGACGAGGGCCGCCAGGCCGCGCCGGTGCCCGCGCGCCATCACCGCATCGAACTCGGGGCTCAGGACCGCCTCCCCGAAGTGGAGGAGCACGAAGAGGACCGCGCTCAGCCCCGCCAGGAGCAGGGTGAGCGCCCCGAAGCGGCGCACGAACGGCGGGGCCCCTTGCCGGATCAGGCACCGGGTCCCCTGCACCAGGAGCGCAACGGTCGACAGGACGATGCCGGCGGTCATCGGGCTCATCGGACGTCTCCCGACTCCGCTCCTCCGCGATGATCGTGCCAGGTCATGAGGTTCTCCTCGTCATCGACCGCGTCGAGCGCCGGTCCACGTGCCTCCGCCGGCCGACGCGTCGCCGTAGCCCCAGGTTCCCTCGAACTCCACGCCGCCCGGGCTCGTCCGCACCCGCCCGCGCCCGCGGCTGCCACCCGACTGCCACACGAAGATCAGAGTGTCGCCCTCGACGATCCCCACGATCTCGCCCTGGCCCGCGCCGTAGCTGTACACGCCGCTCACGCGGTCGCCCTGCCGCCGCAGGACGGTCCGGGCGGGCAAGGCGCCGGTCCGGTCGCTCATCTGTCCGTCGAAGACGCCGTCAAACGTCGGACTCGGGGCGCCGGGGGACAGCGGGGGGACGGCGGATGGCGAGGGCGCCGCCGCCATGACCTCGGTTGGGCGGCGAGGCGACAGGGTCTCCAGGCCTACGCGCTGCCCCTTCAACGCCATAAGCCGCTGCTGGTCCGGGTCGGCCAGCACGGGCACCACCTCCCGGTCGATCGCGTCGGCGACGCCGCGAATGATCTCGGCCGCGCGGGCCGGGTTCGTCTGCAACCGCCCGTAGTCGGCGGCGTGCGCGCGGAGGAACTCGCCGAGCCGCGTGAGCCGCTCGCTCGTCAGCGGATGGGTGCTGCGGCGGAGATGGCCCTGATACTCCGCGTCGGATGCGAAATCGGCGCGGTGGGGGACGAAGTGTGCGGCGGAGAGGAACCAGAACAGCAGGCCCTCGACCGGCTGGCCGACTCGCCGGAGCACCTCGAGAGCGAACCGGTCCGCCTGGTCCTCGTTCTCCCGGGCGCGCTCGCGCGGCACACCCGGCCCGTATCCGGGGTGCTGGAAGACGATGTGGCCGAGCTCGTGCAACAGCACGAAGCTGAGCGACTCGTTGAGGATCTTGCCGGAGATCCGCTCCACCCGAGGGTCGTCGGTGGCGTTCGGGGGGATGCCGAGCGCCGCCCGCGGTTCGGGATAGCGGCCCCCGAAGCGGGAGGAGGGCTGGTATTTCACCATCGACACGTAGTCGGTGACGGTCTCGAGCGTGTAACCCTGGCTCTGGAGCCAGGCGTACGCCACCGACAAGTCGGCGAAGAAGCGGATGGCCAACACGGGCAGGACGACGCGCGCGGGCGCGGTCGCGAAGTACTCGAAGAGTCCGCGCTCGGGGCCGCGCAGCGGGAACTGCACGTCCAGCCCCTGGAGGCGCCGGCGCTCCTCCGGCGTGATCTTGGGGAGGAAGACGTTGTTCAGGTTCCAGAGGACCACCTCGCGGTAGCCGCCCTGCTTCTCCTGCAGCAGCCGGTCGTCGTACATGGACCCGTAGTCGCGGTCAGGCGCCACGGCCTGGGCGCGGGCCTGCCCTGCGGCCGCGCACGTCACGAGGCCGGCTAGCGCAGCGAGGGCGACGACGCGGGGGACCGGGGGCCGGCGCATCACCGGCCCCGGAAGGCCCGAACGCCGCCGGCGATCGCGGCAGGCGGCGGGTCGGGCTCTCCGTTGCGGATCCAGCGCTGGAACTCGGCGAGGGAGCCCCAGGCCGCGGCGTCCCAGACGCCTTCGAGCAAGCGCACGCGCGCGTCGGCGAGCGCGAGCTCATAGTCCAGCCGCTGCTCCGGCGGAAGGGCGGGGGGCGGCTGGCGTCTCACCGTCTCGGCGACCCTGGTCAGCGTCCCCACGAGGAGCACCACGTTGTTGCGCTCGGCGGCGCGATCCTCCGGGGCGGCCTGGGCGCTCTGGGCCCCGCTGTAGCGGAGAGCGGTCGCGCCCGGCGCCCGCGCGCTCGACGCAGCGGGGGTGTCGGACGTGGTGACTGCCGACGGCGCGTTCACCTCGATCCGCACGGCCTGGTGCAGCCCGTACGCGAGCACTCCCGCCCCGAACAGCGCGAAGAAGACCCCCGGCCCCACCCGCGAGATGAAGATGGAGATCCCGCCCGGGAGCTGGAGCTTCCCCGTCCCCTTCTCGCTGAGTGGCATGTTGATGAACAGGCGGTATCCGAGCCAGACGGCCAGGGCGCCTGCCAGGGCGATGACGAGCCGCTCGAGATGCCTTGCGCCGATGCCGATGAGCTGAGACTCCAGCATGGACATGTCTCCCTATCGGAAGGCTTCGTCCGCCTGGGCGTCCGGGCGGGGCTTCCACTCGAGCGAGTAGTAGTCGCCCCGATCGCGAGCCCACGGATCGAAGACGTTGACGACGCGGGCCAGCTCCGGTCCGAGCTCAGGAATCGTCCGCAGCAGCACCCGCTTCAAGGGTGAGACCTCTGCCGTCCGGGCGCCTGGCCCCCGGCGCTCCATCACCGTGCCGTCCGGCCCGCTGTCAGTGACCCACCGGATGCCGAGATGGCCGTAGAACTCCGGCCGGAAGCTCGAGGTGAAGAACCGATCGCTGAACAGCCGGCGGGAGGCGTTCAGGATGAACACCTGGAGCTGCGTCTCCGAGATCGCGAACCCGTGCGGACGGACGGGCTCGGCCAGCCAGCCGACAACGGTGTCCACATCTTCCACGTTGTCGACCTGGCTCCCGTCGGGGTGCCCCAGGCAGTCGTTGATGGGCGTCCCGTCGGCGTTGACCTGAGCGGACGTGATGCGCTTCGAGGCGTCGCACCGATGCTGCCCGTACACCTCACGCATGGCGGCGACCAGCCGCTCCTGCTCGGCGCGCTCAGGCGCTCCCGGGGGGAGGCGCCGATCGACGAAGTCATCGAAGCCCGTCAACTGCCGGAGACCGTACTGCCGGCGGAACTCGTTGAAGCGCGGCACCCCGCGCTCACGGTCCCGCACGAGATCGAGGGCGACCACGTCCACCTTGCCCGTCAAGCCCCCAGGCTGCGGGAGATCCAGCTGCTGCAGGAAACGCGGGTGGTTCCCCAGGGTGAGGCGACCGACCCGCTGGCGGCCCAGGGACAGCGCCCAGTTGGCGAGGCCGTGCTCCCGCATCGCCGCCGTCGCCCGGCCGCGGAAGGTGTCCAGCACCGGGATGCGAAGCCGGACGACATCCGGATCCCCGGCCCACGTCCGGAGCTCGAGGAGATCCGGAAGCATGGGGTGCAGCCGGTACACCGTGACAAACTCCTCGGGAAAGTTGAACGGCGAGCCGAAGTGATTGACCCCGCCGTTGACGTGCTCGGGGTTCGCGAGACTCCAGAGGTCCACCCCCGACGCGCGGCCGTCCGCGTAGACGCGGTTGCCGAGACCGAAGATGCCCGGGCCCGAGGCGAACACCGAGTACCAAACCGTCGCCTTCCCGGCGTCGCCCGACCGGGCGAGCGAGCGGAGGACTTGCGCGAGCGCGGCCCGGACCGGCTCCCCGTCCCCGAGCAGGCCGGACCAGTTGGCCTCGAGGGCTCTGCGGAGCGGCTCGTCGTAGAGCAGCTGAGGGGTCCACTCGATGGTGTGGATCTTGGCGATCTCCGCCGCGATGACCAGCCGGGCCACCTCGAACAGCTCGTCGTCACCGACGTCGCGATAGCGCACGATGCGATCGGGCCACGCGGGATGCCGGAGCCCCGAGTCGGCGTCGGCGGTGGCCGCCGCCTGTCTCCGGAACGCGTCCACGAAGAGGTTGTGCTCGCGCGCGAAGACGTTGTGAAAGAAGCTGAGCCCGATGCTCCAGTTGTCGGGAAACGCGGTCGCCTCTTGCCCGGCCCACAGAGGGTTGATGGGATCCCTGGCCTCGAACACGGGCAGGTACCCCAGCCGGTCGCCTGCCCCGACGAGCGCTTCGACCGCCGTCAGGCGCAGCTTGGCCGGGTCGGCAGGATCGCGCTTGACGCGCCGCCGCGACGACGCGTCGTGGCCGTAGAGCTGGGAGGCGTCCCACCAGGCGGTGACGGTGTTGCGCGTGGTGCGGTACGCGCGGGCGAGGCGCGCGCCGCCCGGACCGTCGAAGATCGGAGGGTCGGCAGCCTCGGCCAGCGCGGCGGCCACGCGGTCGCCCGCGCGGCAGCCGAGCCGCGCCGCGTCCGCTCGGGTCAGTTGCCTCTCGTCGTCGTCGACCCGTGCCGTCTGGCACCCCAGGGCGATGGTCTCCGAGGAGTTCCGCCCGTCGGTCAGGTGCGAGAACCAGTCGTGGGTCATGAACTGGATCCAGAACGCCGCCAGGACGTTGAGGAAGGGCGCCATCCGGTAGTCGCAGCGCGCCAGGCGCGAGTGCCCGGGCAGCCCGCGGCCCCCGTGACAGGTATCGGGCGACGATGACGCCCGGCTGAGCAGCCGGCGGCTGATCACCTGGGGATCGGGGCGGAGCAGGCCGAGACGCGCGCCGTGACGGTTCCGGGCGAGCTCCGTGCGGCCGAGATCCGGGAAGGTGGCCTCGAACTCGACGTTCCGGGCGAACGGCATGCCGGTGGATCCCATGAGAGGGTTCCGGAGGTCGTTGCAGATCCCGGTGAGCGTGCGGTGGCGCATCAGCGCGCCGGTGCAGAGCTGGTCGCCGGCGCCGCCCACGGCGGCGAAGTCCGGATGGTCCGGAGGCAGCCGCATCTCTGCCCACCTCCGAATGGTGGGCCCGGCCACGCCCGCGCGGCCGCGGACGTAGTCCGGGTAGGTCCCGCTGTTGTCGAAGAGGTTGAAACGGATCAGCTCGACCCGCTGGTACTCGAGGTCGATGAGCGCCCCGGCGATACCACGCCGGTCCGGCTGGAGGAATCGGAGCCCGCCGCTCGACGCCGACCCCCGGCTCCCGCCGTCGCCCGTCGCCCAGTAGTGCGGCCAGTCCACCCACGGGTCCGGCCTGTGCTCGACGGCCCGGGTGCCGCCGTAGCAACGGGCCCGGTCTTCCCCGACCTTGCCGAGGAATCTCCGGGCGCGATCCTCGGCGGCGGGGCGCAGGCCCGCCCACGCCGTGCGAGCGCAGGCCGCGAGGTCGGCGGGCGCGTTGCCGCATCCCCCGAGAAGCAGCCCCACGCCCAGGAGCGTCCACCGGGCCGGCCGTCTCATCGTCCCGCGTCTCCCGTCCGGTCGGGGGGGCGCGTCGGGCGGCGCGACCCGCGCGCGGCATACAATGGAACACCCGCGGTCCGAGGGGCTCGTCCGAGACGGGAGGAAGCCGGATGCTGCTCAAGGCGTTCCACGGCGCGGCCATCGAGCTGATGAAGCTGGAGCGCCGGGTCGATCCGTTCTTCCGCCCGACTCTCGACGCCCTCCTCCGAGAGCCGCTGGCCGCCGTCGTCCAGTTCCTGATCAACCTCGGGCGCCGGAACGAGGGGCTGCGCCTCGCCGAGGAGAAGCTCCTGCCCGGCGAGGAGGCCTTCCTCGACTCGATCATCCGAGACATGGCCGCCTACATGCGCGCTCACTACGGGCCTGGCGAGTTCCAGCGCGCAGGGAACACGAAGACCCATGGGGTGATCCGGGGAGAGTTCATCGTGCGGGACGACGTGCCCGCCGAGTGGCGCCACGGCGTCTTCGCCGAGCCCCAGAGGTTCCGAGCCTGGGTCCGGTTCGCCGGCCCCGGACCGGCCAGTCCCCCGGACATCGAGGAGGTGGGCGTCCTCAGCATCGGCGTCAAGCTGATGGGTGTGCCCGGGCCGAAGCTCCTCGACGACGAGCGCTTCACCCAGGATTTCACCGGCATCAGCGCGCCAACCTTCACCACTCCGGACGTCCGAGAGAACGCGAAGCTCCAGGCGTGGAGCCTCCGGGGCACGCCGCTCTTCTACTTCATAAGCCCGTTCGACTCGCATCTCCTGGACGGTCTGATGCAGGGGCTGTGGGCCCGGACCCAGACCAGCCCACTCGAGACCGCGTACTGGGGCTGCGTGCCCTTTCTGCTCGGCGAGGGGCGCGCCATGCAGTACTCGTTCCGGCCGAGGCTCAGGACCCGGAGCCGGGTGCCCCGCGTGCCGCTGCGCCCGCCGGATCACTACCTCCGGGAGACCATGGCGCGCACGCTCGCGCGGCAGGAGGTGGAGTTCGATTTCCTCGTCCAGGTACAGACGGACGCTCATCGCATGCCCATCGAGAACGCCTCGGTGCGCTGGCCGGAGCGGCTGGCCCGACCGCGCCCGGTCGCGACCCTCCGGCTCCCCCGTCAGACGTTCGACTCGCCGGCGCAGCTCCGGTTCGCGCACAACCTGTCCTTCAATCCCTGGCACTCTGTCCCCGCCCACCGACCGCTCGGCAACCAAAACCGGGCGCGGCGCCGGCTCTACGGGGAGCTCTCCCGACTTCGGCAGTCGATGAATACCACCCCTCACCGCGAGCCGACGGGCGACGAGACGTTCGACTAGACGTGGCTCAGCCACCGAAGCCAGTGAGGTAGCGGAGGGCTCGGAGACCTGGCAGGAAGAAGTAGGCCCCGCCCCTTACGGTGACGAACTGAGGGAGCCCGGTGAGACGCCGCCGCACTCCGCCGGGTTGGGCCAGGGAGAACGTGTTGGTGACGGGACAGCCCGGGATGGGCTCCCGGGCGCCGACCAGAGGATCGCTCTCCTCGGTGAGGCCGTCGAACTTGGTGCCCATCATCCAAGCGCTCTGCACGAACTCGAATTGCCGGGCGATGTTGGCGTTCAGGCCGATGAAGTAGAGCCCGCGCTCACCGTCGTTGGGGCCGCCGGCCCGGAGTGCCTCCTCGGGGGACAGCGGGAGGCCGTACTCCCGGCCGCGCCGCAGTATCCGGTGGAAACGCGTCGAGGCGAGGACGTCCTCGCGGATGCTCTGGCCGCCGAAGCCGAGCGTGCGCACGAGACGACGGATGAACCCGGCGGGCCCACCGGGCAGGTCCGCGTTCCGCGGATTGGCGCGCCTGATGTGCGCACCCAGCGGACAACGCGTGCCGAAGCGGTCAGAGTCGAACGTGAACTGGTTGTAGCGGACCTGGTCGGGCACCTGGGCGTCGACCCCGGCGATCGGGTGCGTGGCGAGGGCGACGAGCGGCTCGCCGGTGATCGTCCGTCCCACCATCGCCTCCGCCAGCACGCGCCGCGCCCGCTGATCTCCGTTCGTCTGCCGGTGGAGGAACTGCCAGAAGCCCCTGACGTCCTGGCGCAGCTGGCGGACGACGAGGTAGCTCCCGTTGCGCCCCAGGTCCCACCGCACGGGGACGTTCTCGGCCGGTGGGAGCCCGGCGCCGAGCGCCTCGTGCCGGTCGATCAGCGGGCGGTCGGTGTACTTCCCGTACTCGTTCGGATAGCCGAGCAGGACCTCCCCGAGGGACAGGATGTTGCCGTACTCGAGCAGATCGCGGCCGTCGACGGTCCGGCGGCGGTCCCAGTCCAGCTCCGGCTGGCTGATACCGTCCACGAAGCCGAAGGGCTCCACGTCGTCGAGCGGGGCCGGGGGAGGACTCGGAAGCACCTGGAACGCCGCGCCCCAGGGATCGTGGGTGACCGTCCGCGTCCAGGACTCGAGCCGTCCCGGCTCGGCATAGAGGAGAACGATTGCGTGGGGCACGCGCCCCGGGCCGCCCCACTGCCAGGAGGATGGGGCGCTCGCGCCGACGTCCCCGAGTCGCCGGGATCGGCTCTCCTCAGAGGCCAGGCCGGAGACGAACTCGGCCGAGAAACCCCGGATGATCGCGGCCGGGACGGCCAGGGCCTCGAGACCCTCCCGGGTGAAGGCGACCTGAAGCGCGGTCTTCGGCCGCGGATCCGCTCGGACGGCCGTCGTGACCGGCGCGGAGCGGAGCCAGGCGCGGGCCGCCCGGGGATCCCTGACCTGGAGCAGCAGGAAACTCGCCTCGGTCATGTGGGCGTACCCGTAACGCACGAGCCCCTGCACGTCGGCGAAATCGACCCGGGAGAGCGTCATCGTCGAGCCTCCGTCACAAGAGCCTGAGCCACTCCCGGGCCTCGACATCGGTCATCGTCGGTCG
>DATAFX010000147.1:0-2271 GCA_036257195.1 Candidatus Methylomirabilota bacterium | reverse complement strand
GCGCCCATCCGGCCGTCACCTTCCCGCCGCTCGATCGACTGCTGGAGGACGGCGACATCTAGCGCGCCAACCTTTGACCTAGCAGCCCTCGACGCCCACCGGGGAGCGGCCACGCCCACGGCTGGGCACGCTCCAGCAATGCAAAGAGCCGGCGGACGCGCCGGTTCACCTCGCCGGGTCTCCATTCGGAGTGCCGCCGTGCCAGCGGGCAAGGTGCTCCCGCTGCGTCGCCGCCAGAGCGGTCGGCTGATAGAAGCGATCGTAGAACTCGACGTCCACGTGGTTCGCCTGGAAGCCGAGCACCGTCCGGAACGGGGGCGCGTAGGCCGGGAAGCGACCGTAGCGCTCCCAGAGGTACGTTGCGTACGCGATCGTCGCGTCGACCGTCGCCGGGCTCGGGGCGGGCGCGGTCTCGGCGATGCGCGTCGGCTCGCGCCAGGCGCTTCCGCGAGTGCCCTGGCGGAATACTCCCTCCGGCCCGAACTTGAGCTCGACGACGGCCCGAACGGCCGCCTCCATCGAGGCGTGGTACGGAGGGCAGAACGGGGTCAGGAGCGTGACGCCGCCGGCCTCGAGCCCGAGGGCCAGCGGCACGGCCACGTCGCGCCCGAGAAGACGGCTCAGCCAGGCCAGTGGCCGGGACATGCCGAGGTAGCGACTGGCCGGAAGCTCCGTCATCCGGAAGCCGAGCGCCCGAAGCCAGCCGAACGGGTGTGCCCCCCAGTGAGGGAAGCCGCCGAGACCAAGCGCCTGCGTCATCAGCCCGAGGTTCTGGACGACCATGCCCTGCTCGATCGTGGCGAACTCGCTGACCAGGCTCTCGAGCTCCCGGATGGTGAGGACCCGACCCTCGCGTGGGTCGTCGTGAAGGTGGCCCCCCCGGCTGCGCGCGAAGCGACCGAGGCCTGCGGGCCGGTAGCCCGCGCGCTCGTCGACGACGAACGCGCCGGTCGTCTCCCCGAAGATCTCGAGGACGCCGTTCAGGTAGAGGAGCGTGAGGTCGTTGACGGGCAGGAAGTACGTGCCCGCCGGGTCGTACAGCGACCAGCGGTTCACGTCGAGGTTGAACGGAGCCTCGAGCGGCGGCGCCGTGCGGCCGGCGTGGATCTCCACGCGGCTCCGTCGGTAGAGCGCGACGTAGTCCCCCGCTTCGGCGAGGGCCACGAGCTCCGGGATCTCAGCCGGCGCGAAATCACGCGGGCGCTTCAGCAGGTAGGTCTGCTCCGCGGTGGCGACGAAGACGGCCACGCTGTGGACGGCGTCGCCGCTTCCGATGGTCCGCCCGACGAGCCCGGCCATGATGGTCCCGCCCTGCCCGGGGCCAAACGCCAGGTCGGCGAGGGCGTAGCCCGTGATCCCGCACGCGGCGAACGCGAGGAGCGCCTCCTCGCCCTCGGTGAGCCGAAGGCCGGGGTGCCGGCTCCGGTAGGCGAGCGGGCCGGCGTCCATGGCCATGCCAAGGCCGAACCGTCGGGAGCGGCGCTCGCGGAGGGCGTCGAGCAGCGGATAGCGCCGCAAGGCGGCCAGGGCGCCGTCGGGGAGCATGGTCGGCTTCCTCCCCAGATCTACGCGGCCCGACGCGGCGCGGATGGCGTCGCGCCGATGGGGTTGGCCCGTCAGGCTCGCTAGAGGTCGATTCGCTCGGACGCGGGCAGCGTCAGGAACTCGACGAATGGCTCGCCGAGGGCTACCGCCTCGAAGACGTCACGCGCCGCGTCGTGGTGGCCGCGCGCGTACGTGGCCTCCCCGACCGCGACGCGGATTTTGCCGACCTCCTCGTCCAGGATGCGGCGCACGAGCTCTCGCGTCACCACGTGACCTTCGGCGAGGCGGACCCCGTGGCGGGTCCACTGCCAGACCTGCGAGCGCGAGATCTCGGCGGTCGCGGCGTCCTCCATGAGGTTGTTGATGGCGACGGCGCCGTTTCCGTCGAGCCACGCCGCCAGGTACTGGAGAGCCACGCTCACGTTGGTCCTGAGACCGCCTTCCGTCACGGTCGCGCCGGGGACCCGGACGTCAAGAAGCGCGTGCGCGTTGGCCGTCACCTCCGGGCGTTGCCGCTCCAGCTGGTGGGGGCGATCCCCGAGAAGCTGCGCGAACGGCTCGCGGGCCACCGTCACGAGGTCCGGATGGGCCACCCACGTCCCGTCGAAGCCGTCCTGGGACTCGCGGACCTTGTCCTCCCGCACCCGGGCCAGCGCCACCTCGTTGACCTGCGGATCGCGCCGGCTGGGAATGAAGGCCGCCATGCCGCCGAGCGCGTGGGCCCCG
>DATAFX010000128.1:0-17691 GCA_036257195.1 Candidatus Methylomirabilota bacterium | reverse complement strand
TCCGCGCCCGGCGGGGAGAAGCGCTTCGGCACGTTCATCCGGATCGGATTCAGCAGCGGCAGGTACGGCGCAAGCAGCGCCATCGCCACAAGCGCGAGCACGATCGCCGCCCCCGCCACCGAGAGCGGGTTCTTGCGCATCCAGGTCCGGATGCGCGCCCCGCCCGACCGCGGCGACGGTAGCACGGCGACCGGCATCCGCTCCGGGGCGTCGCCGCGCGTCGCACGGTCGGCGGCCGGAGGGCCCGCCGGGCCGGGCACCGTCAGCTCCGCTCGCTCGTCCGGCGTGGACACGGCGTCAGCTCGGGCGCAGCCGCGGATCGAGGTACGTGTAGAGCACGTCGACGATGAGATTGATGAGCACATACACCACGGCGACGTAGAGGATCAGCCCCTGGATGACCGGGAGGTCGCGGTTGTACAGGGAGCGCACGACGAGCTGGCCGACGCCCGGCAGGACGAAGACCGTCTCGATCACCGCGCTCCCGCCGAGCAGGATGCCCACGTTGATGCCGATCACCGTCACGATGGGGATGAGGGCGTTGCGGAGTGCATGGCGCATGAGGACGACGCGATCGCGAAGGCCCTTCGCGCGCGCCGTGCGCACGTAGTCCTGGTTCAGCACCTCCAGCATGCTCGAGCGGGTGAGCCGCGTGATGAGCGCCGCCAGGTACCCGCCAAGCGAGAGGCTCGGCAGGATGAGGAATGGAATCGCCTTCCAGAATCCTCGCGTGATCGGCTCGTAGCCGACGATCGGCAGGAGGTCGAGCCAGAGGGAGAAGAAGATGATCAGCATGAGCCCGAGCCAGAAGCTCGGGAGGGACAGGCTTACCAGGGTCAGGAGCCTCGCGGCATGGTCGATCCACGAGTTCCGGAAGGCCGCCGAGAGGAGCCCCGCGGGGAGGCCGATGCCGATCGAGAAGAGGAGCGCGAGCGCCACCAGGGCGAGAGTCGTCGGCATCCGCCAGAGGAGCTCCTCCGACACGCGCGTCCGGTTGTAGAGCGACTGCCCCAGGTCTCCCTGTGCGATCTGGCCGAGCCACTCGAGGTAGCGGACGTGGAGCGGCCGGTTCAGACCGAGCTGGCGCCGCAGCTCCTCGACCGCCTGCGGGGTGCCCTCGCCGCCCATCATGACGAGAGCCGGGTCGCCGGGAATCACGTGCACCAGGGCGAACGACGCCACGCTCAGGGCGAGCAGCATGGGGGCGAGCGCCACCAGGCGCATCAGAACGAGCCGGATCAGGGGATGCATGCTCGGGGCGATCGTCGCCTTACGGCGTGGTCCGCGGCGTGGCCGTGCCCTGCGCGGCCGGCCGCCGATCGGCGAGGGCCTTCACGCCGCCGCGAACGCCTTCTGCAGCGAGCCGGCGATCTCGTCGACCGCGGTTCGCGCCTTGTCGAGAAAGTGCGTCATGCGGACGAACCCGTGGTACATCCCCGCGTAGCGGGTGAGCGTGACGGGGACGCCAGCGTCGCGGAGGCGGGCGGCGTACGCCTCGCCTTCGTCGCGGAGCGGGTCGCACTCCGCGGTGATCACGAGCGCGGGCGGAAGCCCGGCGAGGCTGGGCGCCCGGAGGGGCGAGGCGTACGGCTCCTCGCCCTGCGACTCGCGGGCGAGGTAGTGGTCCCAGTACCACCGCATCCCCTCGCGCGTGAGCACGTAGCCCGTCGCGTTCTCCCGGTAGGACGGGGTATCGAGGCCGTGGTCCGTGACGGGATAGATCAGCGTCTGATGGACGAGCGGGGGGCCGCCCCGCTCGCGCGCCATCAGGGCGACCACCGTGGCCAGGTTCCCCCCCGCGCTGTCGCCCCCGACTGCGACCCGGTGGCGGTCGATGCCCAGCCGGTCGGCGTTCGCCACTGCCCATCCGAGCGCCGCGTAGGAGTCCTCGGTCGCCACGGGGTACTTGAACTCGGGCGCGAGGCGGTAGTCCACGCTCAGCACGGCGCAGCGGGTCGCGTTGGCGAGCGACCGGCAGAGACCGTCGTGCGTGTAGAGGTCGCCGACGACCCAGCCTCCGCCATGGTAGTAGACCAGCACCGGATGAGGGCCAGAGCCTCCCGGCGAGTACAGACGCACGGTGATCTCGCCTCCCGCCACGGGCACCCGGTGGTCGGCCACTGCCGCCACGTCCTCGACGGGGCCGAGGGCAGCGGTGCGACTGCGGATCGATTCGCGCGCCTCTTCGGGCGTCGATTGCTCCGTGGGCTTCAGGTTGAGCGCGGCGATCGCGTCGACGACACGTTGGGCCTGGGGATCCAGTGGCATGACGGCCTCCGGTGGCGGCTCGGGTCAGTTGTCCGGGGTGGCGCCCGCCCGGGGCCGCAGGAGCTTGACCCGGGCGTCGTGGAGCTGCTGGTGGAACGGAGTTCGCTCGCGGACTGTCATCGGGGTCTGGGCCGCGAGCCCCGTGCGGAGCTCGACGAAGACCGGCCCCTCGGCGTCGAGGAGCCCCCGGAGGCGGCGCCGGAAGTCTTCGAGGTCGTCGATCGACGTCGCCATCCGGTAGCCCGCGCCCCTCGCCATCATGACGAAGTCGACCGAGAGGCCGCCCGGGATCCCCTGCGCGCCCGACGTGTGGTAGACACCGTTCTTGAAGAGGAAGTGGACGAGGTTACGGGGCGCCGCGCCCGCGACCGTGGCGAGCGAGCCGAGCTGCATGAGGAGCGAGCCGTCGCCATCGAGCACGAGGACCCGGCGGTCAGGGCGGGCGAGCGCCATCCCGAGCCCGAGCGACGAGGCGCCGCCCATGAAGCCCACGCAGGTCACCGACAGGTCGCCGGGCGCGATGCTCCGCCACGCGGGCGCGGTGGTCATGGTCGGGACCACGATGGCGTCGCCGCGCTCGGCCGCGAGCACCCGCAGGGCGTCCTCGGGCCTCTCGATCATCCGCGGGCCCTCCCGGGAGCCACGTCAGGCCGTCTCCAGCCCGACCAGCACGGCCGCCGGCCCGCGGCGGGCGCGGCTCAGGCGGTAGTACTCGGGAATGAGATGCACGTCGTTCGGCCCTTCCAGCCGTGCGTGCGGCACACCGAAGGTGTCGAGGAGGGGCTCGCAGTACCGCACCATCGAGTGCCGAGACTCCCGCGGATCCTTGTCCTTCTCGCGGCTCAGGAGCCCGATCATGTAGAAGATCGGGACCCGTCCGTCCATGGCCACTCCCCGGAGCGTGTTGACCGACGCGTAGAGGCCGGCGTGCTGGATCATCAGCACGACCGGCTCGCCGCCGACGTGGAGCCCGGCCGCGATGGCGGTCGCCTCGTCCTCGGTCGCGCAGGTGACGACGCGGATGGAGTCCTCCTTGTCGAGCGCCGCCAGCACCGTCTTCTGGTGCGTGTCCGGCACGCTCAGGATCCAGCCGAGATGACGGTGCATCGGCGGCTCGGCGACCTCGGCCCTGAGGGCCGCCCGCGCCTCACGGAACGTGTCCTTGAGCGTGTCGATGATGAGCGGGGCCGGAATGGATTCGGGCATCGTGCCTCCCGCGGCGAGCGGGCGATCGGTGGACCGGCGGCTCACGGCGTGGGTTGCGGAAGACCCGCGGCGGCCGTTCGCCGACCGACCGCCGCGGGCCCTCGGAGCGAGCCTCCGCCGAAGCGTCGGCTACTTGGACACGTTCCACACGCGGGCGTAGCCCGCCGCCCAGTGGGTCCAGCCCTTGACGTTCTCGCGCCAGGCTGCCACCTGGGGCACGTAGATGGTCGGATAGTAGGGGAGGTCGGTCCGGCGGAGCTGCTCGAGCTGGGCGTAGATCTTCGCGCGGTCCTCCGCCTTGAGCGCCTTGCGGCCTTCCTGGCAGAGCCGGTCGTACTCCGGGTTGTTGTACGCGGTGACGCTCGTCTTGGACTCGTTGTTCGCGCAGTAGTAGATGTCGGCGTCGGGCCGCGGGGTGAGCCCGGAGTAGAACATCTCCCACTCGCCTTTCAGAAAGACCTCCTGGAGGGCCGCCGACTCGAGCGTCTTCACCTCGATGTTCATGCCCACCGCCTGGAGCTGCGCCTGGATGATCACCGCGCCCTGGGCGATCCGGTCCGGAACGAGATGGGCCGTGAGGACGATCTTCTCCCCCTTGTAGCCGGCCTCCTGCAGGAGCTGCTTCGCCCGCTGGACGTTCGCCTTCGCGTAAGGGTCCTGCTCGTGCACCGGACCGTAGAACGGCATCCCCGCCGGGAACCCGGCGGACACCGGCTTGCCCTGTCCCCCGGTGTTCGCCTGGGAGAGCTCGGGCTTGTCGATGGCATAGGCCACCGCCTGGCGGAGCTTCTGGTTCTTGGCGAACGGCCCAGTCTTGAAGCCGAACCGAAGGTCGTCGAACGCGACGCCGGGCTTGACGGCGAGTACGACCCCTGGCTTGCCCTTCAGTCGTGGCGTGTCCTCGACGTTCAGCTCGATCGCGATGTCGACGTCCCCCCGCTCGATGGCGGCCGCGCGCACCGAGCCGTCCGGGATCGGGATGAAGTCGACCGTCTCCACGAGGGCGGCCTTCTTCCCGGCGAGGCCCGAGGTTGGGCGCGTGTCGGCCACGTAGTCCTTGAACTTCTTGACCCGGAGGAAGGCGTCCTTCTTCCACTCGACGAACTCGAAGGGGCCGGTGCCGACGGGCTTCGTGATGGCGCCGCCCTGCTTCTCGACCTCGCCCTCCGGGTAGATCACGACCGGGCAGATGATGTTGGCCAGGTTGGCCAGGAAGACGCCAGAGGGGCTGTTGAGCGTGATGCGGACCGTCGAGGCGTCCGTGGCTTCGACGTCCTTCATGAGTCCTTTGAACTCCGCCGACCGGCAGCCCTGGTTCTTCATCCGGTTCAGGGTGTAGACAACGTCCTTCGCGTCCATCACCTTGCCGTTGTGGAACTTGACGCCCTTCCGGACCGTGATCGTGTAGGTGAGGGCGTCCGGGCTGATGGTGTGCTTGTCGGCCAGCATCGGCTGGATCGACAGGTCCTCGCCGAGCGTGTAGAGCATCTCGTAGACGTTCAGGAGTGCGATGCGGCTGACGTAGTGCGTCGTCAGGTGGAGGTCGACGTTCGACGTGTCGCCCTGGAGGGCGACCTTCAGCTGGCCTGAGGCCGGCGGCGCGGCGACCAGGGTCGCGCCCAGAAAGACGGCCAGTGCCATCGCGTACCAGCCGGCGGTGTGGTGAAGTCTGTGTCGTATCACTCGCGTCCGTCGCATCTCTGTCTCCTCTCTCGTTGTCACCATCGGATTTCCCGCTGCACCGCCGATCGGAATCTCGGCCTAGGCTGGGCTACTTCGACACGCCCCACACGCGGGCGTAGCCCGCCGCCCAGTGGGTCCAGCCCTTGACGTTCTCCCGCCACGCCGCGACCTGAGGCACGTAGATGGTCGGGTAGTAGGGAAGGTCGGTCCGGCGGAGCTGCTCGAGCTGGGCGTAGATCTTCGCGCGATCCTCCGCCTTGAGCGCCTTCCGCCCTTCCTGGCAGAGTCGGTCGTACTCCGGGTTGTTGTAGCCGGCGTTGCTCGACGTCGACTCGTTCGACTGACAGTAGTAGACATCGGCGTCCGGCCGGGGCGTCAGCCCCGAGTAGAACAGCGGCCACTCCCCCTTGAGCCAGACTTCCGTGAGGGCCGCCGACTCCAGCGTCTTCACCTCGATGTTCATGCCGATCGCCTGGAGCTGGGCCTGGATGATCACGGCGCCCTGGGCGATCCGGTCCGGCACCAGGTGGGCCACCAGGACCAGCTTCTCCCCCTTGTAGCCGGCCTCCTGCAGGAGCTGCTTCGCCCGCTGGACGTTCGGCTTGGCGTAAGGGTCCTGGTCGTGCACCGCGCCGTGGAACGGCATCCCCGCCGGGAACCCGGCCGACACCGGCTTGCCCTGGCCGTCGGTGTTGGCCTTGGACAGCTCCTCCTTGTCGATGGCGTACGCCACCGCCTGGCGGAGCTTCTGGCTGTCCTTGAACGGCCCTATCTTGAAGCCGAATCGGATGTCGTCGAAGGCGATGCCGGGGACGGACCGGACCACGACGCCCGGCTTGCCCCTGAGCCGCCCGACGTCCTCGGCGTTCAGCTCGATGGCGATGTCCACATCCCCGCGCTCGATCGCGGCGGCTCGCACCGAGCCGTCGGGGATGGGGATGAAGTCCACGGTCTCCATGATGGCGGTCTTCTTCCCGGCGAGCCCCGAGGCCGGGCGCGAGTCGGCCACATAGTCCTTGAACTTCTTCACCCGCATGTAGGCGTCTTTCTTCCACTCGACGAACTCGTAGGGACCGGTGCCGACGGGCTTCGTGATGGAGCCGCCCTGCTTCTCGACCTCGCCCTCCGGATAGATCACGACCGGGCAGATGATGTTGGCGAGGTTGGCCAGGAAGACCCCGGAAGGGGTGTTGAGCGTGATCCGGACCGTCGAGGCGTCCGGGACCTGCACGTCCTTCATCAGCGCCTTGAACTCCGCCGTCCGGCAGCCCTGGTTCCGCATCCGGTTCAGCGTGTAGGCGACGTCCTTCGCGTCCATCACCTTGCCGTTATGGAACTTGACGCCCTTCCGGACCGTGATCGTGTAGGTGAGGCCGTCGGGGCTGATGGCGTGCCTGTCCGCCAACATCGGCTGGATCGACAGGTCCTCGCCGAGGGTGTAGAGCATCTCGTACACGTTCAGGAGCGCGATCCGACTGACGTAGGTCGTCGTCAGGTGGAGGTCGACGTTCGCGGTTTCGCCCTGAAGCGCGACCTTCAAGTGGCTGCCCTGAGCCGAGGCCGGCGGCGCGGTGACGTGGACCGCGCCGAGGAGCATGGCCAGTGCCGTCGCGTAGGTGCCGACCGTGTACCCAAGCCCGTGCCGTGTGGCTCCCATCCTGCGCATCGGCGTTACCTTCCTGGCTGTTACCAACGGATCTCCCGCTGGACCGGCAGGCGGTGCTGGTCCTGTCGTCCCTCGATGGGCCAGGTCCGGAACTCGTCGAGCCAGACCAGCATCTCCTTCATGATGGCGTCGGCGATCCGGCGGCCCTTCTCGCGGCTGGCCTTGGTCGGGTCCCCGTGCACGCCCGTCTTGGTCCACCGTCCCCAGAAGTCGTTGAAGCGGACGTTCGTGGTGCTGTCGGAGGTCATCGTCCGGCCCACGCGGTCGGTGTCCGGCACCGCCCTGTCCATCTGGACCCGATCGGCGGCGAAGTGGAGGTAGAGCGAGGTCTCCCACTCGTCCGCGTGGGCGTACACGCCGCTCTCGAGTCCTTTCAGGCTGTCGTCGCGCCCCATGTTGTAGTAACCGAACGCGCAGCAGATGGCCGGCGTCTCGAGCACCACCCGGCGCGCGATCAGGTCGACCATCGGCATGTTCGACCCGTGCCCGTTGATCACGGCCATCCGCCGGAACCCGTGGTAAGCGACGCTCTTGAGCACGTCCACGCTGAAGTCGATGAAGTGATGGGGCTCGACGTGGATGGTGCCCGGGAAGTCGAAGTGGTGCATGTTGAGTCCGTAGGGAATGCCCGGAAGCACCAGCACCTTGTCCGGGGCGCGGCGCCCGAGCTCCTGACACACCGACTCGACCAGGAACAGGTCCGTGTCCAGCGGGAGATGCGCGCCGTGCTGCTCGGTCGAGCCGGTGGGAAGCAGCACCACCTTCCCGAGCTCGATGGCGTCGTTCATCTCCGGCCAGGTGAGCTTGTTGTACTCGAAGATCTCGCGCGCCTTCACCAGACCTCCTGGATGTCAGCGAGGGTTCGATCGAGAGCGGCACCGACGACGGCGTCAACTCTAACGGACGGCCGAGACTCGGACAAGAGGGTGGGGCGGCCGCCGCCTCGCCAGCGCCCCATTTGGCCGGTCGAAAGGGACGGCGCCACTCGGACGCGCGCCAGCCATCGACCTGATGTACGATGGGCGCCCATGGACCACCGGATCGCTCCCTCCGCGAGGTTCCTGACCGCCGAGCTGGCCGGCGAGGTGCGCGCCCGCTTCGGCACCCCCTGCTACGTGTACGATCGCGCCGCGCTCGAGGCGTCGGCCCGCGCGGCCCTGGCCTTCCCCGCGCCGTTCGGCTTCACCCTGCGCTATGCGATGAAAGCCAACCCCTCCCGGGGGATCCTCGGGGTGTTCCGGGCGCTCGGCCTTCACATCGACGCGTCGAGTGACTTCGAGGTCGAGCGGGCGCTCCAGGCGGGCTTCGCGCCGGCGGAGATCCAGCTCACCTCGCAGATGCCGTCGCGGCGCCTGGCCGACCACCTCCGGCGGGGAGTCCTGTTCAACGCGTGCTCCCTCCACCAGCTCGACAGCTTCGGTCAGATCGCTCCCGGGAGCGAGGTGTCGGTCCGGGTGAACCCCGGCCTCGGCACCGGCTCCACCAAGCGGACCAATACCGGCGGGCCTGCGTCCAGCTTCGGGATCTGGCACGAGCACCTCGACGAGCTGAAGGCGGCGGCGGAGCGCTACCGCCTGCGGATCACCCGGCTCCACTCGCACGTGGGGTCGGGTACCGATCCCGAGATCTGGAAGGGCTGCACGCGGATGACGCTCGAGCTCGCCGCGAAGCTGCCGGAGGTGCGCGTCGTCAACCTGGGCGGCGGGTTCAAGGTGGGGCGCATGCCCGAGGAGCCGTCGGTCGACCTGGCCGACGTGGGCGCGCACGTGCGCGCGGAGATCCTGGCCTTCCAGGGCCGGGACGGACGGCGCCTCGGCCTCGAGATCGAGCCCGGCACCTACCTCGTGGCGAATGCCGGCGCGGTGGTGGCGAGCTGCGTGGACGTAGTGGACACCGGCCGCGAGGGGTACCTCTTCGCCAAGCTCGATACCGGCATGACCGAGGTCACGCGCCCCTCGCTCTATGGCGCCCAGCACCCGATCGACGTCCTCGCCCACGGGCGAGAGGCGGCCGCGGTCGTCTTCGTGGGACCGTGCTGCGAGTCGGGCGACATCCTCACGCCAGCGCCGGGTGACCCAGAAGCTCTCGGTCCCCGGTGGGTGCCCCGCCCCCAGATCGGCGACCTGGTTGTCGTGAGTGGCGCCGGCGCCTACTGCGCCGCCATGTCGACCATCAACTACAACTCTTACCCCCGCGCTCCCGAGGTGATGCTGGAGCCGGACGGCACGCTCCGCCTGCTCCGGCGCCGCCAAGAACCGGCCGCCGTCTGGGCCGACGAGGCCTGAGAGAAGGAACAACCCCCGCGCTCGACGAGGGGCGAGAGCTCGCACCGCGCACGAGAGCGGCCTCGCGTCACTCCGAAATTTTTCGACGGTAGTCCGAAGGCGTCGAGCCGGTCCAGCGCTTGAAGGCGCGGTTGAAGGCGCTGACCTCCGAGTAGCCGAGCAGGTAGGCGATGTCCGTGAACGTGTTCTTCGGGTCCCGGAGGTAGCTGAGGGCGAAGCGCCGGCGCGTATCGTCGACCAGCGCCTTGAAGTCCACGCCGTGCTCCCTGAGTCGCCGCTGCAGCGTGCGCGGGGCCATCGCGACCTTCCGCGCCACGCGGGTGAGCGTCGGGGCTCCATCGCGGATCGATTCGCCGACGATGCTGCGAACGGAGGCGAGCAGGGCGTCCTCCCGCGGCATTTCCTTCAGGACCCCGTCGAGGTATCGCTGGAGAACCGGATAGAGCCGCTCGTCGGCCGCCGGGATCTGCCGCTCGAGGAACGCCCGCTCGACGACGAAGGCATTGACCGCGCAGCCAAAGGACACCGGCGCGCCGAAGATGCGGCCGTGCTCCGAGGTCTGGCGCGGCGCCTCGTGCGCGAACTGCACCTCGAGCGGGGCCCACCGGCTTCCCACCATCAGGCGGAGCATGTTCAGCCCGACGGTCACGCTGCACTCGTTGTGCTGGCGGTGGGTCTCGATCGGCAGGTGGACGAGCCGGTGCCGAACGTACGCGAGCCGACCCTCCGTGCCGAGGGACACGTGAGCCGCCTCGTTGTGAACTCTCAGGTAGCGCCCGATGTTCGTGAAGCCGTCCGCGATCGTCGGCGAGTTCAGCGCGACGTAGGTCAGGGGCCCGAGGTCCTTGGGGTTGTAGGCGGCGCCGAAGTGGAGGCCGAAGCAGTCGTCACCCGTGGTCCGGGCCGCCTCTTCGAGGATCCGGGTGAAGTCGGCGCAGGCGATGAACCCGTCGGGGCTGGCGAAGACCGAGCGCTCCAGCCCGACCGAGCGCAGAACCTGGTCGGGATCTCCGCCGGCCTCTTCGATCGCCTCGATCAGTCCAGTCGCGGCGGAGAGAGCGATCAGCGGTCTCTTGGGCACGACCCGAGTTCCCACATCGGCTCGAGCGACGAGCCGGCCTAAGTGTCAAGCCGGTGACGCGCAATGTCAAGACGAGGAGACCCCGGGACCCCTAGTGTCTACGGCGAGAAAGCCGTCACGCTCAATGACGATGGGACGCTGCCCAACCTGCGGTCAGCCCGTGGAGACGTCGGGTCCGGACCCCGGCACGCGCCGGACCCCTCAGGCCCGGTGGCGGATCCAGTACTGGCGGAATCCGGCGCCAAAGGGAGGCGCCGTGATGGAGCTCGGGGTCTTCACCCCCGACGACGAGCCCCTCTACGCCGCGCCCCTCACCGATCGGAACGATCAGCTCGCCCGCGAGGTCGTCGCGGCGATGAACGCGACCCTCCCTCCCTGACCCTGGAGCACCTGCGAGAGTCCCGACGAGTGGCCCGAGCCACGTGCCGGGTGCGGACGAGACCTGTCCCACGCTCGGGCCCCTGCGGTAAGGACCCTCGGTCCCGAGTCACGGCCCGGGCCCCCGGGCTGGTCCTCTGCCCTCGCTCCGGGGGCGCGCCGGGTCCCGACGAGAGCGGATCCGCCCCGGCGCTCTGATCCGATAGCCGGGCCGACCGCCCGAGACCCGTGCGGGCGGCCAGCATCGCGCGGTGTCACGCCGCTCCGGCGCTATCATGGCAGTCGGAGCGCACATGACATCCCTGCCGATCGTTCCGCTCGTCGCGTTGGGCGTCCTCTTCTTCGCTACTCCGATCATCGTCCTGGTCCTCATCCTGGCACTCCTGAGCCTCCGCAGCCGGCTGCAGAGGCTCGAGGCCCGCCTGGCCGAGTTGGAGCAGCGCGGGGCGGCACCCGCTGCCGGCTTCACTCCGCCGTCGACCACCCGGGCCGCTGACGCGGCCGAGTCCTCTCCGCCGTCTCCCCCCGCGCCCGAGGTGACTCGGGCGGAGCCCGTTGTCGACGCCCCCGTGACGTCGGCCGCGCCCGACCTCGGGGCACGGGACGCCGCTCCCGCCGAGCCGGTAGCAGCCGCGCCGTCCTCTCCTTCCGTCCTGCCGGCCCCAGGTCCGGCAGCTGGCGTGGGCCAGTGGGAGGGGCGGCTCGGCGGGACCTGGCTCTCGCGCGTCGGGGCGCTCCTCCTTCTCCTCGGCGTCGGCTTCTTCCTCAAGCACGCATTCGAGCAGGACTGGGTCGGACCCGGTGGACGCGTCCTGGCGGGGCTCGCGACGGGCATCGCCATGATGGCGGGAGGGCTCAGACTCGCCGGCGGCGCGACGTACCGGGTGCCGGCGCAGAGCCTGGTGGCCGTGGGCATCGGGGTCGTCTACCTGTCCCTCTACGCGGCGCACGCGCTCTACGCGCTGGTGGGGGCGCCGACGACGTTCGTCGCGATGGCCATCGTGACGGGCGTGAGCTTCTGGATGGCGCTCCGACTGGATTCCCTGGCCCTGGCGATCCTGGCGACGCTGGGCGGGCTCCTGACACCGGTCGTCCTCAACACCGACACCGATGCCGCGGCCGCGCTCTTCACGTACCTCGGCATCCTCGCCGCCGGCGTGCTGGTCGTCGCGCTCCGGCGGAGCTGGCCCGGCCTCGCGCTGCTCGCCTTCGCGGGGACCCAGATCCTCTACTGGGGCTGGCTGGACCGCTGGTATCAGGGTGACCGCCTTGCCACCGCCCTCGGCTGGTCGACCGCGTTCTTCCTGGCGTTCGCGGCCTGGGCCCTCGTCGGATCCCGGAGCGGCCGCCCCGTCGACCTCGCAGAGCTTCCGCGGATCCTGGTCATTCTCGGGGCGCCGGCGCTCTACTTCGCCGCGGCGCGGCGCGTCCTCGACGATCCGTCGGGACGTCGCCTGGCCGTCCTGGCGCTCGCGCTCGCGGGGATCTACTTCGTGGCGGCGCGCGTGGCGGCCCGGAGCGCCCAGGGTGGTGCGCAGATCGCGCTGTTCCACCGCGCGGTCGCGCTGGCCTTCCTGGCGCTGGCCCCCGCGGTGACCCTCGGGCGGCACGACCTCGCGATCGCCTGGAGCGTGGAGGGGTTGGCGCTCCTGCTCGGCGGGCTCGCGCTCGGCGCGCCGAGGCTCCGTGCGAGCGGTTTCCTGATCAGCGCGCTTGGGTGGGCGCGGTGGTTCGTCGCGGTCGAGCAGGACGCGGGCCGGGCGGGGACGTTCCTCCTT
Organism: Candidatus Methylomirabilota bacterium; assembly: GCA_036257195.1. Classification (GTDB taxonomy): domain Bacteria; phylum Methylomirabilota; class Methylomirabilia; order Rokubacteriales; family DASRDR01; genus DASRDR01. The sequence continues at coordinate 5,346 of DATAFX010000128.1, read as the reverse complement.
GCCCACCCGGCGTTCCCGGCCACCGTCGCCGTCGCCGTCACCGCGCTCATCGGCGCCGCTTGCTACCGGGTCCGGGAGCGGAGCGGGACGCCGATCGGACGATGGGAGCGCCTCGTGCGCCCGATCCTGCTCCTGGTCGCCGTCGGCAGCGTGGCTTTCTTCCTCACGGTAGAGCTCAGCCAGTTCCGCACGCTCGCCATCCCGCCGCCGTACGTTCCCGTCGTCAAGTCCGTTGTGTGGATGCTGGCCGCCATGACGCTCCTGGCCCTGGCCCGTCGTGACGACACGCGAGTCCTGCTCGGGGTGGCGACCGCCCTGCTGGTCGCGCTCGTGGTGGACGCCTTGGGGGGCACGGATCGGTGGGCCCGGATCCAGCCGTCGCTCCGGCCGGCCGTCGCGAACCCGCGCTTCCTGGCGGGGTGCCTCCTCGTGGTGCTCGCGTGGCTCTACGGCCAGGTGGGGGGGACGCTCTCGTACGTGGGGGAGCCCGTCCGCCAGCGGCTGGCTGCGCTGGGCTCGATCGCGGCCGCCCTCCTGCTCCTCTGGAACCTGAGCGTTGAGGTCGTGCTGGCTCCCTTGCCCGAGGTCCGGTTCGACCCCGCGAAGCTCCGGAGTGCGGCCCTGTCGGTGCTGTGGGCGGTGTACGCGTTCACGGCGATGGCCTGGGGACTCTGGCGGGACCGGGCCCCGATCAGGGTAGGGGCGATCCTGCTCTTCAGCGTGACGGTCCTGAAGGTGCTCATGGTAGACCTCGCCGGCCTCGACGCGCTCTATCGCATCCTGTCGGTCCTCGTTCTGGGATCGGCTCTCTTGATCGTGTCCTTTCTGTACGCTCGCTCCAGGCGGCGCTCGAGCGCGACGGGCTGACCCGGAGGACGGCGGGTGGAGGGCGGAGCGTCCCGACGCGGGCTCAGTCGCCGGCCGCCACGTCCCGGAGAAGGTCGGCCAGGATCGCGCGCGCGGCGTTGTGGCCGGGGGCCCCGGTGACCTCGCCGCCCGGGTGCGTGCCCGCGCCGCACAGGTAAAGGCCGAGCACCGGCGTCCGGTAGTGCGCCCACCCGGGCAAGGGGCGGCGGCCGAGGAGCTGCGCGGGCACCAGGTCGAGGTGACGGATGTTGCCGTCGGTCAGGCCGATCCGCGCCTCGATGTCGGGCGGGGTGAGGAGCATCCAGTCCACCAGTGCTCGGCGGAAGTTGGGCGCGTAGCCGGTCAAGAGGTCGATGATCCGCTCGCCCATCTCCCGGCGACGCGTGTCCCACGAGCCCTCGGCGGGGCGCACCGGAGCCCACAGGGCCCACACCGAGACGACGTGGTGGCCGGGGGGCGCCAGCGTGGTGTCGTACACCGTCGGGATCTGCACCTCCATCAGCGGGGCCCGGGGCAGCCGGCCCGCCTGGGCGTCCTGCCAGGCGGCGAGGAAGGCCTCGGTCGACGGGCAGATCTTCACCTGGGCCAGGTATCGAGGATCGAACCCCGCACCGAGATAGGCGGAGAAGTCGGGCAGCTCGCGGAGCGCCGCGTGAAACTTGAAGTACGCGGCGCGGGTCGAGAGGGAGGCGACCTGGTCGCGGAACTCCCCGGAAATCGCGTCCGGCGGGACCAGCTTGAGGAACGTGCGCTTGGGATCGGCGTTCGACACGACGGCGTCGGCTCCGACGTTGCCGCCGTCGGCCAGCACGACCCCGACGGCGCGGCCGTTCCTCACGTCGACCCGGGCCACCTCGACGTCCGTCCGGATGGTGACCCCGGCCTCAACGGCGGCGGCGGCCATGGCCCGGGTGATGCTCCCCATCCCGCCCTTGACGATGCCGACCGTTCCCGGCGCCGAGCGAAGGTTCACGCGGATGTAGGCGTAGACCAGCGCGCTCCCGGGGGCCCGCGGATCGCCGAGATCCTGCGCGTTCAGCGTGTGCGCCCGCATCACGTCCGACTCGAAGTACTCGTGCACCAGGTCCCACATGGGCCGGGTCAGGAGCGTCTCGAAGACCTCCTCGTCCGGGGTGCCGTGGACACGCGCGGCGAGCTCCGCGTAGGTCGGCGCGGGCGCCAGGAAGTAGGGGTGCAGGAGCGCCGCGGCCCGCTCCCAGAGGGCGACCCAACGCGGATAGGCGGCGGCGTCCCGCTTCGAGTAACGCTCGATCTCCCCCGCCGTGCGCTGGACGTCCTCCCACACGACGAGGTGACGCCCGTCCGGGAACGGGTGGAAGCGGGCCGGCTCGAGCGGGAACACCTCGAAGCCGTGCCGCGGGAGGTCGAGGTCGCGGATCACCTGCTCCTGGAGCAGGTGGCAGATGTAGGAGCAGGACGAGAGCCGGTATCCCGGGAACAGCTCCTCGGTCACGCAGGCCCCGCCGACCATGTGCCGCCGCTCGAGCACCAGCACCTTCAGGCCGCCCCGAGCCAGGTAGGTGGCGGCGACCAGGCCGTTGTGCCCGCCGCCGACGATGACCGCGTCGAATCGTTCCGCCATCACCCTTCCTCCGATGCGCGAGGCATCGTGGCCGACGGTGGCGCGCTCTGTCAACCGCGCGTCGCCCCGGCCCGCAACAGCCCCGGGACCGGGGCTCGGGGGGCCTACCGTTGGGGGGCCGTCCGGCCGCGCGCTCGCCGGCCCGTTTGGCGAGCCTGAGCCGAGGCATCGGGGCGGCCAGTCGGCCGCACCGGGCGCCCGGCCCCGGCCTGTCCACCCCTGGCCACCCCCCATGCTAGACTGAGGTTGACGCGCCACGCCATTCGGGCGTGGACCTCGCCTCGGATAGGCCGCTCTTCCGCATGTCAGGGGCGCAGTGGAGAAGTGCGGAAGAGTGATAGCCCCGGGCATCGGGTCCGGGGCTCCGAAGGAGGCGCCCCCTTGGCGACCAAGCTGTTCGTCGGCGGCCTGTCCTATTCCACCACGTCCGAGAGTCTCCGGGAGTACTTCGCCCAGTGCGGCACGGTCGAGTCCGCCACGGTGATCACCGACCGGGCGACCGGCCAGTCCCGTGGCTTCGGGTTCGTCGAGATGGCGACCGAGGCCGAAGGTCAGGCTGCCATTTCGAAGCTGAACGACAAGCCCTTCGAGGGCCGGCGTCTCACCGTCAACGTCGCGAACCCGCAGGGAGCTGGCGGCGGGCGCTCCGGCGGCGGGCGTCCCGGCGGGTCCAGGCCCGGCGGCGGATTCGGCGGGGGCGGGGGCGGGTACGGCGGCGGTCCGCGCCGCACGCCCCGCTGGTAGGATCACGCGCCCTCGATAGGGATCGCGGCACGTAAGAAACCAGACGGCGCAGGGTATACGCCCTGCGCCGTCTTCGTCTACCGGACCGCCGCCGCCGCTGGCCGCCCGGCGCCGCTCAGGGCTTCGCGAGGAACGCCTTGGCCTGGGTGATCTCCGGCCGCTCGGTGTCGGCCTGGGCCGTCAGGGTCACGAGCTGGCCGTACTGGGCCTTCGCCTTCGCCGTATCGCCCGTCAGCTCAGCCGCTCGGCCTGCCCAGTAGTAACCGCGGAGGCGGTTCGGCTCGCGCTGCTGGGACGCCTCGAACTCACGAAGGGCCTCGGCCGGCCGGCCGAGATCGAGCAGGGCCTCGCCGAGGACCTCACGCGCCGGGACGATGTTCCCCGGCGTCACGGGGTGCTTCTCCGTCGCGTCCTCCCGGTCGGCCGCCGCCCGGATGAGCTGAAGGGCGTCGTCGTTCCGGCCTTCCGCCCGGGCGATCGACCCGGCCACCAGCAACCGCTGGATGTCGACCTGATCGGCCCAGTACCCGACCTTCGCCGCCAGGAGCGCGTCCCTGAGCGCCGCGAGGCGCGCCTGGTCGTCCCGGGCCTGGGCGAGATTCCCGCTCCGGGCGGACCCGACGCCTCGCGCGAAGACGAGGATCGCCTCGGACTGGGGGAAGCGCGCCCACGGGAAGTCGGCGGGCCGGAGGGCCAGGGTGGCGGCGTCTGCCCACCGGCCGCGCTCCAGCGCCAGGCGGGACGGGATGGCGGCCAGCGCGAAGGCCACCGGGAAGTTAGTGACGTTCGGCTTCTCGACGGAGAGGATCTGGTCGAACACGCCCCGGGCCGCACGATCCTGGCCGAGCTGGAGGTAGCCGTAGGCCAGGTAGTCCCAGGCGTGGAAGCGATCGAAGTCGTTGTCGGCGGCGGCGGCCGAGGCGAGGTTGGACTGTATCGAGTCCTGCCAGTAGCCGCGCCGCGTGAAGATGTGGGATGGCATGTGCTGGGCGTGGGGCGCCGACGGAGCGATGGTCGCGTAGCGCCGGGCGGCGCCGAGCCCCTTGTCCGCGATGGCCGGGTAGTCGTAGCTGTGGATCAGGTAGTGCGCCACGCCCGGATGGTCCGGCTGCTCGCGGAACGCCGCCTCGAGGATCGCGGCCGCCTTGAGCTGCTGGGCGTAGGTCTTGTCGGTCGCGATGGCGGTGGCGTTCAGCGCGATCGCGTAGAAGATTGACGCCTCGCGGTCGCCCGGATAGCGCGCGGCGAGCTGCTCCATCGCCTTCTCGTAGGCCAGGGCCCGAGTCCGGTGGTCGACCTTGTCGTGGTCCTTGTAGAACACCTCGACCGCTGCGATGTAGTCGAGCTCGCGCTGGCTCTTCGCCCCGGCCGCCCGCGCGCGCCCGACGGCGGCGGTCCCGTCGGCGAGCGCCTTAGGGGACGGCGGCCAGACGAAGGGGTTGTCGAACGACGCCACCGCGACGCCCCAGTGGGCGATCCCACAGGACGGGTCTTTCTGGGCGACCTCGTTGAACGCCTTGATCGTGGCCCCAAACCAGAAGGAGTGGAGGAGCGCCACCGCCCGGTTGAGGTCCGCTTGGACCGCCGGGCTGCAGGTGTTGACGAAGTTGACCTGACCGAGCTTCTCATGCCCGGCATGCTGCTGCGTGATCGCGGGCACGACCGCGACGAGGGCGATGAGGATGACGGCGATGTACTGCAGTGCGCGACGCATCGTGATGACCTCCATGGCCCACCCCTCGGCTCGCCCGGCACTCGGGCAACTGCCCTCTGGACACGGGCCGCTGTCCGGAGTATCAGCTCGGGATTCGTTCGTAACGTCCGTACTCCCGCGCGGCCTCCATGAACCACTGGACGATCTCCGGGTTGGAGCGGGGCGGGATCTCGCATGACGTCGAGAGGATGAAGCCGGAGTGCCGGGCCGCCGTGTCGACGCACCTCCGCACCTCGGCCTCGATCTCGGCCCGCGAGGCGCGCTCGAAGAGCGTGGCGTCTACGTTGCCGATGGCCACCGCCCGGCCGCGAGCCGTCGCCATGAACCGCTCGAGCTGGTCGACGTGGAGCGTCGGGTCGGCCTGCTGGTCGAGGTCGAAGGAGACGGTCGTGAACCCGCACCCGATCAGGTCCTCGTA
>DATAFX010000067.1:0-5848 GCA_036257195.1 Candidatus Methylomirabilota bacterium | reverse complement strand
CGGGCGAGCTGCGACCCGACGCGAGGAAGCCCGACATTATCCCCGACTACCCCTACTGAGCCATGCCCGTCGACAGGGAGAAGCCGATGACTGAGCGTGCCCGGCGCCTTCCGCTCGCTGGGGCGGAGCGAGGCCATTCCCAACGATTTCGTCGTGCCCTACTACCTGGACGATCGCACGCTGCGAATCTCGATCGCGCGGGTCAGGGATCGCCTCTACGCGTTCGACGATCTCTGCACCTGTCTCCACGAGGCGTGCCCGCTCTCCGGGGGCCTGCTCACGGGGACGACGATCATGTGCCAGTGCCACGGCTTCCGCTTCGACATCGCCACCGGAGCGATGCTCAACGGCCCGGCAACCGAGGCACTCAACGTGTACGAAGTGCGAGAGGTAGAAGGCAGCATTCACATCCGAGCCTGAACGAGTTTCAACGGGCGCCTGGACGCGCCGTGCCACTTCCCTGCCCGGTGGCGTGCGCTCGGGAGGCCGAAGGGCCGAATGGTCGCCGAGGGGCCCTCTCTTCCGCATCGCTTGACAGAGCCCCAATCGATGCGTATACCTCAAAGGCGATGGCCCGTCCCCGATTCGACCCGGTCTCGGAGCTGTCGGCGCGCGTCGCCGCCGAGTGCGCGGGGGGCGGGCTCCGCCGCGCCTCCCGGGCGATCAGCCGCTTCTACGAGGCGGCCTTCGCGCCCCTCGACCTGACCGGGACGCAGTTCTCCATCCTGGTGGCCGTCCACCTGCGGGGCCGCGTGCCGCTGAGTCGCCTGGCCGAGGGGTTGGTGCTCGACCGGACCTCCCTCTACCGCGCGGTCAAGCCTCTGGTCCGGCGCCGGTGTCTACGGATCCACCCGGGGCAGACGCGGCGCGAGCGGACCGCGGCCCTCACCGAGGCGGGCCGCCACCTCCTGGCCGACGCCCTCCCGATCTGGAGAGAGGTGCAGGAGCGGTTCGTCGGCGCGCTGGGTCCCCAGGCCTGGACGGCGCTCACGTCGGGACTTCGACAGGTCGTCCCCACCCTGCAGGCTCTCGAGTCCGGCTCCTCCCGAGCCGGCTCCCGTCCCGCTCGCCCCCGAGCCGGAGAGGCGTAACCCCGCCCATGACTCCCATCGCGGCAGCCGTGCGTCATAAATGATGCATACGCATCGTCATCGCGGAGACGCCGGCATGTCCGAGGTGGTACGCCTCGATCCGGGACTCCCATCCTCACCGGCCGAACGAGCCGCGGCGGCCCAGACGGGCTCCGAGAGGCCGGCCCCACTCACGACCCGCACCAGACGCCTCCTGGAGGACCCGATCGCGCCCACGCTCCTCCGGCTCGCCGCGCCGACCGTGGTCGTGATGATCATCCAGGCTCTGGTCAGCGCCGCGGAGGCCGTCTTCGTCGGATGGCTGGGCGCCGAGGCGCTCGCCGGCGTCTCCCTGGTCTTTCCGCTGATCATGCTCATGCAGACCATGTCCGCGGGGGGCATGGGGGGCGGTGTGGCGTCCGCGGTCGCCCGGGCGCTCGGCGCCGGGCGCCGCGACGACGCCGATGCGCTGGCGGGGCAGGCCCTGCTGATCGCGATCGTGATGGGAGGCCTCTTCACGACCGGCGCCCTTTGGGCGGGACCCACGCTCTACCGCGCCCTCGGGGGCGCCGGCGGCGCGCTCGCCGTGGCGCTCGCCTACTCCAACGTCGTGTTCGCCGGGGCGAGCGCGTTCTGGGTGTTCAACATCCTGGCCAGCGTCGTCCGCGGGGCCGGGAACATGCTCCTGCCCGCCGGCATCGTGGTGGGCGGAGCCGCCGTCACCCTCGCGGTCTCGCCGGCCCTGATCGTCGGCTGGGGCCCGATTCCGCGGCTCGGGGTGGTGGGCGCGGCCACGGCCCTGGTGGCCTACTACGCCCTGGGCAGCCTGCTCCTCCTGGGATATCTGGCGTCGGGGCGCGGCCCCGTGCGGCTGTCGGTCGCCGACCTGCGGATTCGCCGTTCCCTGCTCGCGGACATCCTGCGCGTCGGACTACCGGGGTCCCTCAACACGATCCAGACCAACCTGACGGTCGTCTTTCTGACCGGGTTGGTGGGACCCTTCGGCACGTTCGCGCTGGCCGGCTACGGGATGGGGGCGCGCCTCGAGTATCTCTTGATTCCTCTGGTGTTCGGCCTGGGCTCCGCGCTCGTGACGATGGTCGGGACCAACGTGGGCGCGGGCCAGCTCGCGCGGGCCCAGCGGATCGCGTGGGTGGGCGCGGCGTTGGCCGGGGCCGTGACTGGAGGCATCGGGTTCGCCGCCGCCGTCGTCCCCCGAGCGTGGCTGGGCCTCTTCACCGAGCACCCCGAGATCCTCGGGGCCGGAACCAGCTACCTCGAGCGCGTGGGCCCCGTCTACGGCTTCCTGGGCGTCGGGCTCGCGCTGTACTTCGCGTCCCAGGGCGCGGGCCGGGTCTTCTGGCCACTGGTCGCGGGATTCGTACGCCTGCTGACCGCGGTGGTGGGCGGCTGGCTCGCCATCGACGGACTCGGGGCCGGCCTGCCGGGCCTCTTCCTCGCCATCGCCCTGTCACTCGTCGTCTTCGGCACGACGGTGACGGTGGCGATCGGGGCGGGCGCATGGCGGTCGCGCGCGTCGACGACGCAGCCGTCGCCGGAGGCGCCTCGCCCGTCGATCGAGTCCCGGCCCATGCACCGATCCGATTGAATTCCCCGCCACGAAGGAGACATCACATGCGAAGCCTGTTCCGTCGTCGGGATCTGTTGAAGGTCGGGGCGCTCACCACGGTCGGCGGGATCCTCGTGTCACGCGGCGCGCCGCCTCCCGCGCAGGCCGTCGAGCGCGCGAGCGCTCCCTTGGGCGCCGGCGCGTCCGCCCTCTCCACGAACCACACGCTCGAGGCCCTGAAGGACGCCGTGCGCTGGCCACAACCGGCCATCCCGGTGATCCTGGCCCTGACCGGTCAATACCTCGCCGCGGGGCACGACGAGGAGGCCCACGGCTACTTCCGCGAGCGGGCCGCGGCGGAGCTGCACCAGCCGATCTTCGGGGCCCTGGAAGGGATGTTTCAAGCCCGGAGGGCCGGCGAGGTGTCCCTCCTTCGCCGCGTCGCCTGGATCAAGGACGCGATCGCCAAGCTCGATCGCGCGGCGGAGACCGGTCATCCGGTGGCCCGGTACCTGCGGGGCGTGACCCTGGCCGAGCTCCCCGCCCGATTCGGTCGGGCCGAGTCGGCGGTGACGGAGCTCGAGTGGGTGCTCGAGCAGCGGGACACCCTGCCCCCGGGCCTCCGCCGGAGCGTACATCGGGGCCTGGCGCGAGCCCTGACGACCCTCGAGCGCCGGGACGAGGCCCAGGCGGCCCTCGCGCGGTCCGGGTATCCGTCGCTCGACCCCGCGCTCCCCCAGTTCACGACCGACTTCTCCGTGACGGCGCGGGACGGCTTTCGCTTCCGTCCGCCGCGGCTCCTCGAGGTCGCGCCCCGGGTGCATGTCGCGCAGGGCCATGACTTCGCCGACCTCGCCTTCGTGCTGACCGATGCCGGCATCGTGGCCGTCGACGCCGGCACCACGGAGGCCTCGGCCCGCGGGGCGCTCGGCACCGTGCGTCGGCTCACATCCCTTCCCGTCACCCACGTGATCCTCACGCATGCCCACTGGGATCATGTCGGCGGGCTGGCGGCGCTCACGGCTCCCGGCACGCGGGTGATCGCCCAGGCCCGGTTCGCCGAGGAGCTCCAAATCGTGAACGAGACCGGGGTGCCGTTCCGGTACTTCTTCGGTGGGGAAGCCGGGCGACGGTATGACGTCGTGCCCGATCAGCTGGTCGAGGCGCGTCAGACCCTGACGGTGGGAGGGACCGAATTCACGCTCCATCCGGTCCGGGGCGGCGAGACCGTCGACGCGCTCCTGATCCATCTGCCCGCGACGGGCGTGCTCTTCGTCGGGGACGTGTTCATGCCGTACCTCGGGGCCCCGTTCCTGCCGGAAGGCTCGGCCGAGGGCCTCTTCGAGACCATCGCCCTGATCCGCTCGCTCGACCCTCGCACGCTGGTCCACGGCCATCCGCCACTGACCGAGCTCTTCACGGTGGAGGCCCTCCCGGGTCTCGAAACGGCGCTGCGCGAGGTCCACGGGTGGACGCTCGAGGGGATCGGGGACGGCCGGACGGTGGCCGAGATGCTGCAGCAGAACTGGCTCCCGGCCTCCCTCCGCACCCAACCCCAGGCCGTCATGCCCTTCCTGGTCATCCGGGACCACTTCATCCAGCGCGTCGCCCACCAGCGGACCGGCTACTGGAAGCCGGACGGGGACGGGATCGACGTCCTGTCTCCGCGGGAGTGGGCGGGCGCGCTCAACCTCCTGGCCGGAGGCCAGGAGGCGGCGTTCGTGCGAAGCGGCCGGGCCCTCCTGGAGCAGGGGGACGAGACGCTCGCGCTGAAGCTCGCGGATCTCGGGCTCCTGACCCACCCGGCAAGCCGCACGCTCACGGACCTCCGCCGACACGCCCTCGACCGGCTTCGGGTGCGGCATCAGGGCCTCGACCCCTTCAAGTTCATCGTCTATTCGGAGTGGGCCGGGGCGGACCTCCCCCCGGTTCACTGAGGATCGCCATGGCCACGGGCAGCGCTCCTGCGGCCAGGAGAATGGCGCGCCGCGTTGAGAACGGCGCAGTCGGCCCGCCGCTGTGTCGATTCCTCCTCCCCCGCTCGACCAGTTGACGAAGCCAGCGAAAGGAGGCGACGTCCCCCCATGCGCTACATGATGCTCGTATGCGTCGATCCCGCGGCCGAGCAGTACGTGCCGGAGGAGGACAACATCGACGCCTGGGTCGCCGAGACGGACCGGAGGCGAGTGCGCGTCCTCGGCCACCGCCTGAAGGGACCGGAAAGCGCCAGGACCGTGCGCCGGCGCAACGGCAAGGTGCTTGTGACTGACGGGCCATTCGCCGAAACGAAGGAGTGGATCGCCGGCTTCGACATTCTCGAATGTGCCACCCTCGATGAGGCCGTCGAAATCGCCGCCAGACATCCGATGGCCCGCTTCGGCCGGCTCGAGATCCGTCCCTTCTGGCCCGAGGAGTGAACGCGAGGCGTCCAGTGTCGTCGCGGCAGGCAATGCGGCTGGCTCAGGGACAGGTTCGGCGTGTCCTGGCAGGTCCACCCCGCCCCGCTCGAGGAGATGATGGCGAAAGGCTCCCGCGAGCAGGTGGCGCGGGTCACCCACGCCTTCCTCCAGATGAAGAAGCTCGACATCGAGAAGCTCCGGGAGGCGTTCGGCGGCGGCAACGCGCAGCCAGCAGCGCGGTGAGCATCGGCCACAGGTCACGAGGCCCAGCGGGAGCCTGCCCATGTTGCGCCAACTAAGACCGGATGGAGGCGAGGATGCAACCACAGGATGTCACTCGGGTGCTGAGCGATCCGCTGGCGCAAGAGCTCATGCAATCCAGTATTCCGGCGCGGCTGGCATACGTCGGACCCGACGGATTTCCGCGCGCGATCCCGATCGCGTTCCACTGGAACGGTGGCCAGTTTGTGCTGTGTACCGTTCCGCACGCACCCAAAGTGTCGGCACTGAAAACGAATCCGAAGGTGGCCTTCACCGTTGATACGAACGCGTTCCCGCCGCATGTCTTGCTCGTGCGAGGCACTGCCGCAATCGATATCGTGGAGGGCGTACCGCCAGAATACCTCGCGGCATCGAGAAAGAGTGTCGGACCCGACCAATGGGATGCCTTTAAGGCGCAGGTGCGCCTGATGTACAAGCAGATGGCTCGTATTACGATCACGCCGCTTTGGGCCAAGTTGTTGGACTTCCAGACGCGATTTCCAGCTCCAATCGAGAAGTTGATCCGCCGGGCGAGCTAACGAACGCGA
>DATAFX010000058.1:0-13160 GCA_036257195.1 Candidatus Methylomirabilota bacterium | reverse complement strand
CCCTTGAGGTCGGCGAGCTTGGTGATCGACTGGGCGACGTTGAGCGTGAAGTGGTTCCCGTCCACCTGCGAGGCGATGAACCGGATGGGCACTCCGGTGGCCCGGAACACAGGCACGTCGGTCGCCCCGGTGGCTCCGATGTGGAGCTGGCCTGCGACGACGGCCTTCACGAGGTCCGGACCCCCGCGAAGCGGCTGGAACTCGACGGTCACGCCCTGGGCTCGAAAGTAGCCCTTCTCGATGGCCACCACGATGGGCGCCACCAGCGAGAAATCACCAAGGACCGCCGTACCGATTTTGACCGTCGGGCCCTGAGCAGCCACCGGGCGGACCCGGCCCGCGAGCCCGGTGGCAAGAACCAGCCCCCCGGCCGTGACCTGGAAGAACTGACGTCGCGCGGTGCCCATGGCGCTTTCCTCCCTCTGGGGATGGGACCGGCTCACCGCCCGAGTGGCCGCTCCTGGCGGCGACGCCTCCCGGTAGCGGCTGGATCATACGGGGCAAGCCGCGAGGCTGTCAATCGTCGCCGCGCCAATGGTGGCGCGGGTTTGACACCCCCTACCCCCCATGCTAGCGTCGATTCCGGGATGGCTGAGACGCTGGTGGGGCGCCTGCGTCGCGCCGAGGCGACGGTGCGGGAGGGCTTCGTCGGCCCCGAGGCGGAATGGCCCGAGCGGCGGCGGCGCGCGCGCCTCGAGGTGCTGCGCGAGCATGTCAGCGTCGCCTACGAGCGCCTCCGGACCCGCCATGCGGACGGGGCGTCGGGTGCCGAGAGCGTGCGCTCCCACGCCGCGTTCATGGACGATCTCCTGCGCGGTCTCTACGAGACAGCCGACCGCGAGGTGCGCGCCGGGGGTCAGCCGCCCTCGCGCCTCGTCCTGGTGGCGCTCGGCGGGTACGGGCGCGGCGAGCTCCACCCCTCCTCGGACCTCGACCTCATGCTGATCCACGGGGGCGAGGTGACCCCCTACGTCCAGCGGATGGCCCAGGAGATCCTCTACACCCTCTGGGATCTCGGTCTCCGCGTGGGCCACGCCTGCCGCTCCCTCAACGACTGCCTCGCCCTGGCGCGCACGGACCTGCCGAGTCGCACGTCGATGCAGGCCGCGCGCGTGCTGGCCGGAGACCACCGACTCTTCCGGGCGCTCCAGCACACGCTCCGGCGCGAGGTCTATCGCCGGGACTACCCGGAGTTCCTCGCCCAGATGCTGGCCGAGCGGGACGAGCGCTACCGGCGGCACGGCGGAGCAGTCTACCTCCAGGAGCCCAACGTGAAGGAGTCGGCCGGGGGGCTCCGGGACGTGCACACCGCGATCTGGCTGGCCTCCGCCCGCTTCGGCGCGCGCACGCTCCGGGAGCTCGAAGACAAGGGGCATCTGACGGCCAAGGAGCGCGCGGCCACCGACGCGGCCCTGGCGTTCCTCTGGCGGATCCGGAACGAGCTCCACTTCCTGGCCGGGACGAAGCAGGACGTGCTCGAGCGCGGCCTCCAGGCGCCGGTCGCGAAGAGCCTCGGCTACGAGGACGACGAGATCCGCCTCGGCGTCGAGACGTTCATGCGCGACTACTATCGCCACGCCCGCACGATCCACCGCATCTCCGCCCGCCTCATCGCGCGCTGCCAGGAGGGCCTGGCGCGTCACGGCACCGTCGGCCGCCGGGGCCGGCGGGCGGCACTCGCCGACGGGCTGGTCGTCTACGACGGCCGCCTCCACCTGGCCGAGCCCGGCGCCCTCCGGGCGGACCCCGCCCGCATCCTGCGCGTCTTCTGGCACGCCCAGCAGCTCGGCTGCGAGCTCGACGTCGACCTCGAGCGGGCGCTCGAGGAGGCCGCGCCGAGCCTCGCCGACCAGGCCTGGCGGGCCTCGCCCGAGGTCAAGAGCGTCTTCCTCGCGATCCTCCGCTCGTGGGGGCGGGTGGCCACCACCCTCCGGCGCATGCACGACACCGGCGTGCTCGGCGCCTACCTGCCGGAGTTCGGCGCGCTCGACTGCCTCGTCCAGTACGATCACTACCACCGCTACTCGGTGGACCAGCATTCGCTCCTCGCCGTGGAGGTGCTGGAGGGGCTCGGACCCGGGCAGGCTCCGGAGACGGATGAACTCGCGCAGATCCTCGCCGAGGTGGAGCGGCCCGAGCTCCTCATGCTGGGCATCCTGCTCCACGACGTCGGCAAGGCGCTCGGCCACGGCCACGCGCCCAAGGGCGTGCCGCTCATCAAGGCCGTGACGCGCCGGCTGAACCTGGACGCCGACGACGCGGCGGCGGTCGAGTTCCTGGTCGAGCATCACCTCCTGCTCTCGCACATGGCCGAGCGCCGGGACCTGGACGACCCGAAGACCGTGGAGCGCCTGGCCGCGGTGGCGCGGTTCCCCGCGTGGCTCACGATGCTCTATCTCCTCACCTGCACGGACATCCGCGCGGTCGGACCGGGCGTGTGGAACGCCTGGCGCGGGGCGCTGCTCCGCGTGCTCTACCTCCGGACACGGACGCACCTCGCGGGCCGCTCCCCGAAGGCCCCGCGTCGGGCGGCGGTGGCCCAGCGCATCGTCCAGGTCCTGGCGGACCCGGCGTACCGGGAGCCGGCCGAACGGCACCTCCAGGCGATGTCCGACCGCTACGTCCGCACGACGTCGCCCCAGCGCATGGCAGCCCACCTCCGGCTGATCGACCGGCTCCGGGAGGAGGCGGCCGTGACGGAGGTGTTCCCCTTCCCGGACCTCGGCGCCTCGGATTTCGTGGTCGTCACCCGGGACACTGCCGGGCTCTTCGCGCTCATCGCCGGGACGCTCGCGGCGAACGCGGTTAACATCCTGTCCGCCCAGATCGAGACGCGGGCCGACGGGGTCGCCGTCGACACGTTCCACGTCAACGACCCCGGCGGCGACGCGATCGTCGACGAGAGCCGCTGGGAGGCCGTCACCCGGGATCTTCGTCGCGCCCTCGCCGGCGAGTGCTCGGTGGACGCGCTGCTCGCCGAGCGGCGGCCGCGCCGGGCCGGGCTGGTGCGCCCCTCGACGCCCGGACCGGCCCGGGTGACGCTGGACAACTCCCTCTCCGACACCCACACCGTCGTCGAGGTGAAGGCGCCCGATCGCCTCGGGCTCCTCTACCTCGTCACGCGCGCCCTCGCCGCCGAGGGCCTCGACATCGCCACCGCGAAGATCGCCACAGATCTCGACCACGCGCTCGACGCCTTTTACGTGACGGACCGCGCCGGCCGCAAGGTCGAGACGCCCGAGGCTCTCACACGCGTGCGCGGCGCCATTGAAACGGCGCTCGCCGGGGAGACCGTGTCCGATGCTCGGGCGGTATAAGGGAGAGGTCGCCCGCGTCGCGGAGCCCGTCGCCCGGGCGATGATCGGGCTCCGGGTCCGACCCAACCAGCTCTCGTGCCTCGGGCTCGTCGGCTCGGTGATCGCCGCCGCGCTCTTCGCCGCGGACCAGCGCCGGGCCGGGGCCCTCTTCCTGGCCGTCGCCGGGGCGCTCGACATCCTCGACGGGGCGGTGGCGCGGGCGTCCGGCCAGGCCTCACCGTTCGGCGCCTTCCTCGACTCGGTCCTCGACCGATACTCGGATCTCCTGGTGCTGGCCGGCCTCGTGTTCCTCTTCGCGCGGCTTGGGCGCCTGGAGGCGGTGGGCGCGGTGCTCCTGGCCCTGATCGGCACCGTCATGGTCAGCTACACACGGGCCCGCGCCGAGTCCATCGACGTCGAGTGCCGGGTGGGGCTGATGGAGCGGGGCGAGCGGATGCTGGTGCTGATCGCCGGCGCGCTCCTGGACCTCCTGGTGCCCGCGATCTGGCTGGTCGCCCTTGGCGCGAACTGGACGGCCGTCCACCGGATCGCCCACACCTGGCGAGCCACCCGCGGCATCCTGCGCTGATCGGCACGGCCGGCCGGCGCCTGCTGGTACACTGGCGGACGATGTTGGGTGTCCGATCCGCGCTCGCCGCGGTCGTCGTGGCCGGGGTCCTCGTCGCCCCCGCGGTCCCCCCCGCCCTGGCGGCCGTCGAGGTGTCGCCGGGTCCGCTCCAGCGCTATCGCGACGCCCACGCGGCGCTGGCCGGCGGCGAGTATGCGCGAGCCCGCGCGATCCTGGACGAGCTGCCCCCCGGGTTCCTGCTCGCCGACTACGCGACCTACTTCGCCGCGGAGGCGACGCTCCGGGAGGGGGAAGAGGCGCTGGCCTTGGCCCGCTTCCGGACGTTCATCGAGCGCTTTCCGGACTCGCTCCTCCGGCCCCAGGCGCAGCTCGCCGCCCTCGACACCGCCTTCCGCCTGGCCCTGTGGGCGGACGCCGAACGCGAGGCGCGGCGGTTCCTGTCGCGCACGCCCGCCCACCCGGAGGCGGGCCGGGTCCTGGTCCGGCTAGCCGAGGCCCGGGCGGCTCAGGGGCAGGTCGGCGAGGCGGTCGCCGACCTCCGGCGCCGCTGGATCGAGGCGCCCGCGTCCCAGTGGGGCGAGGCGGCGCGGGAGAGCATGGAAGACCTGGCGCGCGCGGCCGGACTGGTAGTGCCGCCGCTGACCATCGAGGAGCAGTTCCTCCACGCGCAGCGGCTGGCGGACGCGGGGGAGCAGAGCGCCTCGGTTCGCCTGCTCGAGGGGCTCCTGGCCCAGGGACCGGAGCCGGCGGTCCGCCACCGGGCGCTGGCGCGGCTCGCCCCGATGCTGGGCCGTCTGGCTCGAAGCGATGAGGCCATCGCGCGTCTCGAGGCCGCGCTGACCGAGCCGGCGACGCCGTCGCACGCGGCGCTCCTCTACGAGCTGGGGCGCCTTCTCCACCGGGCCGGCCAGCTGAGCCGAGGGGTCGCGGTGTTCGAGCGCCTGCTCGCCGAGCATCCGGACGCCGGCAACCTGGCCGACGTCACGCTCCAGTTGGCCCGGGGACGCACCGAACTCGGGCAGCTCGACGCCGCCCGCGAGGCCTTCCAGGCCGTCTTGACGCGTGCCGCCGACAGCCCGGCGGCCGCGTCGGCCCGCTGGGAGCTCGCGTGGCTCGAGTACCGGGTGGGCCGCTACCGGGACGCGGCGCTTGCCTTCCGCCAGCTCTCGACGACCGTGGGCAACCTTCGCCTCGCAGGACTCTACTGGGCGGGGCGCTCGGTGGACCACCTGGGGGAGAAGAGTGCGGCCCAGGCCCTCTACCGGGAGGTGCTGAGCAAGGGCCCCCAAGGCTACTACGGGATCCTCGCCGCCCGCCGCGTCCGGGACAAGCCGCCGGCGCCGGTCGCCGCGCCCGTCAATCTCGCGAAGGATCCGATCGGGCTCCTCCGGTCCGAGGCGCGCTACCAGCGAGCGCAGGCGCTGGGCTCGATCGGCTTCGACGGCTTCGCGGTCCTGGAGCTCGAGGCGCTCGGCCGGGACACGGGCGCGGACGGCGATCGGGCCTGGGCTCTCGGGGTGGCCTTCGCCGACCTCGGGGAGGCCGGCCGGAGCCTCCGCTATCTCCGCCGGGCGCTCGGGGCCGCTGTCGAGGCGGGCGCCCCCGGGCTTCCTCCGCGCCTGTGGCAGCTTTACTACCCCCTCGGCTACGGCGAGCACGTCCGCACGGCGGCGCAGGCGGTCGGGCTCGACCCCTACGTGGTCGCCGCCGTCATCCGGGAGGAGTCCTCCTACGACCCCCGCGCCCGGTCCGTGGTGGGGGCGGTTGGACTCATGCAGCTCATGCCCGATACCGCGCGCTTCGTCGCGCAGGAGCTCGGGCGCCCCCTGCGAGACCTCGCCCTCCTGTGGGAGCCGCCGGTGAACATCACGCTCGGCTCCCGCTACCTGGCGCAGCTCGCCACGCGCTTCCAGGACCCGCTCCTCGCCGTCGCCGCGTACAACGCCGGCCCGCACCGCGTCCAGCGTTGGGTGGCCGAGCGCCCGCGCGTCGACATGGAGGAGTTCGTCGACCAGATCCCGTTCGACGAGACCCGGGGATTTGCCAAGCGCGTCTTCACGAGCTGGCACCACTACCGGCGGCTCTACGGAAACCAGTCGGACACGGGCCGTCGGGGTGAGGCGGTGGCGGCGCCGCGGGCCGCCCCCTGAGCACCGCCGATGCCGGTTCCCGTCATCGTCGACGGGTACAACCTTCTCTACGCACGCGGTGAGGCGCCCGCGGCGGAGAGCCGCGCGCGGCTCGTGGCGGATCTGGTCGGATGGGCGCGGAGGCGGAACCGCCGGGTCGTCCTGGTCTTCGACGCCTGGGCGGGTGGCACGCGCGAGGCGCGCTCGGAGCCCCACGGTCCGGTGACCGTCTGGTTCACCCGCGCCGGCGAGCGCGCCGACGCCTTCATCGTGCGGTGGGTCGGCGAGCGCTCCGAGGCAGTGGTGATCACGTCCGACCGCGCGGTCCAGCAAGGGGCGCGCCGCCGCGGGGCCGCGGTTCTGGACGCCGAAAGCTTCGCGGCCCGCCTCGAGGGCGATCCTCCGCCCGCGGACGCCCCTGCCGGCCCCCGGCCCCGCGGCCCGCAGGCCGCCTGGCTCCGGGGACTCTGAGGTGACACTCGCGGTCGGCCTGTACATCGCCTGCGAGCTGATCGCCAACGTCACGGCGGTCAAGCCCATCGTGCTCGGCGGCTCCGGCGTGGTCGTGCCCGCGGGCGTGTTCGTCTATGCGCTCACGTTCACGTTGCTCGACCTCATCCACGAGCGGCTCGGCAAGCGCGGGGCGCGCCAGGTCATCGGCACCGCGTTCTGCGCGAACCTTCTCCTGGCGGCGTACGCCTGGCTCACGGTCTGGTGGCCCGCGCCGGCGTTCTTCGACGGGCAGGCGTCGGTAGCGCGGGTGCTCGGGGCGACGCCGCGCATCGTCGGGGCGAGCCTGACCGCGTATCTCGTCGCGTCGCTCCTGGATGCCGAGCTGTTTGCCTGGTGGCGGGCCCGCGTGGGAGGCTACCGCTGGGTCCGCGTCCTGGTGTCCAACGCCGCGTCGACTGCGGTAGACTCGCTGGTGTTCGTAACGCTGGCCTTCGCGGGCGTCCTCCCGGTCCTGCCGCTTGTCGTCGGCCAGTACCTTGTGAAGATGGCGGTGACAATGCTGAGCTTGCCGCTGATCTACGCCATCCGTGGCGGCCCGATGCTCCCGATCGGATCCGCCCGGCCACGCTCGGTGACGCCGTGACGCAAGGGTGGCCCGCGCGCCTCCGCGCTGCGGGCGCGGCGGTCGTGCTGAGCGTCGTGTGTGTCGGCCCGGCCGGGGCCGCCGCCCCGCCCGCCTCGGCCCCCCGCCCGGAGCCGGGCGCCGCCGCGTCGACGCCCTCGGCGGTGACCCGTGTCCGCGACGCCGTCGTGGGGCTCCAGATCCTCGTCCCACCGGACCGGCCCTCGGTCGCGACCCTCGGCGAAGAGCGCGCCGGTTCGGCGACCATCATCGAGTCCGATGGCCTGGCGGTGACCGTCGGCTATCTCGTCCTGGAGGCCGCGCGGATCGACGTGACGCTCGAGGGCGGGCGCCGCACGACGGCGCGCGTGGTCGGGCACGACTTCGAGAGCGGGCTCGCCCTGATCCGGCTGGACCCGACCGGGGCCCCGTACCCGGCGGCGCAGCTGGGCCGATCGGCGCCGCTCGCTGCCGGACAGCCGGTGGCGATCGTCGGTGTCGCGGCGTCCGGGCCAGCGGTCGGCGTCATGGTTCAGGTGACCGGGGTGGGTCCTTTCGTCGCCTATTGGGAGTACCGCCTCGACCGCGCCGTGTTCGTGGCGCCGCACCATCCCGCCTTCGGCGGCGCGGCGCTGGTCGACCCGGACGGCGCCCTGGTCGGCGTGGTGTCGCTCCGCTTGCCGGGCGGTCACCTGGCGATCCCGATCGATCTCCTGGCACCGGCCCGTGACGCCATGGTCCAGACGGGCCGGCCGGCCCGCTCCCCGCGTCCCTGGCTCGGCGTCCGCGTGGTCGGGGTCGACCGCGGGGTCGGGGTCGCCGGCGTCTCGCCCACCGGGCCGGCCCACGCGGCTGGGCTCCGGGCGGGCGACGTCATCGTGCGGATGAACGACGAGCGGGTCGCGGATGTCGAGAGCTTCTACCGCTGGCTCTGGGCGCAGCCCCTCGATCGGCCGCTCGAGCTCGGTGTGTGGCGGGAGGGCACCGTCCTGACCATCACAGTCCGCCCGCGCGACCGCTACGCGACTTTCGGACGGGAGGCTCCCTGAGGCGAGCAGGAACGCCCCTGAGGGTGGGCGGGGTCAGCGCGCCAGCCAGACGCGCTTGATCGCGAGGCCGAGGCCCCGGCTGTCGCCCGAGCCGGGCACCCGCTCCCGCGGGACCCTGAGCGGCTCGGCGTGGATCGTGACCCGCACGAGCCCGGCCGGCGCCTGGAGGGGCACCGCCAGCTCGGCCCAGGTGTCGGGCGCGAGCGTGAACGGCGCCTCTCCGGCCGGCGTGGCGCGGCCGTCGGTTTCAACGCGCTCCGCGACGAGGCGCCCGGAGACCGGCCCGAGGCGGGGCTCGCCCGAGTAAGCGCGGACACACGCGCGGGCGGCCCGGCCGTCGTGACCGAGGTAGGCCTCGGCGCGGCCCCCGGTCCACCGCATCGCGCCCTCTTTGCCCCAGTCCTCCCTCCCGAACCATCCCGGCCCGAGCTGGTCCTCGTCCCCGGGCTCGAGCTCGAGCGTCGCGGGCAGCGTCCGGTGCGGGAGATAGAGGCTCTGCGCCGCGACCCACCAGCCCTCGAGGGACTCCTCAGCCCGCCGCTCCGCCCGGACCCGGGCGATGGCCGCGTCGATCGCCTGCGGCCCGACGAGGCGCTGGGCGAGCACCCACTCGGCCCCCACGTGAAGCCCGACCTCGGAGCCTCGCAAGGGATCGCGCCACGTCGTTGTGGCGAGGTCGACGCGCACGGCGCCGCGCGCGGCGACGGGCGCGGGCACGAAGAGGTGGACGCGGACGGGCCGCGGACTCGACCCGAGCTCGAGCGTCGCGGCCGGCCGGCCGTCGAGGGTCCAGTCGGTGCGGAGCGGCGGCGCCTCGCCGTCCGGATTGGCCACGACCAGCGACACGAGCGCGGGTCCCTCGCCGGGCGGGAGCGGCACCTCGAACCCGGCCCGCCCTTCCGTCAGGCGGAACGGGAACGTCAGGCGGCGGGTGAAGCCCTGGGCCTGGCGCTCGTCTTCCTCCACCGGGCCGAACCCCTCGACCGCCCGCAGCGCGCCCCACTCCACGAGGACCGCGTCCGTCCGCGTCGCCCGCGCCATGAGCTGACCCCGGAGGCGCGGGAACAGGCGCCGGAGCCGGCCCGCGAGCCGGAGCTCGCGCGCCCCCACCCGCTGGCCGAGGACACCGGGCACCTCGTGGGGTGCGTCGAGCGCATCGGAGTAGTAGATCTGATCGAGGCGGAAGTCGTAGAGGTCTTTGCCCTGAAGCCCGAGGTAATAGACGAGCTCGTCGGCCGTGTACTCGCGGTTGTGCCGGTGGTAGAGGAGAGACGGGAACAGCTCGTGGAACGCGCGGCTCACTGGCGGCTGTGTCCCCCAGCCATGCCAGAGGCGCGACAGCGTCTCGACCCGGCGAAGGTTGGGCGTGGTGAGGACGAGGAGCCCCCCCGGGCGGAGGACCCGGAAGATCTCCTTCAGGGTGTGGAACGGGTTCAGGTGGAGGTGCTCGAAGAGCTCGCAGAACAGGACCGCGTCGATCGACGCGGTCGGCAGGGGGAACGGCTCTCGCTCGACCTCGCAGCCCCGGATCGTGATCTTGCGCTCGGCGCACCGCTCGAGAAAGTCGGTCCAGGCCCCGCCCCCCTCGATCGCGTTGTTGAGCCCGACGACTTCCCAGCCGCGCGCCTGGGCGAGGGCCGAGAGGTGGCCCGGGAACGAGCCGACGTCCAGGAGCCGGCGTCCCTCGCTGGGCGGCAAGAGCCGGAGCGTGTCCTGGTATCGCCGCCGGTGGTACTCGAGATACCCGGCCTCCCAGTCCGGCAGCCGGCCCCGCCCGAAGGCCTCGACCTCGCGGCTGATCTCGTGGAGCTCGAGCGGCGGAGTCTCGTCGGGGGGACGGGGCCAGAGCGCCATGCGCCGCTACGATAGCCTGCGGGTCGGGCCCCGCCAAGGCCGAGAGCCCGCGCCCGGGCGCAGTCGCGCGCGGTGCGATCAGCGCTGGCGGATCTGCGTGCGGGTGATCTTCCCGGCGGCGTCGACCCAGAAGAGGTACGACCGCGCGTACGACGTGGTCCCCACCGTCGTCGGAGGCGGCACCGTCACGCCCTGGGAGGTCACGCGGGGCGAAACCTGCGAGGCGAACTCCGTGGTCGTAGTGCGCTCGAGCTCCTCATAGATCAGGACCCGCTGGCCGTCCTCCTGCACCTCTTTCGTCGGCGCCCCCCACTCCTTGGCGAGGTCCGCCGCCGACCGTCCCACCCAGGCCTCGACCTGTGCGGGCGGGAGCCCCCCGGACCGGCAGGCGGCGAGCCCGAGAAGGGCGAGCCCGACGACCAGCGCACGATGCCCCATGAATCCTATGCTACCTCGGGTCCGGCGCTTACGGGGCCTTCTGCGGTTCCTCGGCAGCTCCGGTCGGATTGGCCGGCACCGGCTCCTCCTCGACCCAGCTCCAGGGAACCGTGATGACGGTGCGCGGCGCGTCCAGCTCGATCGAGACCTGCTTGGCCTTGGGGTTCCCGCCGACCACCACGCCGGCCGCGCCCGCGGGGATCCAGGTGGTGTGCGGGCTCGCGATGGGCATGCGGAGTTGCACGCGCATGCCTATCTGAACGCGCGTGGGAGGACGCCAGCGGGGCACGGGCGCCGTGGCGTGCCGATCGGTCGGGCGGAACCAGAAAAGCCTGAGGAAGTCCTGGAACGCCATCGCCCGCACGATAGGGCGGGGCGCCCGGTGAGGTCAAGGCCCGGCCCACGCGAGTCGAGTGCCCCGGATCGCCCGCCCCGCGCCCCCCGGGCCTCGTGGTATTCTGTCCGCCGTTTCACGGGGTAGGCGCCTTCGTCATGCGCCGCCTGGGAGGCCTGACGTGGAGACCCTCGCGGTCGATCGACTGGAAACCCTCGCCGCCCGCATCTTTGCCGCCCTCCGCGTGCCCGACGGTGATGCGGCCTGGGTGGCGCGGCTCCTGGTTCGCGCCAACCTTCGCGGTCACGATTCCCACGGCGTGATTCGCATCCCGCAGTACGTGGGCTCGATCCGCAAGGGAGAGACCAACCCGCGCCCGGCGATGCAGGTGCTCCAGGAGACGCCGACGACGGCGATCCTCGATGGGGACCTGGGGCTCGGGCAGGTCGTCGCGCGCCGCGCCACGGAGGTGGCGCTCGACAAGGCCGCCCGTCAGGGGCTTGCGGCCGTCGGCGTCCGACGCTCGAACCACATCGGCCGGCTGGCGGACTACGCCGAGTTGGCCGCGGAGCGCGGGTTCGTGGGGCTCGTCTGGACGAACGCCCCGACCGCCCCGTCGGTCGTCCCCTACGGGGGCACCAGCCGGCGCCTTTCCACGAATCCCCTCGCGGTGGCGGTCCCGGGCCCGGGCGGCGGCGTCGCCATCTCCGTCGACATGGCGACGAGCATCGTCGCCGAGGGCAAGGTCCGCGTGAAGCGGAACCGGAAGGAGCCCCTGCCGGACGGCTGGGCGATCGACCCGGCGGGCCGCCCCGTCACCGACTCGGAGGGGTTCTACGGGCCGCCCCGTGCGGGGCTCTTGCCGGCGGGCGGCCACAAGGGTACGGCCCTCGGGCTGATCGTGGAGGTGCTGGGGGGGATCCTCTCGGGCGAGGGCGCGATCGGGGACCGGACGGGCCCCGTCCACAACGGCACGTTCCTGGTGCTGATCGAGGTGGCGCGCTTCCTGCCCCTCGTCGACTTCACCGGGCAGGTCGCGGACCTGGTCCAGTGGGTGAAGTCCTCGGAGAGGGCGGGCGCGGCCGAAGTGCTGGTCCCGGGGGACCCCGAGGCGCGCTCGGAAGCGCACCGCCGGGCGCACGGGATTCCGGTCGAGGCCGAGACGTGGCGACAGATCGAGGAGATCGCGGCTGAGTTGGGCGTCGGGTGACGGACGGTCCGGCCGTGACCGGAACGGCCGCGCCGGCCCCGGCGTTCTGTCGAGTGAATCGACCCTGGACTCACGGAGGGATGGCGTCATGAGGATCAGGCGCGGAGCGTGGCTCGTCCTGGGGTTGTTGCTCGGGATCGTCCTCCTGGCCCCCGGCCCGGCGGACGCTCAGAAGAAGACCTTGACGATCGGCCTGAACCAGGACCCGGACATCTTGGATCCGACCCTCTCGCGGACGTACGTCGGGCGGATCATATACGCCCACATGTGCGAGAAGCTCTACGAGCTCGACGAGAACCTCAAGATCTCCCCGCAGCTCGCCGCGGACCTCCCGGCGTTCGCCGACGGGGGTAAGACCGTCACGATCAAGCTGCGCTCGGGCGTGAAGTTCAACGACGGCACGCCCTTGACCGCGGAGGCCATGAAGTTCTCGCTCGATCGCCATCGGGAGATGAAGGGCTCCAGCCGGCGAAGTGAGCTGGACCACGTCAACACGGTCGAGGTGGTGGACCCCCTCACCGTGCGGCTCCGGCTGAAAGCGCCCTTCTCACCCATAACGGCCATCCTCGCCGACCGGGCCGGTATGCCCGTCTCCCCCACGCAGGCCAAGAAGCTCGACGACAAGTTCGGGACCGCACCCGTGTGCGTCGGGCCCTGGGCGTTCGTCGAGCGCGTCGCTCAGGACCGGATCGTGCTCGAGAAGTCCACGCACTACTTCGACCCGAGCCCGGCCAAGTTCGACCGGCTCGTCTTCCGGATCATCACGGACGACAACGTTCGGCTCGCCAACCTGCGCTCCGGCGATATAGACTTCATGCACCAGGTGACTCCGACTCACGCGACCAGCCTGAAGAAAGAGGCCAAGTTCGATGTCTCGAGCGTGACGGGGATCGCCTACACGGGGATCACCATCAACCTCCGCAACAAGAACGGCAAGCCGCCCGCGGCCCCCGGGGATCTGGGCACCCCGCTCGCCAACGACCCCCGAGTCCGCGAGGCGCTGGAGCTCTCGATCGACCGCGAGGCACTGAACCAGGTGGTCTGGGAAGGCCAGTACACGGTCGGCTGCACGCCGATCTCGCCGGTGAGCCCGTTCTACGACAAGAGCCGGAAGTGCCCCGGCCGGGACGTGGCGCGCGCCAAGAAGCTGCTCGCCGATGCGGGCCTGGCGCAGGGTTACAGCTTC
>DATAFX010000007.1:0-6190 GCA_036257195.1 Candidatus Methylomirabilota bacterium | reverse complement strand
CCCTGAGCGGCCGGTGGCTGGTCATGTCGGTCCGTCCCCCTTCGGCCCTCCGGGCCTCCCGACGGGATTCTCGCGGGTGCGGAGCGCGGGTCCGGCACCCCCCGGCGCGTCGAACCAGCATACGCGCCGGGTCCGGCTCGGCAAGCCGGGGCCTGGCGCGGCGCGGTCGGGAATGCCCCTCTTGACGGGGTCACTCGAAGGCACGATTCTCGGTCCGTTCGGTGCTCTGCGTCCTATTCCGTCCGGACGACGGAACCGCAGGGCCGACCACTCCGGGATCAGGGAGGACCCTTCATGCCGTCAGACGCGCCGGGCACACCCAGTCACACCGCGATCTCGCGACGCACGCTTATCACCAGGGTTGGGTTGGCGGCGGGCGCCGCGGTCATGGCGCCCCGCCTGGCCGGGGCGCAGGGCCAACCGATGGCGCCGCCGAGCACCGTGACCACTCCGCCGCGAGACTTCGGGCCGGGCGGCGCGCCGACCACCTACTTCACGGACCCGGACATCCTCAGCGTGGATCCGGTGTTCGACGGCTACGCCCAGCCGAACAGCGCGATCCAACGCCTGTGGACCGGCGCGCTGTGGGCGGAGGGGCCGGCGTGGAGCAGCCAGGGGCGCTACCTCGTCTGGAGCGACATCCCCAACAACCGGCAGCTCCGCTGGCTGGAGGACGATGGCCGGGTGACCGTCTTCCGCCTGCCGTCGAACAACAGCAACGGCAACTCCTTCGACTTCCAGGGGCGCCAGCTTTCCTGCGAGCACCTGACCCGGCGAGTCGTCCGCTACGAGAACGACGGCTCGATCACAATCCTCGCCGACTCGTTCCAGGGCAAGCGCCTCAACTCGCCGAACGACGTCGTCGCCCACCCGGACGGGAGCTACTGGTTCACCGACCCGCCGTACGGGAGCTTGCTCTACGAAGGGGCGCCCGACGCCGCAGGCGGGCCCACCAACCCGCAGGGCCGGCTCAAGAACCGGCTCGGCCAGGCGGCGGAGATCGGGAACTCGAAGCGGGAGCTCCCGACCCAGTGCTACCGGATCGATCCGAGCGGACGGGTGGACCTGGTCGCCACCGAGGATCAGGTTCCCGACCCGAACGGCCTCTGCTTCTCCCCCGACTACAAGAGACTCTACGTCGCCAGCACGGGCAAGGGGCCGGGTGACACCGGCCCGGGCGGCAAGGGTGACATCCACGTCTTCGACGTCGGGAGCGACAACAAGCTCTCCAATCACAAGGTCTTCACCGACTGCATGGTGGATGGCGTGAAGTGCGGTCCCGATGGCGTCCGGTGCGACGTGGACGGCAACCTCTGGGCCTCCAGCAACGCGGGTCGCGCGGTCGGCTACAGCGGCGTCCTCGTCTGGACCCCCGAGGGCAAGCTCATCGGGCGCATCAGGCTACCCGAGATCTGCGGGAACGTGTGCTTCGGCGGTCCCAAGCGGAACCGCTTGTTCATGGCGGCCAGCCAGTCGATTTACGCCGTGTATCTCCAGACGCAGGGGGCCGCGCCGGCGTAGACGCGCCTGGCCACTCATCGGGGACTCGCGAGCCCGGCCGCGCCGCGCGCCGGCGTTGCCGGGCTCACGGGTCCACCTGATGACCGTGTGCTCGCCCGGGCGTCCCACGCCGGGGCGGGCGACGCGGAGTATCTTACTCCGAGTGGCGACGCCCATCGCGAGAGGACGTCGAATGGCGAGCATCGCCGAGCTGAGGACCGGCATCAAGGTATGCATGTTCGACCAGTACGGCACGGTGGTGGACATGCAGACCGGGCTCACGGAGGTCGCCGCGCCCTATCTCCGGGAGAAGGGCTGGACGGGCGATCCTCACGCCTTCGTGACCTGGTGGCGCCGCACGCACTTCGAGAACTCGATGATCGACGCCCTGCTCCACCGGGAGCATACCCCGTACCGGGAGATCGGCCACCGGTCGGTGGCCTGGGTCCTGGAGCGCGCCGGGATCTCTTACACGATGGACGAGGTGCGGCACCTGGTGGCGCAGATCGAGACGCTCCGGCCCTTTCCCGAAGTTCCCGACGCCCTGGCCCGGCTCAAGGCCCGGTTCAAGATCGTCGTCCTCTCGAACGGCGACCCGGACATGCTCGAGGTGGCGAAGGCGCATCACCGCATCCCGTTCGATGCGATCATCTCGGCGGCGGTCGCCAACGCGTTCAAGCCTCATGTCGTGACGTACATGAAGGCCGCCGAGATCGTGGGGGTCACCTTACGTGACGTCCTCTTCGTCGCCAATCACAACTTCGACTGCGTCGGCGCCAAGTCGGCGGGCATGCACACGGCATTCGTCGACCGGCGGAGGCGCCCGTTCGGCGCGACCCCGCACCAGCCCGACTTGATCGTCGCCGACATGACGGAGCTCGCCGATGTCCTCTGCTGACCCGCGGCGGCGCGGCCGCCTCGCCCTCGCGCTCCTCCTGGCCGCCCTCGTCATCGCGGAGGGCCGGGCGGCTTCGGCCCGCAAGCCGGCGCTGGCGGTGACCGTGGCCCAGGCCGGGGGGACGCCGGCCGCCGACCGGCCGGTCACGATCCGGGGGACCGTCCTCGGCCTCGAGGACGCCCAGTTGCGCGTCGCCACCGCCGCCGGCGCGCAGGTGATCACGCTGGTCGCTCCGCTCGTGGTCATCGGGGCGACCCGCGCCAGCCTGGGCGACATCCGTCCGGGGACCTTCATCGGCACGGCGGCGCGGGCGCAGCCGGACGGCACGTTCCGGGCCCTCGAGGTGCGCATCTTCGACGAGTCCATGCGGGGAACCGGGGAAGGCCATCGACCCATGGAGGCGGCGGGCACGACGATGACCAACGCCAGCGTGGACGCCCTCGTCCAGCGAGCGGAGGGCCCGCTCCTCACCCTCAAGCACAAGGACGGCGTGACCCAGGTCCTCGTGCCGCCCGACGCCCCGATCGTCCAGTACGTTCCGGGGGACCGGGGCCTGCTCGTCCCCGGGGCCAGCGTCGTCGTGTCCCGCGCCGTCCGAGCGGCGGACGGGACCGTCACCGCCTCGCGCCTCACGGTCGGAGTGGGCGGCACGCGCCTGCCCATGTGAGTCGATTCGCGGGAGGTGACGCATGACGCCGCAAGACTCCGTGAGCCTTGGCCGTCGGGAGTTCCTAGGTTGCGCGGCGGCGGTCGGGCTGGGGGCCGGCGCCGCCCACGGGCTCCTGCCAAGCGCTCCCGCCTCCGCCGCCGACACCACGCAGAAGCGCGACCTCGTCATCCTGCAGGCGGGCGATCTCAGCGCGCTCGACCCCCACGCGTCGACGTACTCAAGCGACATCCGGATCGCCTTCAACGTCTTCGACACCCTCGTGCGACGCCATCCCGACGGCACGCTGCACCCCGCGCTGGCGACGGCTTGGCGGCGGACGGGGCCGACCACCTGGCACCTCACGCTTCGGGGCGACGTGCGCTGGCATGACGGCGCCCCCTTCACCGCGACGGACGCCAAGTACAGCCTCGACCGGACGTTCGACGCCTCCGTCAAGGCCGCTCGCCTGCTGCCCTTGTTCCAGACGGTCGACCGGACCGAGGTGCCCGACCCCGGGACGCTCGTCATCCACACCAAACAGCCCGACGCGCTCATCCCCGCCCGGCTCGCGTTTTGCGCTCAGATGGTCCCCTGGGGGTACATCGACCGGGTCGGGTTCACGGCCTTCAACCAGCGGCCGATCGGCACCGGGCCGCTCCGCTTCGTGTCGTGGAGCAGGGGAGACCGGTGTGTCCTCGAGGCGAACCCCGACTACTGGGACGGGCGCCTCGATCTCGACCGGGTGATCTTCCGTCCGGTGACCGCGCCCGCGGCGCGGGTCGACGAGCTGCTCCGCGGCAACTCGGACCTCATCACCGGGCTCACGCCCGACCACGCCGAACGTGTGGCCATGCACCCGTCGACCCGGGTGGTGGGGGCGCCCTACGCCGGGCTCTATGTGCTCGCGGTCAACGTCTGGGTCGCGCCACTGAACCACCCTCTCATCCGGCAAGCCCTGTCGCGGGCGATCGATCGGGAGACGATCGTGAAGGAGCTCTGGCGAGGGCGAGGCCTCGTGCCGAGCGGGCCAATCCCCCGGGGTGACAATCACCACGACCCGGCCTTGCCGCCGCTTCCTTACGACCCGAAGGGGGCGCGCGATCGGCTCCGGCGAGCCGGCTATCGCGGCGAGCCCATCTACCTCGAGACGACGGACGGCTTCATCCCGAACGACCGGCCCATGACCGACGCGATCGCCGAGATGTGGGAGGACGTGGGCGTCACCGTCGTCGTCGAGGTGATCGACCCCGCCACCCGCCACGTGAAGAACCGGCAGCGGACGTTCAAGGGGCTCTGGTGGTCGGACCCAACCTCGATCCTCCGAGACCCCGACGGCATGATGGGGCGGCTCCTCAGTCCTGGTCAGCCGCACGACTACTGGCGTCACCCGGAGTTCGATCGGCTACGCCTCGCGGCGCGCGTCGGCGGGGAGGCCGAACGGGCCGACTTCTACCGGCGAATGACGGCGATCTTCCTAGAGGAAAACCCTTGGATCGTGGTGATCCAGCCCTTCGAGGACTACGGCGTCCGGCGCTACATCGAGTTCACGCCGAATCCCGACCAGCAACTCGAGCTCCGGCGCTTCAACTTCCGGCTGCGCCGCGCCTGAGCCCGGCCCAGCGAGGCTAGACCGCGAAGCGGTAGCCCTGGCCGTGAACCGTCAGGATGTGCGCGGGCCGCTCGGGGTCCCGCTCGAACTTCTGGCGCAGTCGCAGGACGTGGGTGTCCACCGTCCGGGTGGTGGGGAAGCGCTCGTAGCCCCAGACCTCGTCGAGGAGGCGCTCGCGGGTGATGATCTCCCCCGGGTGCTCGACGAGGTACCGCAAGAGGTCGAACTCCTTGCGGGTCACCCGCACCTCCGCGCCGGCCCGGAAGGCCTGACGGGCCCGAAGGTGGAGACGCACGTCGCCGAACTGACAGACGTCCATCCGCTGGCGGGGGCCGGGACGGCGGAGGACCGCGCGGACCCGGGCGAGGAGCTCCCGCAGCGAGAACGGCTTGGTGATGTAGTCGTCGGCGCCCAGCTCGAGCCCGAGGACGCGGTCCGCCTCCTCGCCGCGCGCGGTCAGCATCACCACCGGGATGTCGATCCCTTTGCCACGGAGCGCGCGGAGAACGTCCCACCCGCTCATCCCCGGCATCGCGACATCGAGGAGGACGAGGTCCGGGCCCTCCCGGAGGGCGAGCTGGAGCCCCTCCTGACCGTTCGCCGCCGCCAGCGTCTGGTACCCCTCGAACCGGAGGTTGTCGTCGAGCCCGCGCACCATGGCGGGCTCGTCGTCGACGATCAGGATGCGCGCCACGACCGGGCCTCTACCCGGCTGGTCGGCCGAGCGGCAGCCAGAGCGTGAACCGGCTCCCCTCGCCCGGCTGGCTGTCGACGCTGACCCGCCCCCGGTGGGCCTCGGCGACGTGTCGCACCAGCGCGAGCCCGACCCCGCTCCCCCGACGTCCCTGGATCTCGCTCCGCCCCACGCGGTAGAACTTGTCGAAGATCTTCCCCTGCTCCTCGAGCGGGATGCCGATCCCCTCGTCTCCGACCGTGAGGGCAATACCGCCATCGCGGACGGAGGCCCGCACGGTGAGCACCTTGCGCGTGTCGGAGTACTTGATCGCGTTGTCGATCAGGTTTCCGAGGGCCTGGCTCACGGCATCGCCGTCCATCGGCACCTCGGGCAGGCCCGGCTGGACCGCCACGTCCACCTTGAACCCC
Source organism: Candidatus Methylomirabilota bacterium (assembly GCA_036257195.1). Taxonomy (GTDB): domain Bacteria; phylum Methylomirabilota; class Methylomirabilia; order Rokubacteriales; family DASRDR01; genus DASRDR01. The sequence goes on along the minus strand of DATAFX010000007.1, from coordinate 430 downwards.
TGCTGGGCCAGAGCGTAGGCGAAGCTTTCGACCGTGTCGCGAACTAGCGGGTCCACGCTCACTGGCACCAGGTCGTACGTGCGCCGGCCACTCTCGATGCGCGAGAAGTCGAGGACGTTCTCGATCAGCCGCGACAGGCGCTCGCTCTCCCGCGTGATCACTCGGTAGTACTCGTGGCGGGTCGACTCGTTCGAGACGCGCCCCATCTCGAGGGTCTCGCCGAACACACGGATGAGGGAGAGCGGAGTCTTGAGGTCGTGCGAGACGTTGGCGACGAACTCCGCCTTGAGCCGTGCCGTTTCGGTCTCGCGCCGGACCAGCCGATAGGTCGCGACGAGCCCGGCGGCGATCACGAGCAGGAGGAGACCGAAGGCACCCGTGAACAGCATGACCTGCCGGTCGATCGCCGCCCGCGGCGAGACTCCCGCCG
>DATAFX010000001.1:0-11479 GCA_036257195.1 Candidatus Methylomirabilota bacterium | reverse complement strand
CCGGCGTCACGCCGCCCACGACCTGCGTCCCGTACTCCTTGCAGCGGAGCGCGTGGAACGTCCCCTCGCGCCCCGTGATCCCCTGGACGACCACGCGCGTCCCCCGCCCCACCAGGATGCTCACGGGGTCAGGCCTCGACGGAAAGGCAACGTCGGGGTCAGACCCTGACTTTGATATCGAAACCGAGCGAAAGGGCCGGCGAAAGTCAAAATCAAGGCCTGACCCCGCCGGTGAGCGCGACGACCTTGCGGGCACCGTCGCCCATGTCGGCCGCGCTAGTGAAGTTGAGCCCCGACTCGGCCAGCATCTTCCGGCCGAGCTCCACGTTCGTGCCCTCCATCCGGACGACGATCGGCATGCGCACCCCGAGCTTCTGCACGGCCGAGATGAGCCCGGCGGCCAGCCGGTCGCAGCGCAGGATCCCGCCGAACACGTTGATGAACACCGCCTTCACGCTCGGGTCGGAGGACAGGATCCGGAAGGCGCTCTCGATCTGCTCGGGCGAGGCGCCCCCGCCCACGTCGAGGAAGTTCGCCGGCGCGCCGCCGGCGAGCTTCACGATGTCCATCGTCGCCATGGCCAGCCCGGCGCCGTTGACCATGCAGCCGACGTTGCCGTCGAGCTTGATGTAGTTCAGCCCGTGTTTCGACGCCTCGACGTCCAGCGGGTCCTCCTCGTTGACGTCGCGGAGCGCGACCACTTCCGGGTGGCGGAAGAGCGCGCTGTCGTCGAACGCGAGCTTGGCGTCGAGCGCCAGCACCCGCCCGTCCTGCGTCACGACCAGCGGATTGACCTCCGCCAGCGAGCAGTCCTTGGCGAGGTACGCCCGGAAGAGCGACTGGATCAGCCCGACCCCGGCCTTGAACTGGTCGCCGGAGAGACCGAGGCCGAAGGCGAGCGCCCGGGCCTGGAAGGGCTGGAGCCCGAGCGCCGGGTCGGCCCACGCCCGCACGATCCGCTCGGGGTGGGTCGCCGCTACCTCCTCGATGTCCATGCCGCCGGCCCGGCTCGCCATCACGACGTGGGTACCGCGCCCCCGGTCGAGGGTGACCGCGAGGTAGAGCTCCTGGACGATCGCCGAGGCCTCCTCGACCAGGACCTTCAGGACGGTGATCCCCTCGGGGGGGGTCTGCGGCGTCCGGAGGCGCATCCCGAGGATCTGCCGAGCGGCCGCCTCGGCGCCCGCCGGGTCGTCGGCCACCTTCACCCCGCCGCCCTTGCCCCGCCCGCCCGCGTGGACCTGGGCCTTCACGACGACGCGGCCGCCCAGGCGCTCGGCGATCGCCCGGGCCTCGGCCGGCTGGGCGGCGACCTCGCCCCGCGGCACGGGGACCCCGAACTCCCGGAGGATCGCCTTCGCCTGGTACTCGTGGATTTTCATGGGGCGCCGGAGGCGATGACCCGCGAGCCGCCGGCCTCTACCGCCCGCCCAGCTTCCGGACCACCCACATCACCGGGTCGTAGTGGTCGTCGACGACGCGCTCCTTCAAGGGGATGATCGCGTTGTCCGTGATCTTGATGTGCTCGGGGCAGACCTCGGTGCAGCACTTCGTGATGTTGCAGAAGCCGATGCCGGCGCGCGCCCGCACGAGGTCCCGCCGGGACTGGGTGTCGAGCGGGTGCATGTCCAGCTCGGCCAGTCGCACGAAGTAGCGCGGCCCGAAGAAGGATGGCTTGTTCTCCTCGTGGTCCCGGATCACGTGACAGACGTCCTGGCAGAGGTAGCACTCGATGCACTTCCGGAACTCCTGACCGCGGTCGATGTCTTCCTGCATCATCCGGTGCGTGCCGTCCGGCCCGGGCGGCGCTGGCCGGAACGTCGGGATCTGGCGCGCGACCTCGTAGTTGAACGACACGTCGGTGACCAGGTCCTTGACGAGGGGGAACGTCTTGAGCGGCGCCACGGTGATGGGCTCGCCCTCCGGGAAGATCTCCATCCGGGTCATGCACATGAGCCGCGGCTTCCCGTTGACCTCCGCGCTGCACGACCCGCACTTGCCGGCCTTGCAGTTCCAGCGGACCGCCAGGTCGTTCGCGTGGATCCCCTGGATCCGGTGGATGACGTCGAGGACGACCAGGCCCTCCTCGAACGGCACCCGGTACTCTCGGAACTCACCGCCCTCCGCGTCACCGCGGAAGACGTGCATCGTGATCTCGCGGGTCGGCGCGGCGGCCGCGAAGGCCGTCTGGAGGGTCATGTCTTCTCCTCGACGAGCTTTCGCAGCTCGGGCGGCATGCCCGGCAGGGGCTCTTGAGTCACGATCAGCTCCCCGTCCCGCATCCGCACCACGACGTTGACGCCGCCGAAGTGCGCATCGGACTTCGGGTAGTCGTCTCTGGTGTGCCCACCCCGGCTCTCCTTGCGCTCGAGGGCCGCCAGGGCGATCGCCCCCGACACCGCCAGGAGGTTCTGAAGATCGAGGGCCAGATGCCAGCCGGGGTTGTACGTCAAGCTGCCCTCGACCCGCACCCGGCTGGCCCGCTCCTCGAGCCGGCCGATCTGGACGACGGCCTCCTTCAGCTCGGACTCGGTCCGGATGATGCCGACCAGGTTCTGCATGACCTGCTGGAGATCCTTCTGGATCTCGTACGGGTTCTCGCCGGTCCGGCGCTGGACCGGTTCCAGCACGTCCTGCACGGCCGCCTCGACCTGGGCCGCGTCGACGGCCAGCATGCCCTTGGCGGCGCGCGCGTGCTCGGCCGCGTAGTGGCCCGCGCGGCGCCCGAAGACGAGGAGGTCCGAGAGTGAGTTCCCACCGAGACGGTTCGACCCGTGCATGCCGCCCGCAACCTCGCCGGCGGCGAAGAGCCCCGGCAGGCCGACGGCCGCGGTCGTGTCGGCGTCCACCCGGACGCCGCCCATCACGTAGTGGCAGGTCGGGCCGACCTCCATCGCCTCCCTCGTGATGTCGACCCCGGCCAGCTCCTTGAACTGGTGGTACATCGAGGGCAGCCGCCGGCGGATGTAGTCGGGCGAGCGTCGCGTGTGGATGTCGAGGAAGACGCCGCCCCGCGGGCTACCTCGGCCCGCCTTGACCTCGGCGTTGATCGCCCGGGCGACCTCGTCCCGCGGCAGGAGATCCGGCGTCCGGCGGTTGTTCTTCTTGTCCTCGTACCAGCGATCGGCCTCGGCCTCGCTGTCGGCCGTCTCCGCCCGGAAGAAGTCGGGGATGTAGCGGAACATGAACCGCTCACCCTTGCTGTTCCGGAGTGTCCCGCCGTCGCCCCGGACGCCCTCCGTGACGAGGATGCCCGCCACGCTCCGGGGCCAGACCATCCCGGTCGGATGGAACTGGACGAACTCCATGTCGATGAGGTCGGCGCCCGCGCGCAGCGCCATCGCGTGGCCGTCCCCGGTGTACTCCCACGAGTTCGACGTGATGGCGTAGGACTTGCCGATCCCGCCGGTGGCCAGGACCACCGCCGGCGCCTTGAACACGACGAACTTCCCGCTGTTGCGCCAGTACGCGACCATGCCCGCGACGCGGTCGCCGTCCTTGAGGAGGCGATTGACGGTGCACTCCATGAAGACGTCGATGCCGAGATGCACCGCCTGCTGCTGGAGCGTCCGGATCATCTCGAGGCCGGTCCGATCGCCGACGTGCGCGAGCCGCGCGTACCGGTGCCCCCCGAAATCCCGCTGGAGGATGCGGCCGTCCGTGGTGCGGTCGAAGAGGGCGCCCCACCGCTCGAGCTCCAGGACCCGGTCGGGCGCCTCCTGGGCGTGGAGCTGGGCCATGCGCCAGCTGTTCAGCATCTTGCCGCCGCGCATCGTGTCCCGGAAGTGGACTTCCCAGCTGTCCTCGGGCCACACGTTCCGGAGCGCCGCCGCGATGCCGCCCTCGGCCATGACCGTGTGGGCCTTGCCGAGCAGCGACTTGCAGACCAGGGCCGTCCGCGCCCCCTGGCCCGCCGACTCGATCGCCGCGCGGAGGCCGGCTCCGCCGGCTCCGACCACGACGACGTCGTATTCGTGGACCTCGTGCGTCTGGCTCATGCCGCTCTCCTCATCTCCCTTCTCAGAAAACGAGCCGGAAGTCCCGGATGACGCCCATGGACACGAGGCGGATGTACACATCGGTCAGTCCGACGCTGAAGAGGGAAAGCCAGGCGAACATGGGGTGCCGCTCGTTGAGCCGGGTGACGAGCTTCCACAGCGCGTAGCGGCTCGGCGCCCTGGAGAACTGGTTGACGGACCCCCCGCACAGGTGGCGGCAACTGTGGCACGAGAACGTGTAGCCGGCGAGGAAGATCACGTTCAGCCACATCACGAGAGTCCCCACGCCGACCCCGAGACGTCCGCCCGGAAACCGGAACGCCAGGAGCGCGTCGTAGGTCAGGACCGCGATGAAGAGCACCGCCACATAGAACGCGTAGCGGTGGAGGTTCTGAAAGAACAACGGGAAGCGTGTCTCCCCTGTATAGGCCGGGCGGACATCCGACACCGCGCACGCCGGCGGCGCCCCCCAGAACGACCGGTAGTAGGCCTTGCGGTAGTAGTAGCAGGTCAGCCGGAACAAACCTGGCCCCCAGAGGATCAGGAACGCCGGCGAGACGACGCCGAGGATGGGGAGGGCCGGCAGCTTCCCGAACAGGGGGACGGTGACGTGCTGGCAGTCGGTCGAGAGGCACGGCGAGTACAGGGGCGAGAGGTACGGTGCCGCGTAGTAGTGGGCATTCTGGAGCGCCGCCCAGGTCGAGTAGACGATGAAGGCGCCGAGGACGAGCACGATCAGGGCCGGCTCGACCCACCATGCGTCCCAGCGGGTCGGTCCCTCGACCCGGATCCGGCCGTTGGCCGCCGGGAGCCGGGTGGCCGTGATCCCCGCGGTCGTCGCCTGCGCGTGAGGGCCCGGTCGAGCCACCTCGCGTCCTCCTAGATTCCCAGCTTGTCGGTCAGCTCCCGCACGGCGGCGGCGGAGCGTCCGAGCGCCGCGGACTCGGCCGCCGAGAGGGTGATCTCGAGGATCTGCTCGATGCCGCGCCGGCCGAGCTTCACCGGCACGCCGACGAAGAGGCCCTTTACCCCGTACTCCCCTTCGAGGTAAGCGGTGCACGGCAGGACCTTCTTCTTGTCCCGGAGGATCGCCTCGACCATCTCGACCACCGAGGCTGCGGGCGCGTAGTACGCGCTGCCCGTCTTGAGCAGACCGACGATCTCCGCGCCGCCGTTGGCCGTCCGCGTGACCAGGGCGTCGAGCCGGGCCTTGGACAGGAGCTCGGTGATCGGGATCCCGGCCACCGTCGAGTAGCGCGGCAGCGGGACCATCGTGTCCCCGTGACCGCCCAGCACGAACGCCGTGACGTTCTCGACCGAAACGTCGAGCTCCTGCGCGATGAACGTCCGGAACCGCGCCGAGTCGAGAACACCCGCCATTCCGATGACCCGCTGCTTGGGGAAGCCGGACCGACGGAGCGCGAGCTGGGCCATGGCGTCGAGCGGGTTCGTCACCACGATGAGGATCGCGGTGGGCGACCGCCGCGCGGTCTCGGCCACGACGCCACCCACGATCTCGGCGTTCTTCAGCAGGAGGTCGTCCCGGCTCATGCCGGGCTTCCGGGCGAGACCCGCGGTGATCACGATGATGTCGGATCCCGCCGTCGGCTCGTAGTCGTTGGCGCCGGTGATCCGGCAGTCATACCCGTGGACCGGCCCCGCCTGGAGAAGGTCGAGGGCCTTGCCCTGGGGTAGCCCGTCGACGACGTCGGTCAGGACGACGTCCGCCAGCTCCCGCTCGACGATGTACTGCGCCGTCGTCGCGCCCACGTTGCCGGCGCCAACCACGGTCACCTTCGGTCTCGTCATCGTGCCCTCCGGGTCATGCCTCGACTTCAGTTCATCAAACTCAGCCACGAAGCCCCACGCCGCGGCGTGCGTCCGTCGACGTCAACGCGGTCCGGCCGACCGCCCGTCGCGTCATCGGAGGGACTTCATCTGCTCGACGATGGCGGTGGCGAACTCGGAGCACTTGACCTCGCGCGCCCCCTCCATGAGGCGGGCGAAGTCGTACGTCACCACCTTCCGGCCGATCGTGGCCTCGAGGCCCTTGACGATGCGGTCGGCGGCGTCGGTCCAGCCCATGTAGCGGAGCATCATCTCGCCCGACAGGATCACGGATCCCGGGTTCACCTTGTCCTGGCCCGCGTACTTCGGAGCGGTCCCGTGGGTCGCCTCGAACAGCGCGTGGCCGGTCTCGTAGTTGATGTTCCCGCCGGGGGCGATCCCGATCCCGCCCACCTGGGCGGCGAGGGCGTCCGACAGGAGGTCGCCGGTGAGGTTCGGCCCCGCGATGACGTCGAACTCGTCGGGCCGGGTGAGGATCTGCTGGAGGAAGGCGTCGGTGATCGCGTCCTTGATCAGGAGCTTGCCCGTTGGAGGCTTCCCGCCGCACTCCTCCCACGACACCGTCCGATCCGGGAACTCCCGCTTGGCCAGCGCGTAGCCCCACTTCATGAACATCCCTTCCGTGTACTTCTGGATGTTGCCCTTGTGCACGAGGGTCACGTTGCGGCGGTTCTGCTCGATGGCGTACCGGATCGCGGCCCGGATGAGCCGCTCGGACCCCTCGATCGAGATCGGCTTGATCCCGATCGACGACGTCTTCGGGAACCGGATCTTCTTCACGCCCATCTCGCGGGTCAGGAAGTCGACCACCTTCTGGCACTCGGGCGTTCCCGTGAGCCACTCGACGCCGGCGTAGATGTCCTCCGTGTTCTCGCGGAAGATCACCATGTCGACGGCCTCCGGCCGCTTGACCGGGGACGGCACGCCCTGGAAGTACTTGACGGGCCGCAGGCAGACGTAGAGGTCGAGCTCCTGGCGGAGGGTGACGTTCAGGCTCCGGAACCCCTCGCCGACCGGGGTTGTCAGAGGGCCCTTGATGGCGACCAGGTACTCCCGGATCACGTCGAGGGTCTCCGTCGGGAGGAGGTTCGGCGGGCAGTCCGCGCCGTAGGCCGCCTGCGCCTTCTCGCCCGCGTAGACCTCGGCCCACGCGATGCGACGCTTGCCGCCGTAAGCCTGCTCGACCGCGGCGTCCAGCACCCGCACCGAGGCGCGCCAGATGTCGGGGCCCGTGCCGTCACCCTCGATGAAGGGCACAACGGGGTGGTCCGGCACCTGGAGCTTTCCGTGGGAGAGGGTGATCTTCTCGCCGGGGGGGATCCTCACGCGACCTGGCATGCTGCCTCCTCAGAGCACGGGGGCGACCCGCGCCGTCCGGTCCCCTGATCGAGCCGCGGCGCGCCGCCCGACGAGCCTACGAGAGCGCGTTCAGCGCCGACCCGGCGCGGAACCAGCCGATGTGCTCCTCGGTCAGGCTGTGGCGGGTCTGGATCGTGGTGGTGTGGCCGTCCGGCTTGTGGATCCGGACGTCGACGGGCCGGCCCGGCGCGAGCGCGGCGAGACCCACCACGCTCACCCGGTCCGCCTGCTCGAACAGGTCGTAGTCCTTGGGATTCGCGAACGTCAGGGGCAGGATCCCCTGCTTCTTCAGGTTCGTCTCGTGGATGCGCGCGAAGCTCTTGACGAGGACGACCTTGGCGCCGAGGTAGCGCGGAGACATCGCCGCGTGCTCCCGGCTCGACCCCTCGCCGTAGTTCTCGTCGCCGACTACCATCCAGCTCACGCCCTTCGCCTTCCAGTCCCGGGCGATGCGCGTGAACGGCACCCCCGGCTCGCCGGTGAGAACGTTGACGCCCTTGCCAGTCTCGCCGGTGAAGCCGTTGAGCGCGCCCAGGAACATGTTGTCGCTGATCTTGTCGAGGTGACCCCGGTAGCGCAGCCACGCGCCGGCGGGCGAGATGTGGTCGGTCGTCGTCTTGCCCTTCGTCTTGACGAGGATCGGCAGCCGGTCGAAGTCGCGGCCGTCCCACCGGGGGAAGGGCTCGAGGAGCTGGAGCCGCTCGCTGTCCGGCCGGATGATCACCTGGACGGCCGCGCCGTCCGCGGCGGGCGCCTCGTAGCCCTCCTCGCCGCGCGCGAACCCCTGCCGCGGGAGCTCCTCGCCCTCGGGCGGCGTGAAGCGGAACGCCTTCCCGTCCGGGGTCGGCAGAGTCCCGTGGACCGGATCGAACTCGAGCGAGCCCGCGAAGGCCAGGGCGGTCACGATCTCGGGGCTGGTCAGGAAGGAGAGCGTGGCCTGGCTGCCGTCGTTCCGGCCCGGGAAGTTCCGATTGAACGACGAGACAATGGTGTTCGGCTCGTCCTTGCCGACGTCGGAGCGCTTCCACTGGCCGATGCAGGGACCGCAGGCGTTGGCCAGCACCGTGCCTCCCATCTCCTCGAAGGTAGCCATGATCCCGTCGCGCTTGATGGTCTGGTGGATGCGCTCGGATCCGGGCGTGACCAGGAACGGCACCCTCGCGTGGAGCCCCGCCCTGAGTCCCTGCATCGCGATGTGGGCCGCCCGGCGCATGTCCTCGTAGGAGGAGTTGGTGCACGAGCCGATGAGCCCCGCCTTGATCTCCGCCGGCCAGCCGTTCGCCCGCACCTCGGCGGCGAGCTTCGAGACCGGGCGGTCGCGATCGGGCGAGTGCGGGCCGACGATGTGCGGCTCGAGCTGGGACAGGTCGATCTCGACGACCTCGTCGTAGAAGTCCTTGGGGCTCCGGAGGACCTCGGGGTCGGGGACGAGGTCGGCGCGGTTCTCCCGGGCCAGCCGCGCGACGTCGGCCCGGTCGGTCGCCTCCAGGTAGGCCGCCATCCGCTCGTCGAAAGGGAAGACGGACGTCGTGGCGCCGAGCTCCGCCCCCATGTTGCAGATCGTGCCCTTGCCGGTGGCGCTGATCGACTCGGCGCCGGGGCCGAAGTACTCGACGATCTTGTTCGTCCCGCCCTTGACGGTGAGGAGCCCGCAGAGATACGTGATGACGTCCTTCGGCGCGGCCCATCCGGAGAGCTTGCCCGTCAGGTGGACCCCCACGAGCTTTGGGTGGAGGACTTCCCACGGGAGCCCCGCCATGACCTCGCCGCAGTCGACCCCCCCGACGCCAATGGCCAGCATGCCGAGGCCGCCGCCGTTCGGGGTGTGGGAGTCGGCGCCGATCATCAGGCCGCCCGGGAACGCGTAGTTCTCCAGGACGACCTGGTGGATGATGCCCGAGCCTGGCTTCCAGAACCCGATCCCGTATTTCCGCGAGGCCGAGTGGAGGAACTCGTAGACCTCGTTGTTCTCGGTGACGGCCCGCCGCATGTCGTCCGAGGCGCCCGACTGCGCGCGGATCAGGTGGTCGCAGTGGACCGTCGAGGGGACGGCCACCGTCGCCTTGCCGGCCTGCATGAACTGGAGAAGCGCCATCTGGCCGGTCGCGTCCTGCATCGCCACCCGGTCCACGCGGAGACGGAGCGTGGCCCTGCCCCGCTCCCAGGCCTGCGCCCCCCAGTCGTGCACGTGGGCCACGAGGATCTTCTCGGACAGGGTGAGGGGCCGGCTCCACTCGCGCCGCGCCCGGGCAAGGCGCTCCGGCATCGCGGCATAGAGGGCACGGAGCGCGTCGACCATGGTGGGGCTCCCCAAAGTAATCGCCCCCTGCCCAGCCGGACAGGAGGCGCTCTCGACAGCGCCCTCATGCTACTGCCCTCGACGCAGAGTGTCAAACCGGGGTCAGGCCTTGACTTCCATACAATTCCCGCCGGTTCCGTAAGCGGCCGCCGGCTCGGCCCCTGCCTTGCTATGGAGGCATGGCACGCCAGCCGCGGGCCTTCGCTCCGGGTCTCATCTACCACGTGATCGCCCGTGGCAATCGCCGCGAGGATGTGTTCCTCGACGGATCCGACTACGGGACCTACCTCGAGCGCCTGGCCGCGTATCGAGTGCGATACGCCGTGACGCTCCATGCCTACTGCCTGATGCCCAACCACGTGCACTTGGTGGTCCGCACCGCCCGAGCGCCGCTCAATCAGTTCATGCAAGGCGTCCAGCAGTCCTACACGCAGTGGTACAACCGCCGTCACGGACAAGTCGGCCATGTGTTCCAGGGGCGGTACAAGGCGCTCCTGTGCGCCACCGACGAGTACCTCGTCACCCTCGTCCGCTACGTCCACCTGAATCCGGTCCGGGCCGGCCTCGCGGTCCGGGCCGAGGACTACCCCTACAGCGCCCACCGCGCCTACCTCGCGGGAGCGGAAAGCGACCTCGTCGATCCCCTGCCGGTTCTGGACCTTGTCGGCGGTGTCGGCGGATACGCGCGACTCGTCGAAGCGGAGGCGCCGCCGGCGGCGACGAACGGCCGGACGGAAGCGGCCCGCAGCACCGTGGAAGATCGTCGAGCCGAGGCGCCGTCCGTGGTGCGCCCGCCTCTCGGCCTCACGCTGACGTGGCTGGCCGGGCGGCTCCACACCACGCCCGAGGCGCTGCGGGGTCCCGATCGGAGCCGGGCGGCCAGCCGGGCCCGCACGCTCGCTGCCTTCGTGCTGATCCGCCGGCTCGGGTACCGGGTGGCCGACGTCGCCGTCGCTCTGAACCGCGACGGGTCCACGATCACGATCGCGGTCGGCCGCGCGGGTCGGCGCCTGGCGTCGGAGCCGGGGGCACGTCAGGAAGTGGAGCGACTGGTCGATTGTATGGAAGTCAAGGCCTGACCCCGTACCTTGGCGATCGAGCGGAGCTTGATGTCTTCGTAGCCGCGGATCCACTCGGGCAGCCTGGCCAGCGCGAGGGCCGCGTCGTGGCCGTCGGCGTCGGCAAGCGCGCCGGCCACGAGGTCGCGGTACCACGGGATGAGCCGGCGCTCTTCCCGTCGCACCGCCGCATACCCGAAGGGATCGAAGGGCGTCCCCCGGAGCCGCCGGAGCGCCCGCAGCGCGCCGAGCGGGTGCCGGAACCAGGGCCCCAGCCGGAGCTTCCGGCGAAGCCCGAGCGCGCGGAGGAAGGGCGGGTGGAGATGCCAGGCCACCCGCCGCGGCGCGGCGAAGAGCCCGAGCGTCCCGGCGCGGAAGGCGGGCTTCAAATGCAGGCGCGCCACCTCGTACTCGTCCTTGTAGGCCATGAGCTTGTAGAGGTTGCGGATCACGGCGTGGGTGACCTCGCGCCGGCCCGGCGCCACGACCTCCTCGCGCGCCGCCACCTCGAGCACGAACGCCACGTAGGCCGCCGCGTACCGGCCGTCCTGGTAGTCGATCAGCTCGCCGACGCGGAGGGCCAGCATCCGGCGCGCCTCCGGGTCGAGATGCGCGCAGCGGTCGAGGAGCGACACGTAGGCGCCCGCGTCCCGGCCGCCGAACCGCTCGAGCGCCGCCGCCCGCTCGGTGTCGAACGACCGCGCCGGGGGCTCGACGAGCGCCCGGACCCGGTCCGGGTCGGCCCGCCAGAGCCGTCCGTAGCGGAAGGCCTGGAGGTTTTGCTCGACCGCGACGCCGTTGAGACGGATGGCCTCCTCGATGGCGGCTCGCGTCAGCGGTAGGAGCCCGGCCTGGTAGGCGACACCGAGCACGAGCATGTTGGTCGTCAGGTAGTCGCCGAACAGGCCCTCGGCCAG
>DATAFX010000100.1:0-1888 GCA_036257195.1 Candidatus Methylomirabilota bacterium | reverse complement strand
CCGACTTCAGGTCGACCTCGAGGACCTGGTCCCACTCCTCCTCGGTCGTCTCGAGAAGATCCTTGCGGGACTCGATCCCGACGTTGTTGTGGAGGACGTCGAGACCGCCCCACCGGCTGACCGCGGCCTCGACCATGACGCTGCAGTCGTCGGCCCGTGTGACGTCGGCCGCGAGCCCGGCTGCCTCCCCGCCCTCGCCCCGGATCAGCCCGACCGTCTCCTCGGCCCGATCCAGGACCTGGTCCACGCACAGGACCCGCGCGCCCTCGCGCGCGAAGAGGATCGCAGCCGCCTTGCCGTTCCCCAGCCCGGGCCCCCGCGAGCCCGCCCCTGTCACGATGGCCACCTTCCCCCGCAACCGATTCCCCATGGCGCGCCGAGCCTAGCCGGCCCGCAGGCGACGGTCAAGGCGCGGGAGCAGCGCGAGGCGCGGAGAAGCGCGAGGGAAGCACGGCGGGGGAAGCGCGAGGGAGGCTCGGCGGAACAGGCACGGGGAAACGTGGCGCACGAGAAACCTGATCAGTCTCGCGCGCCCGAGGCGCCACAGCTGCGGTAGAGTGGAGGCCGCCGCGCCCGGGCCCCGGGCGCGTGGGTCGAACCGTTCCGCCAATGGGCGGGAGATCTGTCGCGCGTCCGCATGGGAGGCTCCCGGCATGCTGAGCCTGGGGAAGCTCGCGGGTATCGCTATCACCCTCGGACTGACGGCGGGATGTGCTTCATCGTCGTCACCGGGCGCACCTCAGTCGACAGCTCCTCAGCCGGTGCAGCCGGCGACCGCCGCCCCCGGGCCTGCCGTGGCCGCGCCGGCTCCGGGTGCGCCCGCGCCGTCGGCCCCAGCATCCACCGCGGCGGGCGGCGTCGCCCTCCGCGAGGAGGAGCATCTCGGGAAGGTCTGGCTGGCTCCCGGATTCGACTTCAAGGCCTACGACACGCTCCTCATCACCGAGACGCGGGCCGACGTCCCGAGGCTCAACCCGGACGGTGCCGCGAACCTCGAGTGGGCTCGTGGCGTGGTCCAGGCCGAGCTGGCCGCGGCGTTCCAGGATCGGAAGCTCTTCACCGTGGTGACGAGTCCGGCCGACGTCACGCCGGGGAGCCGTGTCCTGCGGCTCGACAACACGATCGTCGAGTACGAGAAGGGCGGCGGAGGGGCGCGCGTCTTCGCGGGCATCTACGGCGCCGGACAGCCGGTCATCAGGGTGCGGGGCCAGGCGACGGCGGCCGACCGGCCGCTCTTCGTTCACGAGGCACGGCGGAGCTCCGAGTCGGGGTGGTCCCGGGTATTCGGCGGCTACCGGGACGACAAGGCCATCCAGCAGGAGGACATTAAGGACCTGGCGCGGGACCTCGCGGACTTCGTGGCCCGGACCAAGGGGCCCTAGAGCGTCGCGTGGACCCCATCCTCCTCGCGCTTCTGGACGAGCTCTGGCGCGCCGGCGACGCCAACGACGCACGGGAGACCGAGCGCCCGCTCCGGATGCTCAACATCACCCCGGACACGGGCCGGTTCCTCTGGATCCTGGTCCGCGCCGCGCGCGCGACGCGGATCCTCGAGGTCGGCACGTCGAACGGCTACTCGACGATCTGGCTCGCCGACGCCGCACGGGCAACCGGCGGGCGCGTGGTCACGCTCGAGCACGATCCGAACAAGGTTCGCCTGGCCCGGGAGAACCTCCAGCGTGCCGGCGTCGCCGGCTGGGTGGACGTCCGGCAGGGACCGGCCGCGGACACGCTCTCCGGGCTTCCCGGGCCCTTCGACCTTGCCTTCCTCGACGCCGACCGGGCGAGCTACCGGACCTACCTGGAGCTGGTCGTCCCGAAGCTCGTGCCTGGCGGCCTCCTGGTGGCCGACAACGTGGTCTCCCACCGCTCGGAGCTCGAGGACTTC
>DATAFX010000125.1:0-13267 GCA_036257195.1 Candidatus Methylomirabilota bacterium | reverse complement strand
GCCCCGGCCGTCGAGGTCACCTTCCCCCTGACGATCGACTACGACGTCCTTCGCGCCGCGCTGCGGAAGCACATCGGCGAGGAGACCGGCGGCGCGCTCCAGCTCTGGCGGACGCCCGACGGCTGTGGGACGTTCGTCGTCCGCGATCCGGTCCTGGAGCCGGTCGACAGGCGACTTCGCATCACCGGGCCTGCCTCGGCGACGGCCGGGCTGCCCCTCATGGGCTGGTGCTTCGGCTCCGTCACCTGGACCGGCCACGCGGAGATTGTGGCGCGGCCCGAGCTTGGTCACGACTGGCAGCTCCGCTTCCGGGACGTCGACTTCCGCCTCTACGACGCGACGCGCCGGCCGGCGACCGTGGCCACCCGCCTCTGGACCGTCGTCCGGGACTGGAGCGCCGCGGAGCTGGAGACCTTCGGCTTCGACCTCGGCCCCCCCGTCGAGGAGATCCGGGCCCTGCTCCGCTCGTTCAGCGCGCCCGGCGGAGGCCTAGCCACGGCGCTCCAGACGCTCCGGCCGCGCGAGCTGGCCCTCGAGCCGGACGCGGTCCGGCTGCGCGTGTCGCTCGATTTGCCCCCGGCGCCGCCCGTTCCGAGCGCGCCCGAGCGGGCGCTGACCCGGGCCGAGATCCAGCAGTTCGAGGCGGTCCTCGACCAGTGGGACGGATTCCTCGGATTCATGGTCAAGGACCTGGCCAGCGGCGCGGACGTCGTGACGCGCACCGAGCTGCTGGACCTCCTGCTCACCGCCCGGCGGGACGTGACGGCCGTGCTCGCGCGCGGGCCGGAGTCGGGCATCGATCCCATTCGCCCGCTCTTCCTGAGGTTCTGGGAGCGCCTCCGCGCCATCGTGCTGCGGTCCGGCAAGGGGGGCGACGACATCCAGGCGCTCCGCTACGTGGTGTTCATCGCGGCGGGCGACGCGCTGACCGCCATCGACGCGGTGGCGCCGGCCGCGGGCCTGGACTTCTCCGCCGACGGCCTTCGCCGGCTCGCGCGCGCCCTCGCTCCGACCTACGCTGGGGACCCCCTCGAGTACTCCGACGCGCCGGACGCGAAGCTCCAGGAACTGTTCCGGTTCCGGGATCCCGACGGGCCCGCACGCCGGCTCCGGCGGAAGCCGGCGGCGCCCCGGTCGTGGCTGCCGACCTGGCTCGCGCCCCGCCCCGCCCACGCGGACGAGGCCGACGAGTGGCGCGAGCTGTCCGAGCGGCTCGACCGGTGGGTCCCGACCGCGAGCGAGCTCGGCGAATACCGGGACATCGTCGACCGCCTCCTCACGCTGGCCGCCGAGCGGTCGTTCGACGAGGAGGCCGTCGGCGAGCGCTTCGACGACCTCTTTCGGGACCTCGTGAAGGCGGTCGCGTGGCAGGAGAGCTGCTGGCGACAGTTCGTCCGGACCCGCGGCGGGGTCGCGCCTATCCAGTCTTCCACCGGTGACGTCGGGATGATGCAGATCAACGTGCGGGTGTGGCGGGGCTTCTTCAACCCGGTGAAGCTCCGCTGGAGCGCCGGCTACAACGCCGGCGCGGGGACCGAGATTCTCTGGCAGCTCCTCGGGCGCTACGGGGTCCGCGAGGCGCGGGCGCGGCTCTCGGACGCGGCGCGCTCCTCGTACTCCGCCTACCACGGGGGCCCCCGGCGCTACCGCCGCTACCGCTTGCCGGACACCTCGCCAGAGATGCGGCTGGTTGACCAGGCGTTCTGGGACAAGTACCAGGCGATCAGCGCCGGCCAGGCCGGTGACCGCGTGCTCTGCATGCCCGTGAGGCGCACGTCTTGAGGATCCGGGCAGGAGCCTCGCGATGTCCAGGGCGCGAGAGGGTCTCCCCCGGCGGCAGCGTCTACACGCCGGTACGTGTAACCGTTACACCCCGATCACCCGCAAGTGTTCGGAGTCGGACGCCGACATGGTCATGCAAGGCACCGCCGTTACAGCGATTTCCTAGAGCCACGTCGCGCCGGGCACGGTCGTTGCTCTCCGTGCCACCCGACCGCGCGCCGGTCCCCGACGCCGGCGCGCATCGAGGTGACGGCAATGATCACGACCGTGAAGAGCCGCGGCAGTCTCGACCGGCGGACGGCGCAGGAGATCGAGCGCTTCCTGCGCACCCGTCAGCTGACGCTCTCCCGCCTGATCCGGCGGGGGCTCGGCGACCGGCAGGAACGCCAGGAGCACGCCGGCGAGGAGAGCGACCAGGTCGCGTCGGCCAGCCGCACCCTCGACGACGAGGTGCAGGCGGCGCTGGTGGACCGCGCGAGCAAGGAGCTGATCCAGGTCGACGCGGCCCTCGACCTCCTGCGCGAGCAACGCTACGGGGTCTGCCGGGACTGCGGGGACTTCATCGGCCTCGCCCGGCTGCGGAGCCTCCCCTTCGCCCAGCGTTGCCGCCCCTGCCAGGAGCGGATGGAGCGGCTGGATCGAGTCCGGACCACCGAGACGCGGCGCTCGCTCGTCGCGGTTGCCGCCGCCGAAGCCGAGTAACACCCACGTGACCCGCCTCCGGGCGGGTCACGTCGGCCTCCTCCTCGTCGGGCTCCTCCCCTCCATCGCGGACGCCCAGTCCCAGGCCCCGGCCGTCGGCTGCCGCGTGGTCGTCGACTACTCGGACGGGGTCGTCGGAGAATTCCCGGCTGGCTGGCAGCCTCGCGACGACGCCGCCCGGGCGACGTACCGGGTTGCGGCCGAGACCGGGCTCCGGTTCATCCGGGCGACCGCCGAAGGCACTGGGTCTCAGATGGGCCGGGAGTTCCCCTGGGACGCGGCCATCGAGCCCATCCTGACCTGGCGGTGGCGGCCTCGCCTCTTTCCCTCGGGCTCCGACGAGCGCGACTCAGGCCGGAACGACAGCCCGCTCGCCGTCTACGCCGTGTTCGGCAGGTCCGCGACGCTGGCGCGCGCCGTCAAGTACATCTGGAGCCGAGTGGTGCCGGCCGGGACGATGCGCGGGAGCAGCCGGGCGCAGGCGATCGTGCTCCGCTCCGGGCCTCCGGTCGACGAGGGCTGGGTCGCCGAGACCGTCAACGTCCGCCGAGACTACGAGCGTCTGTACGGCGAGGCGCCCGCCCGGGCCCGAGGCATCGCGGTCCTCACCGACGCCGACCAGACCCGGAGCCGCGCCATCGGCGACTACGGGGCGTTCAGCGTCTGTCCCGACCGGCCCCAGTAGCCCTGGGGAAGAGGCTCCATCCGCCGGCTCAGCCCGAGGTGGCGGGAGCCAGCCGGGCGGCGTGGTCCCGCAGGGCCGGAAGTACGCTCGCCATGGCCCGGCGCATCTGGCCCGCCGGGTCCCAGCTCGCGAACCGAAGGATGGGCAAGGTGCAGCCAGCGTCGAGGAAGCCGGCGAGGCGCTCGGTGACCTCGGCCGGCGTGCCGGTGACGAGGCGCCACCGGAGGTAGTCCTCGGGGAACGTCCCGAGATGGTACGCCTCGTAGAAGCGGCGCGCCTCGTCGAAGGCGGCCTGGCTCCGGTCCTGGACGTTCACGTAGAAGTGGATCATCGAGGCGTCCGGGAGCGGGCTCCGCCCGGCGGCCCGCGCGTAGGCGCGGATCCGCGCCCAGCGCTCGCCGAACTCCTCGGGCGTGCTCATCTCGACCTGCCAGCCGTCTCCGATCTCCCCCACCCGCCGGAGGGCGCGGTCGATCGTCACCTCGTCCGCGTGCGGCGGCCGGGGGTTCGACGCGACCGCGATCGGACACGGCCGCTGGACGGGCGTGACGTGGATCCGCACGTCCTCGAAGCGATAGAAGCGGCCGTGGTGGGTGACGGTCTCACCGGTCCAGAGCCGGCGCAGGATCGCCATCCCCTCGACCATCCGTCCGACGCGCTCGGCGACGGGCACCCCCATGGCTGCGAACTCTGTCTCCCACTTGGCTCCGCTCGGCGACGGCGGGCCCCGGCGGGTGTCCGGACCGCCCCCGATGCAGGCGACGAGGAACGTGCGGCCGTCGCTCAGGAGGTCGAGCGCGGCCCACTGATTCGCCAGCACGATCGGGTGGCGGAAGATGAAGCTCGCCATGCAGGCGGTCCCGAGGGTGACACGGCGCGTCCGCCCGGCCACCAGCGAGAGGAATACGATCGCGTCGACCCGCGGCTTCGAGACGAGGTTGTCGCCAGTGAACACGGCGTCGAAGAGCTCGGAGGCGTCGGCGGCCTCGCACATCGCCACCAGGTCCTTGGGGTTCCCGGCACCGATGACCACCCCCCGGTTGGGGACGCTCAGGCCGAAGCGGACGGTCATCGGGGCATCAGAAAGAGAACAGACAGCGCCCGCCCGGCGCGCCTCCCGGACGGTCTAGCGATGGTCGACTCCCCCGGCCACCCGATCCCTGATGCGCGCCTGGGCGGCGGCCAGCCGGGCGCCCGGGATGAGGTACGGGGAGCAGGACACGTAGTTCATCCCGACCTTGTAGCAGAACTCGACCGACGAGGCCTCGCCGCCGTGCTCGCCGCAGATGCCCACCTTGAGGTCGGGACGCCGGCGGCGGCCCCGGTCGATCCCGAGGGCGATCAGCTCACCCACGCCCTCCTGGTCCAGAACCGAGAACGGGTCCGCCGGCAGCAGCCCCATGTCGAGGTACTTCGGCAGGAACCTCGCGACATCGTCCCGGCTATAACCGAAGGTGAGCTGGGTGAGGTCATTGGTTCCGAACGAGAAGAATTCGGCATGATCGGCGATCTTCTGGGCAATGAGCGCCGCCCGCGGCACTTCGATCATCGTACCGACGAGGTACGCCACCGAGACGCCCATCTCCGCGATCACGCCGTCGGCCACCCGTCGCGTCTGCTCGAAAGTCTCCTTCATCTCCCCAACGGTGCCCGTGAGAGGGATCATGATCTCGGGCTCCACGCGAACGCCCTGCTCGGCGACCGTGCAGGCCGCCTCCATGATGGCCCGCACCTGCATGCCGTAGATCTCGGGGTGCGTGATCCCGAGGCGGCAACCCCGGTGTCCGAGCATCGGGTTCGCCTCGCGGAGCCTCTCCACGGCCTCGATCATCTCTCCGAGCCGCAGCTGCTCGTCGGGCTCGCTCCCGAGCGTCTCGAGGCGGCTCTTCTCGGCCACCATCTCCTTGAACTCCTTCCAGTTCGGAAGGAACTCGTGCAGCGGCGGATCGAGGAGCCGGATTGTGACGGGCAGGCCGTCCATCGCCCGGAAGATACCGACGAAGTCCTGGCGCTGGATCGGCCGGAGCCGCTCGAGCGCGGCCCGGCGGGTGGCCTGGTTGGAGGCCATGATCATCTCGCGGACGACGGGAATCCGGTCGGGCGCGAAGAACATGTGCTCGGTCCGAACCAGGCCGATGCCCTCGGCCCCGAACTCTCGCGCGCGCTCGGCGTCCTCCGGGGTGTCGGCGTTGGCGCGCACGCCGAGGCCGCCGTTCCGGCGGTAGAAGTCCGCCCATCCGAGCAGCGTCTTCATCTCCTCGCCCAGCTGCCCGGCGACCGTGGTGATGGCGTCCACGATCACCTCGCCGGTCCCCCCGTCGACGGAGATGACGTCGCCCTCCAGGACCGTGCGGCCTCCCACCTCGAACTGTCGTCGAGTCTCGTCGATCGAGAGGTCGGCGGCGCCCACGACGCACGCCTTGCCCATGCCCACCGCGACCACCGCGGCATGGGACGTGCGCCCGCCGCGCGACGTGACGATGCCGTCGGCGGCGTACATGCCCGCCACGTCCTCAGGCGACGTTTCCGGGCGCACCAGGATCACGTGCTGGCCGTTCTTGGCCCACTCCACCGCGCGATCGGCGTCGAAGACGACGCGCCCGACAGCCGCGCCGGGAGCCGCCGCCAGCCCGCGGCCCAGGAGCCGGCCGGCGGCCATGGCCGCCGCCTTCTCCCGGTCGTCGAAGACGGGCCGGATCGCCTCGTTCACCTCGGGCGGCTTCACGCGGAGGATCGCGGTGTGCTGGTCGATGACGTGCTCGCGCTCGAGGTCTACCGCCACCCGCACTGCCGCGCGGGCGGAGCGCTTGCCCCCGCGCGTCTGGAGGAGGTAGAGCGTCCCCTCCTGGATCGTGAACTCGATGTCCTGCATGTCCTTGTAGTGCCGCTCGAGCCGGGTGGCGATGGCGAGGAGCTCATCGTAGATCTCCGGCATCCGCTCGTGCAGGGCCTCGATCGGAAGCGGAGTGCGGATCCCTGCCACGACGTCCTCGCCCTGGGCGTTCGGCAGGAACTCCGCGTAAAAGCGCGCCTCGCCCGTGCGCGGATCGCGCGTGAAGCCGACACCCGTGCCCGATGCGTCCCCGAGGTTGCCGAACACCATTGCCATGACCGTCACCGCAGTGCCCCAGTCCTCCGGGATCCCGTGGATTCGCCGGTACTCCGTCGCCTTCTTGGCGAACCAGGAGCCGAACACCGCATCGATGGCCAAGCGTAGCTGCTCCCGCACGTCCTGAGGGAACGGAGCGCCGGTGCGCGTCGCGATCTCATCCTGGTAAATCTGGACGAGCTTCCGCAGTTCACCGACCGGGATGTCGACGTCGGCGGTGACGCCGAGCCGGGCCTTGATGGCGTCGAAGGACGCATCGAAGACCTCACGCTTGATGTCCAGCACGACGACCGAGAACATCGTGATGAACCGCCGGTAGCAATCCCAGGCAAAGCGCTCCTTGCCCGACCGGGCGGCCAGGCCCTCGACGGTGGCGTCGTTGAGCCCCAGATTCAGGATGGTCTCCATCATTCCGGGCATCGAGACCCGCGCGCCCGACCGCACTGACACCAGTAGCGGGCGCTCGCGGTCCCCGAACCGGGCGTCAGCCGCCTGCTCCACCGGCTCGAGGTGCTCCAGGATCTGCTCCCAGAGGCCGTCCGGCCACTTGCCGCCGGCACGTTGGGAGTGGACCCAGGCCTGCGTGGTGATGGTGAAGCCCGGCGGGACCGGGATGCCGAGGTTCGTCATCTCGGCCAGCTCGCAGCCCTTGCCGCCGAGCAGGTTGCGCATCACCGACGAGCCTTCCGCCCGCCCGGCGCCGAAGAAGTAGACGTACTTGGTCATCGCTCCCGGCTACACCACCGGCGAGAGGCCGCCGTCGAAGTTGATGGCCACGCCGGTGATGTACGCGGCCTGCGCGGAGACCAGGAACGCGACGAGGGCCCCAAGCTCCTCGGCCTCGGCCACGCGTCCGATCGGCACCCCGCGCTCCCGGGCGAGGTGCTCGTAGAACGCCTCCAGCGTCCCGCGACCCTCCTGCCCCGCCCAGCGGCGCTCCCACTGCCCGCTCTTGACGAGTCCGATCAGGACCGCGTTGACGAGGATCCTCTCCGGCGCGAGCTCCTTCGAGAGGACCTTGGTCAGGGCGAGCCCGGCGGCTCGGCTGACCGACGTGGGCACCGACCGCGCGGCCGGCGCCTTGGCGCCGGTGTTCAGGATGTTCACGATTCTCCCACCGCCCGCCCGCCGCATGTGCGGCACGCAGAGCCGCACGCTGCGGACCGCGGCGAACAGCTTCAGCTCGAGGTCGGCCTGCCAGGCCGCGTCGTCGACGGTCTCGAACCCGCGCGCATCCGACGTCCCGGCGTTGTTTACGAGGATGTCGATCCGCCCGAAGTCGTGGAGGGTCCGGGAAACCAGTCGCTCGAGGTCGCCAGGCTGCGTCACGTCGGCGGGCACGTCCAGGGCGGCGGCGCCGGTCGCCCGGAGCTTGTCCGCCGCGGCCTTGAGACGCCCCTCGTCACGGGCACAGATGGCGACGGCCGCCCCCTCGGCGGCGAGCCGGCCGGCCGTGGCGAGCCCGAGCCCGTCGCTACCGCCCGTGACGATGGCCACCTTGCCGCGGAGTCCCAGATCCATGCCGTCCTCCTCGCCGTGTTTCCGCCCGTGCGAGCGCAGGAGGAATAGACCATCCTCCGACGCGAGCCGTCAAGGCGCGCTAGCCGTAGGAGCCATCCATGCCGACCGGGCGCTCCGCCCGGGCATCGCCGGAGCACTATGGGATCGTCTCGCTCGCACGGTCGAGTACTGACTGCGCGAGCGTGAGCCCGAGCGCCTTTGCCGTCCCAAGATTGATCACCAGATCGAATTTGGTCGGCTGCTCGACGGGCAGATCGGCAGGCTTCGCGCCTCTGAGGATCCTCGGGGCGCCCCTGCGCCCAGCGATACTCGATCACGACGTTCCGGCCCTCCTCCCAGCCCAGCTCGCCCAACGCCGTCAGGAACGCTGTGCTCAGCACGTTGGGCCCGGAGTCTGCCGACATGTACCCGATTCGGGGGATCTTCGACGACGACTGTGCCTGAGCCGAGCTGGACTCCATGACGAGCATCAGGGCGACGACCGCCAGTCCTCGAAAGCGGCTCATCAGATCCACCCCGCCCACCTGGTCGGAGGAACGGCGCGGCCGGCGGCCGGCACAACGAAGGCGCAGGGCACGCGCATCACCGGAGATCCGGATAGAGGGCGACCAGGCCGTCCACCAGCTCGCGGGTGATCTCCCGGAGCGCCGCCTCGCCGGTTTCACGCGTCGCAAGCGAGGGATCGCCGCGGGCGCCGGTTTGGCTCCAGTCGGGGCCGGATCCTGGGTCGGCGTCGAAGACGACGGGCTGGTAGAAGACGCTCGTCGGAGCGTCAGCCAGGTGGCCGTAGTCGGGCTCCGCCCGCTCCATCCGGACCGCGTCGGGCTCGATGGCCAGGACGAGGGAGGTCTCGAGCTCGTCCGCGTGGCCGCCGAGCTTCTGCCCGAGCCGGGGCTTGACGGCGCGCCCGAGCGTCGCCAGGTCGGCCACCGCAACGCGGACACCCTGCGCGGCGTAGAAGTCGCGCACGGCGACCCGGATCGGCGCCTCGGTCGAAACTCCCGTGTTGAGGATCGCCAGCCGCCGCGCCCCCTGGCGGACGAATCCCGCCAGGAGGTCCGTCACCAGCGCCGTGAACGTCTCGGCCCGCAGGTGCTGGCTCCCGGGATAGCGGACGAAGGCGGGATAGTACCCGAACGCGACGACGGGCGCGACGAGCACCGGCAGCGCCTCGGCCAGGCGCCGCCCGAGCTCCCGGGCTACCAGGTAGTCGGTCCGGAGCGGGAGGTGCGGCCCGTGCTCCTTGGCCGCGGCGCCCACGGGCACCACCACGACGGCCCCCGCGGCGATGCGCGCGCCGGCCTCCGGCCAGGTGAGATCCTCCAGGAACGCGCCCCGCATCGTCGTCACCTCCCCGCGAGCCAGCGATCGAGAAACGCCCGCACCCAGGAGCCCCAGATCGGCGCCCCGTTCTGGAAGAACAGGTGGCCCTCGTCCGCGGTGAGCCCGAAGGCCGGGAACACGCGCGCCGCGTGGATCTTCCCGTGACGCCGGAGCTCGGCGCCGAGCTCCCGGGTCGGCGCGGTGCTGTAGTCGTTCTCCGCCTGGACGAGCGCGACCGGCAGGGCGAGCTGCCGCGCGGCCTCGAGCATCGTCGCGCGGAGGATGGGCGTCCGCTCCCAGTTCATCGCCGCCCCGGCGAAGTCCACCGCGCAACGGAGCCCCGGGCAGCGCGCGGCGGTGAGGAGCGACATCACGCCGCCGAACGAGCTCCCGATCACGCCCATCCGGTCGGCGGCCACCTCCGGGCGCGACCCGAGCCACCCGACGGCCGCGACGACGTCCTCCGCCTCGCGCGCGAGACGCGCCGCCAGCGCTCGGTCGTACTCGGCGGTCCCGAACTCCGCTGTCACCTCCTGGCGCCAGGTCGGCCCCTCGGAGTTGCCGTACCCGCGCCGGTGCGGCAGGAGGACCGCGTAGCCCCACTCCGTGAGCACGGCTGCAGTGCCCGGCCGGCAGAAGTCGCTCGTGCCCGGATCGATGGTGCTCCCGTGATTGAGGACAAGGGCGGGGAACGGCCCGGTCCCGGGCGGGACGTAAAAGTACCCCGCCAGCGCCCGGTCGCCGCTCGGGACACGGACCTCGACCGGCGTCACCGGGCGGGCAGCGTCCGGCTCGGTGGTGGCGGACGCGTCGGGGTCCGGGACCAGGACGAGGCGCTCGAAGCGGTCGATCAGGGCAGTCATCCGGGCCCGCACCGCGGCGAACTCGGGGCTCCGCCCTCGGACCTCGAGGTCACGCGCGTGCGCGATCGGGTCCGGAAAGGCGCATTCCCAGGTCACGTCGGGACCCTCACCCCCGGGATCCGCTCTGGCGAGGATCCGCCCGTACGGGAGGCCGAGGGCGACCCGGACCTCCGACGCGCGCCGCCGGGTGGCAAGGACCTCGGCCGCACGGCCAGCCTTCGCGAAGTAGTGTGTCCGCTCGACGAGCACGGCTCCGCTCAGGCCACCCGCCGCAAGGGCTCCGGCTCCGGGAAGTAGCAGCGCACGAAGCGGCCGGGCGCCTCTTCGACGAGCGGCGGCTCGGCCGCGCGACAGCGGGCTTCTGCCCGCGGGCAGCGCGTCTGGAACCGGCAGCCCGCCGGCGGATCGAGCGGGCTCGGGATCTCGCCCGGCAGAACGGCGGGCGGCAGGGCGTCTGGGCCGACTTCGGGGACCGCCGCCAGGAGCGCGCGAGTGTACGGGTGGCGCGGATGCTCGAAGAGGATCCCCTCCGGCGCGACTTCGACCAGCCGGCCCAGGTACATCACCGCGACGCGGTGGCTCACGTGGCGGACCACCGCTAGGTTGTGGGAGATGAAGAGGAGGGCGAGGCCGAGCTGGCGCTGCAGGTCGGCGAGCAGGTTCAGCACCTGTGCCTGGACCGAGACGTCGAGCGAGGACACCGCCTCGTCGCACACGAGTAGGCGCGGGCCGAGCGCCAGGGCCCGCGCGATCCCGATCCTCTGCCGCTGGCCACCGCTGAAGGCGTGCGGGTACCGCGTCATGTAGCTCGGGGACAGGCCGACCGTGTCGAGGAGCTCGCCCACCCGGGCGGCGGCCGCCCGGCGGGTCGCCCCGAAGTTCCGGAGCGGCTCCCCGACGATGTCCCGGACGGTCAGGCGCGGGTTGAGCGAGGAGTAGGGATCCTGGAAGACCACCTGCACCGCGCGGCGGAAGTCCCGGAGCCGCCGCTCCGGGACGTCGGTGACGTCCCGGCCGTCGAACACGATGCGCCCGGCGTTTGCCGGCAGGAGGCGCAGGATCAGGCGCCCGACCGTGGTCTTGCCGCAGCCGCTCTCGCCCACCAGCCCGAGCGTCTCTCCCGGCCCGACGTGGAAGCTCACGTCGTCCACCGCCCGGAAAACGCGCCCACCGACCGTGAACTCCCGCACCAACCCCTCGCAGGCGAGGAGTGGAGTCAGACTTTGACTTCCTAGCAATTTCGTTCCACCCGCTCGAACTGTTTAGAAGTCAAGGTCTGACCCCGTCGGCGCGCCAGCAGCGAACGCGCCGATCGGGCCCATGCGCGTCCAGCGTGGGGGCGGCCTCGCGGCACAGCGGGATCGCGTCGGGACACCGCGGATGGAAGCGGCAGCCGGCGGGCATCGCCGCCGGGGCCGGGATGCTCCCCGCGATCGCGGACAGCCGTGACCGCTTCTCGCGAACACCGGGAACCATGGCCAGAAGAAGCCGCGTGTAGGGATGCCGCGGCGCGCTGAAGAGCTCGCGGGCGGGCGCCTCCTCCACCACCTGGCCGGCGTACATGACGACCACCCGGCTCGCCATCGCCGCCACCACCCCGAGGTCGTGGCTGATCAGCAGGACCGCGGTCCCCGCGGCCCGGCCCAGGTCGCGCAGGAGCGCGAGGATCTGCGCCTGGATGGTCACGTCGAGCGCGGTCGTCGGCTCGTCGCCGATGAGGAGGCGGGGCCGGCAGGCCATGGCCATCGCGATCATCACCCGCTGGCGCATCCCGCCCGAGAGCTGGTGCGGGTAGTCCTGCGCGCGCCGTCCCGAATCGGGAATGCCGACGTCCCGGAGCAGCTCGACGGCGCGCGCGAGCGCTTCCCGCCGGCCGAGCCCCAGGTGAGCCTCCAGGACCTCCGCCACCTGGAATCCCACCGGCAGGAGGGGGTTCAGGCTCGTCATGGGCTCCTGGAACACCATCGCGATCTGCCGCCCCCTGACGCGGAGCCACTCGCGCTCGGGGAGCGGCAGGAGATCCCGCCCGTCGAGCCGGATCTCCCCTCCCTCGACCCGGCCCTGCTCGCCCAGGAGGCCCAGGATCGCGAGCGCGGTGACCGACTTGCCGGAGCCGCTCTCGCCGACGAGGCCGACGACCTCCCCCTCTCCCACGCTGAGAGAGACGCCGGCGAGCACAGGCACCGCTCCCCGGCTCGTCAAGAAGGACACCGACAGGTCCCGGACCTCGAGCAGCGCCGTCACCGGTCGCGCACCCGCGGGTCCAGGAGGTCGCGGAGCCCGTCCCCGAGCAGGT
The DNA here is from genome assembly GCA_036257195.1 of Candidatus Methylomirabilota bacterium. Classification (GTDB taxonomy): domain Bacteria; phylum Methylomirabilota; class Methylomirabilia; order Rokubacteriales; family DASRDR01; genus DASRDR01. The sequence goes on along the minus strand of DATAFX010000125.1, from coordinate 986 downwards.
TGAAGCCGACGATGGTGACGCCGAGGGCGGCGCTCGCCGAGAGGGCGAGGTACGGCTCCGTGCGCAGCGCGACCAGGCCGTCCCGGATCATCCCGCCCCAGGTCGGCAGGGGCTCCTGGACGCCGATCCCGAGGAAGCTCAGCGTCGCCTCGGCCATCACGATGAAGCCGACCCCGATCGACGCCCGGACGATCAGCGGCGGCACGATGTTCGGCAGCACGTGGCGCACGAGGATCCGGAAGGGCCGCGTCGCGCTCACCACCGCCGCGTCGACGAACAGCTCGCTCCGGAGCGCCAGCGTGAGTGATCGCGTGAGCCGCGCGATCCCGGGCCACCAGACGATCGCGAGCGCGACGACCACGGTCGGCATGCCCGGCCCCAGCATGGCCGCCACCAAGATGGCGAGGATCAGCTCCGGGAAGGCGAAGACGATGTCCGCGCTCCGCATCAGCGCGGTGTCGACCCACCCGCCGAAGTACCCGGCGACCATGCCGGCGAGCGTGCCCACCGTCAGCGTCAGCGCGAGGACCGAGACCGCCACCACCAGGGACACCCGGGCGCCGACGATGAGCCGGCTCAGCACGTCGCGCCCGAGCGCGTCCCCGCCCAGGAGGTGGGCCCGCGACGGCTCGGCCCAGACCGCGAGCAGGTCGGTGTTCTCGTACCCGTAGGGCACCAGCCACGGCGCCGCGACCGCCGCCACCGTGACCAGCACGACCAGAGCCCCGCCCAGGCACGCGTTGCGGCTCCGCCCGAAGCGCCGCCAGAACTCCCGGCCCGCGGGCTCGTCGAGGTCCGCAGCCCGCGCGGCCAGCGCGCCCGGAGTTGTCACGTCGGCCTCGCCCGGCCGGCGGCGGCGTCCAGGCGGATCCGCGGGTCGATCACGCCGTAGAGGAGGTCCACTGCGAGGTTGATGCCCGCGTAGAAGAACGTGAAGAGCAGCACGATGGCCATCGTCACGGGATAGTCGCGGGCGAAGATCGCCT
>DATAFX010000084.1:0-19789 GCA_036257195.1 Candidatus Methylomirabilota bacterium | reverse complement strand
CCGGCCCGGCTCAGGAGCGGGGCCACCGCCCGGCCCTCCGCACTCGTCTGGGGCCCAATCACCGCGATGACCGCCGGGTCCGCGATCCACCGCTCGTAGTGGGTCGCCACCATATGTTGGCGGGAGAGGGTGTCCCCCTTGGACGCTCCGCTGTCGAGCAGGACGGTCTCGAGCGTGTACCCGCCCGCGCCCCGGCCCCGGTTCACCTCGTCGACGGCCAGCTCCACGCCCCGGAGCATCGGCACGCCCCACCGGGCATCCGGCCCGGTCTGCGCCAGCGACACGCCGACCTTCAACGTAGGGCGTGCAGGCGGCGCCGCGGCCGTTTGGGGCGTCGACGACGCCGACACCGCGAGTATCGCGAGGAGACCGGCGATCGCCGCGAAGCAGGGTCTCACAGTGCGGGTGTCCGGCTCAGCGCGGGCACCGGGGTTCGGCCCGCATTCACCGGCTCTTGTCCGCCAGGGCCGTACAGCGCCCGTGCCCAGCGGTAGGCCAGCCAACCCAGCAGGACCGTGCACGCCAGTGTCATGTACCGGTCGAATTCGACCGTCTCCAGACAATGCCGCGCCCGGCCCGGATCGAGGAGAGGCGCGAGCCGGCGCGGGAGCGCGTCGAGCACCGAGAACGGCACCTTGCTGTTGTTCACGCTCCTGGACGCGTCGAAGTTCAGGATCCGGCCGTAGTCATTGTGGGCCGGCTCGTCGCAGGCGAGCGACATCCGCTGGAGACTCCCGAGCGCGAGAATCGCGAACGCTAGCAATAGGGCGCCGACGAGCAGGCGTTGGCGGCGCCTCGGCGACGGCGTCACCGACGCGCGCCGGCCACGCGGCACCCCTCCCTCCGTCACCGTCTCGACGTACTGGAGGCGCCTGGGAAGATCGACACGGCCGGACGCTCGACGTCGCCGTTAGCGGCGAACGACAGCCTACCCTGCGGGAGGTTCGGCAGGCGTGTGGCCTCGTCAGCGCCCCGCACGGCGACGCAGAGCCTCCCAGGCCTCCCACGGTACGGGCGGCTGGCCCAGTGTCGCGGCCCGGACCTTGGGCCCGTGGAAGTCGGAGCCCCCCGTCGGCACGAGGTCGAGCTCCCGGCAGAGGCCGAGGAGCCGGACGGTCAGCTCGGGCGAGTGCTCGGCGTAGTAGCACTCGACGCCGTCCAGGAGGCCCGTGCCCGCGAGGGCCCTGACCATCGCCTCGGGCTCCGTATGGAGGCCGGGGTGCGCCACCACCGCGAGCCCTCCCGCCCGACGAATGATCTCGCATGCCTCGAGCGAGGTGACCTTCCGGTGCGGCACGTATCCCGGCTTCCCGGCCGCGAGGAATCGGTCGAAGGCCTCGCGCACGGTACCGACGTGCCCCCGCCGGACCATGACCTGGGCCACGTGGGGCCGGCCTGCCGAGCCCTCCTGGACCAGCGCGAACACCTCGTCGGGGTCGATCGGGTAGCCGAGCTCTTGGAGCCTGGCTGCCATGCGGTGAACCCGCGCCACCCGCTCGCCCCTGAACTCCCGCAGGAGGTCGCGAAGCCAGGCGGCCTCGTAGTCGAGGAAGTAGCCGAGGACGTGGATCTCGCCCCCGAGGTCGTCCGTGTTGATTTCGATGCCCGCCACGATCTCGAGCGGCGGGCAGCTGGCGGCGGTCAGGAGGGCCGGCACCACGCCATCGACCGAGTCGTGGTCCGTCACCGCCAAGACTCGCACCCCGCGCCGGACGGCCTCGCGGACTAGGTCGGCAGGCGCGTAGGTGCCGTCCGAGGCGGTCGTGTGAGTGTGGAGATCGACCCCGCTCACTGGACTCGTCCAATCAGACGGCCTTCGGCCTGTGGCAAGCGGCCGGAGGCCGGTGGGTCTGACCCCCGGCCGCCGGCGGCCAGCACGTACTCGATGAGGGTGCGAGCGCCGAATCCGACGCCGCCCTTCGGCGCGTACGGGAGATCCTTGTCGGTGAAGGCGACGCCGGCGATGTCGAGATGGACCCAGGGGGTGTCCCCGGCGAACTCCCGGATGAAGAGCCCGGCGGTGATGGCGCCGCCCGGCCGAGGCCCGGTGTTCCGGAGATCCGCCACCTCGCTCCGCAGGCCTTCGCGGTACTCGTCGATCAGCGGGAGCGCCCACAGGCGCTCCCCCGCCCGCGCGCCGGCCGCGATCACCCGCGTCTGCAGCGGAGCGTCGTTCGACATGGCCCCGGCGCAGAGGCTGCCCAGCGCGATGGAGCACGCTCCGGTCAACGTGGCGACGTCCACGATCTCGTGCGGCTTGATCTCCTTTCGCGCGTAGGCGATCGCGTCTGCGAGGGTCAGGCGTCCTTCGGCGTCGGTGTTGTTTACCTCGATCGTCTTGCCGTTCATGGCGCGCAGCACGTCCCCCGGCTTGGTAGCCGAGCCGGACGGCATGTTGTCGGTCGCGGCGACGATGCCGTGCACCTCGACCGCCGGCCGGAGCCGCGGCAGGACCTTGAGGACACCGATGACCGCCGCCGCCCCTGACATGTCGCCCTTCATCCACGCCATGCCCTCGGCCGTCTTGAGGTCGAGCCCGCCCGAGTCGAACGTGATGCCCTTGCCAATCAGGGCGATCCGACGGCGGGCCCGCCGCCGCGGCAGGTAGGCGAGGTGAATGAACCGGGGCGGCTCCACGCTCCCCCGGTTCACGCCGAGGAACGCTCCCATGCCCATCTTCTCGCACGCCGCCCGGTCGAGGACCCGGACGCGCAGGCCGGCCTCGCGGGCGACGGCGCGGGCGGTCTCCGCGAGGGCCGTCGCGGTCACGGCGTTTGCGGGCTCGTTGATGAGGTCCCGGGCGAAGCAGGTCGCCTCGGCGGTGAGCTCCGCACGGCGGAGGCCCTCGCGCGCGGGCGCGCGGTCCCGGGCGCCGGAGACCAGCACGGTGACAGCCGTGACGACCCGGTCGCCGTCCCGATTCTCCTTGTAGCGGTCGAATCGGTAGAGGCCGAGCAGCACGCCCTCGGCGGTGGCCTGGGCCCGCCCGACGACCCCGAGGCCCGCAGCTCGGGCGCCGAGCACCGGGATCACGAGGCTCGCCGCCCCGAGATCGCGCGCCCGGCGCGCCGCCGCGGCCGCCGCGCGCCGGAGCGTCTCGGCCGTGCACTCGCGGCGGGGACCGAGTCCCACGACCAGGACCCGCTTCGCCGGGAGCCGCCCGCCGGCGTGGGCGTCCGCGACCTCGGCGACCCGCCCTTCGAACCGCTGGTCGCGAAGCGCCAGCGTCAGGAACCCACCCAACGCGAGGTCGACACGACGCGCCTCGGGACCGAGCTCATCCTCTCCGGCGTAACGCTCCAGGACGAGTGCGTCCCCCGGCGCGACGGCCGGGGCCTTCACACTGAGGTCGAGCTTCATCGCGTCTCCTCTCGTGGCCGGCGCTCCGCGTCCATCGCGAGCGCCCGGTCCACCGTGGACTCCAGTCCCGCCGTCACGTCCATCGACCAGCCACGGCCGCCGCGGCCCCGGCCGCCCCAGTCCCGCCCGGCGCTCGACCAAGCTCCGTCCACGGCTCGGCTCCGTACTTTCCGGCGACCAGGGCCTCGACCCGCGCGGTCTCCTCCGGCGAGAGGCCCTCCGGGACGAGCGGAACCCCGAGCGCCTCCCCGAGCCCTGCGGTGAGGGCATCCACGACCGCGTCGAAGCCCGGGGAACCCCCCAACAGGTCGGCGAGCGTGGTCATCCCGGCCGTGGGGTCGGGGTCGTGGGGAAAGACCGTGCGGATCCGCGCGGGGTCCGCGTCTAGCAGGACGGACCCGTGCTGGAGGAAGCATCCGCGCTGGCGGCGCTGGGCGCTGCCGGCGAGCTTTCGATTCCCGACGGCGATCTCGTACGCGCCGGCTCGACGGAAGCAGAAGGCGGGCGCGCCGGCGCCCCGCCCCCGGACGAGCGGCACCAGCTCAGCAGCCACCCCGAGTCGGCCGAGCCCGGCGGCGAGGCCCTGGCCGAGCACGCGGTAGGTCTCGAGCACGTCGGCCGCGCCCGGGAAGTCGCCTTCCCCCGCGACCACGCTGTAGGTCACCTCGCGCTCGGGTGGCTCGTGGAGAATCGCACTTCCGCCCGTGGGTCGCCGCACGAGCCCGATCCCGAGCGCATGGCACCGCGCCCGGTCGATCGTCCCGTCGACCGACTGCGCGTAGCCCAGGGAAACCGTGGCCGGCCGCCAGCCGTAGAAGCGCACCGTGGGCGCGCCGGCGTCCTGGATCCTGGTGCGGAGGAGTGCCTCGTCCACGGCCATGTTCGTCGCGCCGTCGAGGGGCTCCGTGACCAGCAGGCGCCAGGTCCGCGCCATCGGGATCGCGCTCAGGCCCCGGCGGGCAGCGGTTCCGGGTCCGTGCGACGCCCCTCGATCGGCCGACTCAGGACGTTCGCCCCCGGGGTGTCCACCGGAGGTTCGGCTGCCGGGCGGCCTGCGTCTGATCCAGGCGCCGCACCGGCGTCGTCACCGGCGCCTCCGCCAGCATCTCCGGGTGGGACTGGGCCTCCTCGGCGATCCGGATCATGGCGTCGCAGAACGCGTCGAGCGTCTCCTTCGACTCGGTCTCGGTCGGCTCGATCATGAGCGCCTCCTCGACGATCAGCGGGAAGTAGATCGAGGGGGCGTAGAAGCCGAGATCGAGCAGCCGCTTGGCGATGTCCGTGGCCGAGGCGCCCTGCGCCTTCTGGCGGCGGGCCGAGAAGACGACCTCGTGCATCGAGGCGCCCTCGTAGGGGAGGTCATAGTGGGACAGAAGCCGGGCCCTGATGTAGTTGGCGTTGAGGATCGCGTTCTCCGAGACGGCGCGGAGACCCTCCGGGCCCATGGTCCGGATGTAGGTGTAGGCGCGGACGTGCATCCCGAAGTTGCCCCAGAACGATTGCACCTTGCCGATGGACTTCGGCCGTTTCCAGTCCAGCCGCCACACGTCGGCATCGCGGACCACCGCGGGGGTCGGCATGTGCGGGGCCAGGTGCGCCTTGAAGGCGACGGGCCCGGCGCCCGGCCCCCCCCCGCCGTGCGGCGTTGTGAAGGTCTTGTGCAGGTTCATGTGGACGATGTCGAACCCGAGGTCGCCGGGCCGCGTGAGCCCGAGCAGCGCGTTGAGGTTCGCGCCGTCCATGTAGACCTGGGCGCCCTTCGCGTGACACAGCTCCGTCGCCTCGAGGATGCGGGACTCGAATAGCCCGAGCGTGTTGGGCACCGTAATCATCAGCGCCGCGACGTCCTCGTCCACGTGCCGCTCGAGGTCGAGGAGGTCCACCTCGCCGTTCTGGTCGGATTTGATCTGGACCGTTTGGTAGCCGGCGATGGCGGTGGACGCGGGATTCGTGCCGTGGGCCGAGTCCGGGACGAGAATCTTCTTCCGTGGGCTGCCTTCCCGGTCCAGGTGAAACGCCCGGATCATCAGGACGCCCGTCAGCTCGCCCTGGGCCCCGGCCGCCGGCTGGAGCGAGGCGGCGTCCATCCCGACGATCTCGGCCAGCATCTCGCCAAGCTCGCCCATCAGCTGGAGCGCCCCCTGGGAGGCGTCCTCGGGCGTCAGGGGGTGGAGTCGCGCGAAGCCCGGCAGCCGGGCCATGTCCTCGTTGATCTTGGGATTGTATTTCATCGTGCAGGAGCCGAGGGGGTAGAAGTGCGTGTCCACGCCGTAGTTCATGCGGCTCAGACGCGTGTAGTGCCGCACCGCGTCGAATTCGCTCACCTCGGGCAGGGCCGCCGGCGTGCGGCGGAGGTGCGCGGCCGGGAGCAGGCGCGCGGGATCGGCCTCGGGCACATCGGCCTCGGGCAGCGAGTAGCCGACCCGACCCGGCACGGAAAGCTCGAAGACCAGCCCGTCGTACTCGTTCATCGTCGGTCCCCTCACGCCACCACCGAAGCCAGGGCCTCGGCGTAGGCGTCGATCTCGGCCCGGGTCCGGCGCTCCGTCACCGCCACCAGGATCGAGTCCTTGAGCCGCCGGTCGAACTGCGCGAGCTCGACGCCCCCCAGGATCCGCCGCCGGCGGAGGGCGCGGAGGACGGTCCCGGGTTTCTTGGGCAGCCGGAGCGCGAATTCCTTAAAGAAGGGCGCGGCGAACCGCCGGCTCACGCCGGGCACCCGCTCGAGCGCCTCGGCGGCGTAGTGCGCCTTCGCGGTGGACAGGGTGGCGGCCCTCCGGAGCCCCTCCTTGCCGAGCAGCGCCGTGTGAATCGTCGCGGCGAGGGCGATCAGGGCCACGTTGGTGCAGATGTTGGAGGTGGCCTTCTCGCGGCGGATGTGCTGCTCCCGCGTCTGGAGCGTCAGGACGAACCCGCGCTTGCCGTCACGGTCGACGGTAGCCCCGACCAGGCGCCCGGGCATCCGTCGCACGAGCTCCTTGCGGCAGGAGAACAGGCCGAGGTAGGGCCCCCCGAAGTTGAGGTGGTTGCCGAGCCCTTGCCCCTCGCCGACCACGATGTCCGCGCCGGCCTCGCCCGGGGGGCGGAGCAGCGCGAGGGCGACCGGATCGATGCTCACCACGAGCAGGGCGCCGCGCTCGTGGGCGATGGCGGCCGCCTGGTCGAGGTCCTCCAGGCACCCGAAGAAGTTCGGGTACTGCACCATGACGCAGGCGGTCTTGCCGGTCACCGCCTTGCGGAGCGCGTCGAGATCGGTCACGCCGTCCGCCCACGCCACGGTCTTCACCGGCAGGCGAGGCCCCGCGCAGTACGTCTCCACGACCCGTCGGGCCAGGGGCGACAAAGCCCCCGAGACCACGATCTGGTCCCGCTCCGTGACGCTGTGGGCCATGAGGGCCGCCTCCGCCAGCGCTGATCCGCCGTCGTAGAGGGAGGCGTTGGTCACGTCCATCCCGGTCAGCTCGCAGATCATCGTCTGATACTCGTAGATCGTGCGCAGCGTGCCCTGGCTTGCCTCGGGCTGGTACGGCGTGTAGGCCGTGAAGAACTCCCCACGAAGGAGCAGATGGTTGATCGCGCTCGGGATGTAGTGGTCGTAGGCGCCCCCACCCAGGAATGACACGTAGCGGTCCGCATCGGCGTTCCGCTCCGCCAGACCTCGGAGGTGGGCGACCAGGTCGCCCTCCGCCAGCGCCGCCGGGATCGCCAGGTCGCGTCCGAGCCGAGCCTTCGAGGGAATCCGCTCGATCAGGGCCTCCACGTCGCCGACGCCGATGGCTCGGAGCATCTCGGCCCGCTGGGTTGGCGTGGTGGAGAGGTATCGCATCGTCTCGCCGTGCCGCACGGCTCAGTGCCCTCCGGCGGTCTTGAGGAACTCCTCGTATTGCGGCGCGCTCATCAGCTTCTCGGCCTCGGCCGGGTTCGTCAGCTCGACGACGACCAGCCAGCCGGTGCCGTAGGGGTCCCGATTCACGCGCTCCGGCTGCTTGGTGAGCTCCTGGTTTACCTCGACGACCACCCCGGAGAGCGGCGCGAACAGATCCGACACCGCCTTGACCGACTCGACGACGCCGAAGGTCTGCATCTGGGTCACCTTGGCGCCGACCTTCGGCAGCTCGACGAAGACCACGTCCCCCAGCTGGTCCTGCGCGTAGTGGGTGATCCCCACCCGGGCGCGCTTGCCCTCGATCTTCGCCCACTCGTGCTCGCGCGTGTAGCGCAGCTCGGCCGGATACGTCGCCATGGATCTCTCCTAGCGCTTGACGCGCGGCGGATGGAACGGAGTCTTGACGACACGGGCCGCGTGGCCGCGGCCCCGCACCTCGACCGCGATCGCGGAGCCGGCGGCGGCCAGCGAGGGCGGCACGTACCCGATGCCGATGTACCGGTCGACCGAGGGACCGTAGGAGCCCGAGGTCACCACGCCGACGGACGCGCCGTCGTGGAGGATGGGGTAGCCGTGCCGTGCCACTGCCCGTTCCACCATCTCGAAGCCGACCAGACGGCGAGAGGGTCCCGCCGCGCGGACCCGCTCGATCGCATCCCGGCCGAGAAACGGCCCCTTGGCGGGCTTCACGACCCATCCGAGCCCCGCCTCGAGCGGATTCGTGGTCTCGTCGATGTCGTTACCGTAGAGCGCGTACTTCATCTCGAGCCGGAGCGTGTCCCGCGCGCCGAGCCCGATGGGCGCCGTGCCGTCCGGCTTCCCCTCCGCCAGCAGGCGCTCCCACACCTCCTCGGTGCCGGCCCCGGGCAGGTACAGCTCGAACCCGTCCTCCCCCGTGTAGCCGGTGCGGGAGACGATCCCCGAAACCCCCGCCACCCGGCCGCGACGGAAATGATAGTAGCCGATGGCGGGGACGTCGACGTCCGACAGGCGTCCGACCAGGCGCTCGGCGTGCGGCCCCTGCACGGCGATCAGCCCCGTCTCCTCGCTCACGTTTCGTGCGTCCACCCGGCCGTCGAGATGGCGGCTCACCCAGGCCCAGTCCTTGTCGATGTTGGAGGCGTTGACCGTCATCATGTAGTGGTCGTCGGCCAGGCGGTACAGCGTGAGGTCGTCCACGATCCCGCCGTTCTCGTAGCAGAGCAGCGAGTACTGGACCTGACCGATCTCGAGGGTCGAGACGTCGTTCGTGGTGAGCCTCTGAAGCAGCCGGAGCGCGTCCGGGCCGCGGAACTCGAACTCCCCCATGTGGCTTACGTCGAAGCAGCCCACGCTGCTCCGGACCGTGCGGTGCTCCTCCACGATGCCGGCGTACTGGACCGGCATGTCCCAGCCGCCGAATGGGATCATCCGGGCCCCCAGGCGCACGTGGGCCGCGTGGAGCGGCGTACGTTTCAGGGGGGTCTCCGGCTGGCTCATCGAAGGCGGTCCTCTCGGCTTCGGGGGGTGCGCAACGCGGTCGCTATTATCCCCTTGCCCCTCTCGATTTTCAACCGCGGCCGCCTTCGTCGGAGGCTACGGGGCGACGTCGACGTCGACGCTCGCCGGGTCGCTCTCGACCCGCTCGTCGGTCAGCAGGACGAACACCGCCCGCTTCCGGCCGGGCGTCTCGAACGCGAGCGGCACGACGAGATCGCCCGTCTCGTGTCCGAACGCGGCGGCCACCGTGCCGATCTCCCGCTGCGAGCTTGTCCGGCGGGAGCCATCCAGGTCCTCGAGGGTCTGGACCACCGCGACGACGTTGGCCCGAGGCGCGCGGTACGTGAGACGAGCCTGTCCGGCTCGGCCGGCGACCAGGCGGCTCGTGACCACGACGTTCAGGATCTCGGGGCGGTCGGTGTCGTCGGCGCCTCCCGCGCCGCCGATCAGCACGAGCGCGGCAAGACAGGCCCAGACCAGCCGGCGCCGTCTCACCGTTGGCTGGCGCGGGCGAGTGCGGGGTGAAGCGCCGCGAGTGCCTCGTGGGCCTCGCGTGCCGCGAGGCGATCCCCGATCCGGGCGTAGGCCTGCAACAGGCCGAGGTGCGGGACGGCGGCCGTCGGCTGAGTGATGGTGAGCCGCTCGAAGAAGTCGACCAGCGTCGCCGGCGAACTGAAGCGAGCCGCCTCCTCGAGCCGTGTGACGGCCTCCGGCAGCCGATGGGCGGAAACGAGGGCCACCGCCAGGCTCACCCGGACGGCGACCCGGTCGGGATAGCGGGCCAGCACCTTCTCGTATCGCGCCGCCGCTTCACCGGGCTGGCCCATGCGCGCCAGCACCAGGCCGACGTTGGTGTGGAGGTCGACCCGTCGAGGATCCAGCTCGAGCGCGCGATCGTAGTGCGCGATTGCCTCCGCCAGCTGACCCTGCTCCGCGAGCCAGGCGCCCAGGTTCACCTGACAGCGCACGCACTCGGGCGTCACGCTCACGGCGTGCGCCCAGAGGGCCCCTCGGTCTCGCCAGACGCCCTGCTGCCGCCAGCTGAGGGCGCCGAGCGCGACCAGCACCAGGAGCACGGTCAGGCCGATACCGGTGCTCGCAAGGGCCCCCGCACGACCGGATCGGCCGGCGCGGACCGCGACCGCGACCAGCGCGCCGGCGAGCAGCGAGAGGCCGAGCGCGGGCAGGTAGCTGTAGCGGTCGGCGGTCAGCTGGGGGCCCGCGTGGGCCATTGCCGTGACCGGCGCCAGGAACGCGAGAAACCACACCCAGGCGACCAGCCCGGCCGGCCAGCGCCGGCGGAGGCCGACCACCAGGACGGTGATCGCGGCCGCGACGAGGGCGGCCACCCAGTAGCGTGGCGCGCCCAGATCGATCCGCGGCGGCATCTCGTAGAGCGGCGAGAGACCGATGGGGAGCACGGCCTTCGACAGCTGGATCCCAAGCGTGCCCGTCAGTGTCCCGAGCCAGTCGGCGACGCTCAGGACGCGGACGCCGGAGCCTCGGCCCTGGGTCACATAGGAGGCGACGGCGGCCAGGGCGGCGACGGCGGCGAACGGCACCAGGCGCGGCCAGGCTCGGCGAGGCCCCCGGTCGGCTCCGTCCCGCCGGTGCTTGCGAAGCCCCCCGAGCGGGTACCACTCCAGCGCGACCAAGGCCACCGGCAAGACCATGACCACGGCCTTCGAACCGAGCGCCAGAGCGTAGGCGACCAGGGCGCCGATGAGCCAGGCGCGCCGGCGCGCCGCCGGCGCCGTCGCGCGGACGTACGCGAGCACGGACAGGAGGAGGAAGAAGCCGGAGAGCACGTCGCGCCGGCCGGTCAACCAGGAGACCGCCTCGACGCGCGTCGGGTGGACCCCCCAAAGAAGCGCGGCCGCGAACGCTCCGAGCCGGCAGACCCCATCAGGCCACCCTGTCGCCCGCCGGAGGAGCCGCGCCGCCAGCACGAAGACGAGTCCGGCGTTCACGGCGTGGAGGAGCACATTCGTCCGGTGGTACCCGGCGGCGTGGGGCCCCCAGAGCGCGTGGTCGAGGGCGAAGGACAGCCACGTGACCGGCACCCAGTGCCCGAGCAGCGCGCTCTGGGTCATCCAGCGGAGGTGCGCCCACCCGAAGCCCCGGAACGCCGGGTTCGTCACCAAGAGGATCTCGTCGTCCCACACGACGAATCCGAGCCCGACCGACCGGGCGAACACGAGCCCGGTCGCGGCGGCCACGAGCAGTGCGGGCGCCCAGGCGCGCGACGCCAGGCAGGGCCCGGCGGTCTCCCTCACGACGGCTCGCCGCCGGCGGCGGCCAGACCCGCGAGGCCCGGGTGGAGCCGGCGCAGCACGTCGAGCTCAGCCCGCGCTCGCTCTCGCTCACCGAGGGTGCGCCACGCCCGAACGAGCCCGAGCCGAGGCACCGGTGCGTCCGGCTTGTGGCGCGCTACATCCTCGAAGTACTGCGCGAGCGCCGCGGGCTCGTGATAGCGCAGAGCCTCGTCGACCACCACGACCGTCTCGTCCAGACGGCCCGCGCCGAGCAGGGCGGTGGCGAGGGAGAGCCGGATGGCCAGGCCGTGCGGCGTGAGGCCGAGCCCCTCCCGGTAGGCGTGGATCGCCTCGGCGCGACGTCCGGTTGCCTCGAGGGCGAGGCCGAGGCTCCGGTAGGTCGCGGCACGACCCGGCTGGAGCGCGATGGCTCGATGGAAGTGCCCGAGGGCCGCGTCCGCCGCGCTTCCCTCCAATAGCTGGTGCCCGAGGTTCACGTGACAGATGACGCAGCCGGGCGTCGCCCGGACCGCCTGCCTCCAGAGACTCGTCGTGTCGCGCCAGGCCTCCGCCTGGCGCCAGGTGAGGACGCCCAGCACGATGACCGCGCCCATCGTCAGTCCCAGCACCGCCGGAGCGAGCCAGCGACGGGCCGGCCGGTGCGCCGCCGCGTCCAGCGCGGCTGCCACGCCGCCCCCCGCCAGGATCGAGAAGCCGAGACACGGCACGTAGCTGTAGCGGTCGGCGGTGAGGTGATAACCGAGCGACACGACACCGGCGACAGGGGCGAGCATGATGATGTAGGACGCCCAGGCGGCGGCGATTCCGGGACAGCGGCGCCGGAGGAGCCAGGCGAGGACTGTGATCAGGACGACTCCCGCCGCCGCCCGCAAGACGGAGGGGTCGGCCAGGCTGGGGTCTACGGGCGCCTCGTACAGGGGCGAGAGGTCGAGCGGAACCAGCACCTTCCACGGGTAGAACCAGAGGCTCAAGAGGACACGGGGGAGACCCTCGCGCCAGGACAGGAGGCGCCCCACCTCTCCGAAATCCGCCCGGAAGAACTGGTAGGTCACGAGCGCCTGCGCCGCGCTCAGGAGCGCGTGTGGTGCCTTCTCTCCCAGGACTCGCACCGCCGGCCCGGGGGGCCGCCGGCCCCCAGGGACGGAAAGCCGCCGCAGTGGGTAGATGTCCAGAAGGAGCAGCACGAGCGGCGCGGTGATCGTGATCGACTTCGACAGGAGCGCCGCCAGGTGGGCAACGACCGACGCGGCGAGGAGCCAGCGCCGGCGCGTCCCGGTGGCCGCGGTCGAGCGGACGTACGCGAGCACGGTCAGGAGGAAGAACAAGCCGGAGAGGACGTCCCGTCGCTCCGTCGCCCAGGCGACGGACTCGACGCGCAGAGGGTGGACCGCGAAGAGCAGAGCGGCGGTCGCGGCTCCGGCCGTCGCCGCGCCGGCAGTCACCCGCACCGCCCGCGTGATGAGCACCCTCGCCACCAGGTAGAGGACGGCCGTCGCCGCCGCGTGTATGACGAGGCTGGTCAGGTGGTAGCCCGTCGGGTTCATCCCCCAGACGAGGTAGTCGAGGGCGAACGTGAGCCAGGCCAGCGGAACGAAGTGCCCGTGGTGGCTCTCGGTCGCCATCCACCGGAGCTGGGCCCAGCCCAGGCCACGGTAGTGGGGGTTGTCGAGGAGGTTCCGCGTGTCGTCCCAGTCGACGAACCCGTTCCCGAGGATCGGAAGGAAGGCGATCAGGGGGACTGCGGCGAGGGCGACGGGGATCAGGCCAGCCGCCCGGACCCCCGGGCGCAGGGAGGCGGGGCGCGGAGCTACGACCCTCTGCATGCGCGCCCACTCTACCCCTGAGGGCCCGCGCGCCGGAAACCTCGCGTGACGCCCACCGGCGCCCCCCGGGGGCGCAGTCGTCAGCGCCGGTCAGCGCAGGTAGGAGTGCGAGAAGGCACCGCCGTCGTCGTGCGGCCGGTCGGCGAAGCGATCGAGCCGGAAGGCTCGGAGGTCGGCCAGGTCCGAGCGTCCCCCGACGATCAGGTCCGCCATCATGCGGCCGACGGCCGGCGAGAGCTTGAAGCCGTGGCCCGACATGCCGGCGGCCACGTAGAGGCCCCGGACCGACGTCTGGTCGAGAACCGGCATCCAGTCCGGGGTGATGTCGAAGGCCCCGGCGTACCCACGCTGGTAGCGCGCCTCCGTCAGCGCCGGCATGCAGCGGCTGGCGCGCTCCAGGATCCGGGCGACCTCGTCGAAGCCCACGTCGCTCCCGAGCGCCTCGGGATCCAGCGGATGGTTCGGTTCGTCGGCGTCGAGAAAGCCGGTCAGGGTGAGCCCGCCGGTCTCCGGGCGAAGGAACGTCCCGCTGGCCAGGTCGAGGTAGACCGGGTGCGGCCGCCCGAACGTCGGAGCCCGCTGGACGATGAAGACAGGATGGCGGCCGACCATGATCGGGAGCGTGACCCCGGCGAGGGCCGCCACCGCGGGCGACCACAGACCGGCGGCGTTCACCACCACCCGCGCGGCCACCCGCTCGCCGCTCGCGAGCCCGACGGCCTCGATCGCGCCCGCCCTGACCTCGAGGGCAACGACCTCGGCCCCCTGCTCGATGGCGACGCCGGCCCGCGCGGCCGCCCGCGCGAAGCCGCTGGTCACGCCGGTCGGGTCGCCGTAGCCCGACTCGGGCTCCCAGACCGCCGCGCCGACGGCGAAGGGGTCGATCCGGGGATCGAGTTCGCGGATGTCGGCAGGACCGATGAGCCGCGTGTCGATGCCGAGCGCGCGCTGAGCTTCCACCGTCCGCGCCAGCGCCTCCTGCTGGCCGGAGCCCACCGCCAGGAGCGCGCCGCACTGGACGTACCCCGCATCGCCCCCGGTGATCTCGCCGAAGCCCTGGAGCACGCGGAGCGAGTGGAGCACCATGCGGGAGGTCTCGTCGGTGGGGTAGAGCTGGCGCATGACCCCTACCGAGCGGCCGGTGCCGCCCGCCGCCAGGAAACGCCGCTCCAGCAGCAGGACATCGCGCACCCCCTGCTCCGCGAGGTGAAACGCGATGGAGCAGCCGGTGACTCCGCCGCCCACGATGACCACGTCGGCGGTGCGCGCCGGACGGGCGCCCGAGGATGTCACCCGGCCTGCCGCTTGATCATCCGGGCGATCGTGGCCTCCATGACGGCCTCGCCCCGCTGGTTCGATACCCGGTGGCGAAAGGTGACCACGCCGCGGTCGGGCTTCTTCGTCTCGCGCCGGTCGACGACCTCGATCTCCACCGAGATCGTGTCGCCCGCCAGCACGGGCGCCAGCACCCGGACGTCGTAAGAGAGGAGGGCCAGGCCCGTCCCGTGCAAGATTCCTGTCTGGAGCGTCAGGCCCTCGGCGAGCGCGAAGGTGAGCACCCCGGGGGCGACACGCGTGCCAAACACGCTCTCCCGGCGGATGTACTCGAGATCCATGAAGAGCGGCTCCGTGAAGCCCGTGAGGGTGGCGAACTGGAGGATCTCGAAGTCGGATACAGTCCGCCCGAGAGTCTGGTAGCGATCACCGACCCGGAAACGCTCGAAGCTGAGCCCCTCGACCGGCACGGCGTCATTCTCCTCCGAAAGTTGGCGATTGTCGCCGGGCCGAGCGAAAGCGCGCCAGGAACCCGGCGACCACCAGCGCCGTCACGAGCGAGATCCCGGCCCCCACCCACAGGACGTGCGGGCGGTACCGGAACCGGACCTCGTGGGTGCCCCCCGGCACCCGGACTGCCCGCATCGAGTAGTTGGCGCGGAGCAGCCGGGTCTCCGCGCCGTCCACCGTCGCGCGCCATCCGGGATAGTAGGTGTCGGCCAGGACCACGAATCCCTCCCGCGGCGCCTGGACCCGGACGACGACGTCATCGGCGCGGTACGAGATCACGTCCGCCGCACCCTCGGCGCCGCCGGTCTCGCCATCGGGGTCCTGCCGATCGGCGCCTTCGAGCAACACCTCGCGGCGCGGGTCGAAGCGCGCGAGGGCCGCCCGTAGCTGGGCTCGGTCCCCGTACCAGCGCGCGTGTCGGACCCACAGTGCGCGGGGAAGCTCGAGCCGATTCAGGTAGACACGGACGTCCGGATCGCCGCTCGGCACCGTGACCCGCTCCAGCGCCGGGTGGAGGAGGTCGGCGTACGGCACGATCAGGAACCTGACGTTCCAGGCGCCCAGGAGGCGGAGTCTGAGCTCCTCGCCGACCGCGAGGCGCTGGACCGTCTGATGGTCAGCCAGGCGGGCCGGGCTTCCGCCGCCGAACTCGGCCAGACCGAACTCCACCCCGGTGTTCGGAAGCAGCAGCGAGCGATACCAGAGGACGATCGGCAGCGCGAACGGCGAGCGCGCCCGCTCGAGGACCTGCTGCTGTCGCTCCGGCGTGTCGAGGTACAGCACCCTGAACAGCCCGGGCTCCTGGCGAAGGAAGCGCGCCAGGGGCGGCTCGGCCGCGAGGAGCGAGCGAGGCGCCACCGGCACCAGGTCACCGTTGTGGACGAAGAGATCGGCGAGCAGGAGGAGCAGGACGCCGCCCTGTGCCGCCGCCGCGGGGAGCCCCGACAGGCCGACCGCCCAGAGCGCGATCAGCGTGCCCCCGTACAGCGCCGCGGCCGTCAGGCCCTGGACGACGATCTCCACGTGCACGCGCTCGGACAGCGCCGCCAGCTGGACCGGCGGGAGGCTCACCTGGCGGGCCATGAACGCGGCCACCGCTTCCGGATGGCTCCGCACGACGAAGAGTCCCCCCACCAGCGCCGCGAGGGCGACCACGCCCACGGCGAGGGCGCGTCGCATCGATCGGCGATCCGCGGCGAGCCGGTCGCCCAGCGCGCCCAGGCCGATCCCGGCCATGAGGGCGACCGAGAGCGTCGCCGGCAGGAGCCACTTGACCGGGTAGCGGAAGCGGTCGAAGAAGGGCACGGCCCGGTGGAGCAGGGCGTAGAGCGGCGTGCTCCCGCCCAGCGCCAGCAGGACGGACAGCCCTCCCAGCACTGCGCAGAAGGCGACCCACCGGCTTCGGCCGAGCGCGAGCACCGCCACCCCCGCCAGCACGAGCGGGGCGATGCCGAGGTACGCGCTCAGGACCAGGGGGGAAGGGGCACCGGCCGCCTTGTGCAGCATCCATCCCCAGTAGGGCCCCTCGATCAGGTCGCCCCAGATGCGCGGCGCCAGGAGCTCGAGCAGTCGGGGCGGATCGTAGCTCCAGGTAATCGCTTCCTCGGTGACCAGCCCGGCGGCGCGGACCGACATCCGGTAGAACTCGGCGAGCGGGAGGAGCTGGACGGCGGCCAGGAGCATCCCGATCCCGCCGCCGACCGCGAGCCCGACCGCGCCTCGACGAAGCCGCGCCAGCCACCCGGGTCCCCCCGGGAGCAAGAGCCAAAGGACCAGGATCGCTACCGTCAGGTAAGCGCTCTGGACGTCCGCCAGCGCCTGGAGCCCCAGCACGACCCCGGTCAGGATGGCCCAGCGTCCCCAGACGGGACCCGCGCCTTCGGTCGCCCGGACGAAGCACAGGATCGCCCAGGGCAGCCAGGCCGCGCCGACCAGGAGGTTGACCAGGTTCCCGAGCGACAGCACGTACCCGCTCAGCATGTACGTGGTCGCCCCGAGCAGGGCCGCCACGGGGGACACCGCGAGGGCCCGGAGCAGCGCCCAGAGACCGAGGCCTGCGATGAGATCGTGGCCCACGATGAAGACCTTGAGCGCCCAGGGGGCCGGGAGCAGGAAGAACACCGCGCTCGGTGGATAGAAGAGCCCGTGCACCATGGCGACGGTCGGGGCGCCGCCGAACACCAGCGGCGTCCACCAAGGCGCCGTGCCCGCCGCCACCATCTCACCCACGTGTCGCCGGAACGGCAGCACCTCGAACGACAGGTCCCGGAGGTACAGCGCGCGGTCGGGTGGCAGGAGGTGGCGGAAGAACGCCATGGCGACGACGAGCAGGAGGCCGGGGCCGGCCAACCGGGATCGCACGTCTCACCAGGGCGCCGCGAGGGCCCGCCGCCAGGGAAGCGGGATCAGGCCGACGCGGTGGAGCACGCTCCGATTGCGGCCAGTCCCGCCCGCTCGCTACTTCTCGCCGAGGTAGGTCTTCCGCACGACGTCCGACCGGAGGAGCTCCGGTCCAGCACCGGAGAGGACGATGCGGCCCGTCTGGATGACGTAACCGCGGTGGGCCACGCGGAGCGCCATGCGGGCGTTCTGCTCGACCAGAAGGATGGTCGTGCCCTGGCGGTTGATGTCTGGGATGATCTCGAAGATGGTCTCCACGAGGATCGGGGAGAGCCCCATCGAGGGCTCGTCGAGGAGCAGCACGGTCGGCCGCGCCATGAGGGCCCGCCCGATCGCGAGCATCTGCTGCTCGCCGCCCGAGAGCGTCCCCCCTTTCTGCGCCAGCCGCTCCTTGAGGCGCGGGAACAGGGTCAGGACACGGCCCAGGTCCTCCTGGATCCCCGGCTTGTCGGTCCGCGCGAACGCCCCGAGCTCCAGGTTCTCCATGACGGTCATGCGAGAGAAGATGCGGCGTCCCTCCGGAGACTGGGCGATGCCCAGGTGGACGCGACGGTCGGTCGGCAGGGACTCGATCCGCTGACCATCGAGGCTGACGGTGCCGCGGAGCGGCCGGACGGAGCCCATGATCGTCTTGAGCGTCGTCGTCTTGCCCGCCCCGTTCGACCCGATCAGCGTGACGATCTCGCCCCGGTTCACCGCCAGCGAGACGCCCTTGAGCGCCCGGATGTTCCCGTAGTAGGTGTGGACGTCCGCGAGTTCGAGGAGCGCGCTCATGCGCGGGCCAGCTCCGCCTCGTAGCCCTTCCCGAGATAGGCCTCGATGACCTTCGGGTCCCGCTGGATCTGCGCCGGCGGGCCCTCGGCGATCCGGGTCCCGTAGTCGAGCACGGTGATCCGGTCCGAGATGCCCATGACGACCTCCATGTGGTGCTCGATCAGGAGCACCGAGAGACCGAGCTCCCGCCGGAGGAGGTCGATGAACTCGGTGAGGGCGTCGGTCTCCCGCGGGTTCATCCCGGCGGTGGGCTCGTCGAGCAGGAGGAGTCGCGGCTCCGTCGCCAGCGCCCGGGCGATCTCGAGCCGGCGCTGGTCGCCGTAGGGGAGATTCTTCGCGAGCTCGCCCTCCTTCTCCCCGAGCCCGACGAACGCTAGAAGCTCCCGGCCCCGCACCCGGGCGCGGGCCTCCTCGGCGACGACGCGGGCGGGCCGGAGCACGGCCCCCGCCACGCTCGCCTGGAGACGGGAGTGCTCGCCCACGAGGATGTTCTCGAGCACCGTCATGTTCTGGAAAAGGCGGATCGACTGGAACGTCCGGGCGATGCCGCGGCCGACGATGGCGTTGGGGCGGAGACCCACGATGTCCTGGCCATCGAAGTGGATCTCGCCGGCGTCCGGCCGGAGGAGACCCGTGACCAGGTTGAAGAACGTGGTCTTGCCGGCCCCGTTCGGGCCGATGAGGCCGACGATCGCCCGCTCGGGAATCACCAGGTCGACGTCATTGACGGCGACCAGACCCCCGAAGGCCTTCCTGACGCCGCGGGCCTCGAGGAGCGCGCGGGAGCCTCCCCCCGCGGACTGGCGCTCTCTGAGCCACGCCGGGATGTCCGCGGCGCGGGGCCCGGGGGACGCCTCCACGAGCGCTGCCGCTTCCTCCTGCTCGTCGACGACCACCGCTGCCGGGCGCACCCGCCGGCCCGCCAGACCCTCCGGCTTGTAGAGCATGACTAGGATGAGACCGAGTCCGAAGAAGAACCACCGCCAGAGCGAGAGGTCGATCGTGGTGAGTGCAGCGATGCCCACGGCGTGTCCGACCCACCGGACCAGCCGCGTCATCTCGGCCAGCAGGAGGCGGTCGAACAGCGTGATCAGCATGCCGCCCAGGATCACGCCCTTGAGGCTGCCCATGCCACCCAGCACGACCATGCACAGGAGGATGATCGACACCTGGAACTCGAACGCCCCGGGCGTGATCGCCTGAAGCTTGGCCGCGTAGATCGATCCCGAGAACGCCGAGAACGAGGCCCCGAGGCCAAAGGCCAGGAGCTTCGTCTTGATCGGATTCACACCCATGCAATCGGCCGCGGTCTCGTCCTCCCGGATGGCCATCCACGCGCGGCCCAGACGCGAGTCGCGCAGTCGGTTCATCGCGAACAGGGAGAGCGCCCCTACGACCAGGATCAAGAAGTACCAGGACATCGGATCGGTATCGAAGTCCACCCCGGGCAGGCTCGGCCTCCCCACGGGGTTGACGCCGTTCTCGCCACCCGTGAGGTTCAGGCGGTCGACGACCTTGACCCCACCAACCTCGATCGTGATGTCGCCGAGGTTCCGGATGGCCACCGGGATGATCTCGCCGAACGCGAGCGTGATGATGGCCAGGTAGTCTCCGCGCACGCGGAGCGTGGGGGCACCGATCATGACCCCCAGGGTCCCCGAGACCAGGGCGGCGATCCAGATACAGACCCAGAAGCTCCAGCCGTGGCCGTACAGCGGCGACCCCAGGACGGGTGAGTTCAGCAGCCCCATCGCGTACGCGCCGATCGCGAAGAAGGCCGCGTACCCGAGGTCGAGCAGCCCGGCCCAGCCCACCACGATGTTGAGCCCGAGCGCCAGGAGCACGTAGATCATCGCATCGGAGACGGCGTGGATCGTGTGGATGGGCGAGATCGAGCGGTCCACGAAGGGGTAGGCGATCAGCACGGCGACGAGCAGGCCCCAGCGAAGGGCGGAGGAGCCGGGTCGCGAGGCTGCGGCCGCGGTCACGCTTCTACACCTTCTCGG
>DATAFX010000038.1:0-32116 GCA_036257195.1 Candidatus Methylomirabilota bacterium | reverse complement strand
GTTCTGGCGGTGGCGGCCGGCACCGGCCTCCCCGAAGAGAGCCGGCCCAAGGAGGGGATTCCCCACCATCAGGCTCGTCAGCGTTTCGAACATCATGGCCAGCCCCGATCCCTTGGGCCCGCCGAAGGGCACCAGGATCTTCGCCTGCTTCGCGTCGGTCGTCGGCTGGCCGGCCTCGTCGAGGGCCCATCCCGGGGGCAGCGCGACGCCCTTGTCGCGAGCGAGGCTCAGCTTGCCGCCCGCCGCCACGCTCGTCGCCATGTCGAGGCAGAGGGGCCGATGCCGGCCGGCGGGGACGGCGATCGAGATGGGGCTGTTGTGGACGCCGGCGGCGCGCGCCCCGTGGGGCGCCATGTTGGGGGGGCTACACACGATGGCCAGACCCGCCATGCCGGCCTCGACGGCCATCAGCGCGTAGTAGGCCATCGCGCCTTGATGCGTGGTGTTGCGGATGACGACCCAGCCGATCCCAGCCCCGCGGGCCTTGTCGATCGCCCGCCGCATGGCGACCGTCGTGACGACGGGTCCGAAGGCGCGGTCGCCGTCGAGGAGCACGGTCGCCGCGGTCTCCTTCTCGACGCGGATCGCCGGGCGTGGATTGATGTCGCCCCGATCGAGCATCTCGAGGTACGACGGGATGCGGAGGACCCCGTGGGAGTCGACGCCGCGGAGGTTCGCCCACACGAGGACCTCGGCCTCGAGGGCCGCGTCCTCGGACGGCAGCCCCGCGGCGACGAACACGTTCTTCGTGAACTCTTGGAGGTCCGTCGCCCCGACTCGCGCCTCGTCAGCCATGGCTCTCCGTCTCAGGCCGGCGCGAGTCCGCGTCGCAGAGCGGCGCGAGCGACGTCCGGAACGGGAAGATGCCGAAGCCGCCGCCCGTGTGGAGGAAGAGCACCCGGCGCCCGAGGAGGCCGGGCTTCCGCCGCGCGGTGTCCTCGAGCGCGAGGAAGGCCTTGGCCGTGTAGACCGGGTCGAGGAGCAGCCCCGCCCGCGCGGCCCGCGCGACGACGGCGAGCTCCTCGGGCCGCACGCCCCCGCGGCCGGCGCCCTGATAGCCGTCGAGGAGCCG
Organism: Candidatus Methylomirabilota bacterium; assembly: GCA_036257195.1. Lineage (GTDB taxonomy): Bacteria > Methylomirabilota > Methylomirabilia > Rokubacteriales > DASRDR01 > DASRDR01. The sequence continues at coordinate 31,044 of DATAFX010000038.1, read as the reverse complement.
GATGGCGCCGCGCTCGACGTGGATATCCGCGCCGATGCGCGCCGCCGACTTCCGCACGGTCGCCCAGACCGACGCCCGAATCGTCTCGGCGTCGAACTCGACGGGCACGCCCCAGATCTCGGCGTCGAGCCCGAACAGCGCCTTGCCGAGGTAGAGGCCCGCCAGGCTCCCTCCGCTCCAGGCCGCGACCACGATCGCGTCGGGCGGAGCCAGGATCCCGGCCGCGATCTGCTCCTGAAGCTCCTCGACCGCCGCCGCGTATCCGAGGGCGCCGAGCTCGTTCGAGCCCGACTCCGGGATCACGTAGGGCCGGCCGCCCGTCCGCCGCACCTCCTCAGCCAGCCGCGTGAAGAGGGCCTCCGGGCTGTCCACGGCCTCGGGAGGCACGAACACCGCGCGCGCGCCGAAGAGCCGCGCCAGGAGGAGATTGCCGTCGGGCGCCTCCGGCGCCGTGCCCCGGAGCCCCAGGACGCAGCCCAGGCCGAGGCGCGCCGCGACGACCGCCGTGGCCCGGGCGCAGTTCGACTGGAGCGCCCCGACGGTGATCAGCGTGTCCGCGCCCTGCTCGAGCGCGTCGTGCACCAGGAACTCGAGCTTCCTGGCCTTGTTGCCGCTCTCGGCGAACCCGGTGAGGTCGTCCCGCTTGACGGAGAGCTCGATGCCGAGCGCGGCTCCGAGGCGGGGCAGCGCCTGGATCGGCGTCGGCGCGGCGGCGAGGGGGATCCGGCCCGGGAGCGTCACGCCCATGGATTTCAGCGTACCGGGAGGCCGGGGCGCGGGCAGCCCAAAAAAAACCGGGCCCGGGTATGGAACCCGGGCCCGTCGTCGATCAGCGGTCGAGCGAGGCTACCGGCAGGCCTGCGCCCAGTAGCCCGGCACCCACTGGTACCCGTTCCAGTAGGTGTTGACCCAGTAGTTCGAGCACACCGGCGCCGGCTGATAGACCACCGGCGGCGGCGGCGCGTAGACGACCGGCGGCGCGGCGTAGACCGGCGGGGCCAGGATGCTGCCCACGACGAGACCGGTCACCGTGCCGACCGCGAGCCCGCCCCAGAAGTAGCCGGGCTTGTAGTAGCCATGACCGTGACCATAGCCGTGCCCATGACCGTATCCGCCCCCCCGATTCCAGTGGCGGCCACCGGCGGCCTCCGCGGCCTGCGGCAGGCCCAGGGCCAAGGCCAGGAACCCCGCGATCAGGACTCCCGCGACTATCCTCTTGGTGAGCGTCATCGTCAGCCCTCCTGTGTGCCCATTCGACGGGTCCCCGGAAGGCCTATTCGCGTCGCGCGCCCCCCGGGGGGTGTCGAATGGCTGACAGTCAGGCCGCCCCGAGGATCTTGGCCGTCCGTCCGACGTCCCGGGGCTTGACCCAGAGGATCGCGCCGAATCGGCCGGCCCCCGCCACGACCGCGTCGCTGGCGACGATGTTGATCTTGGCGTCGGCGAGGCGCCGGTAGAGGTCGGCCATCACGCCGGTCCGGTCGTCGCCCTCGATCAGGAAGCCCACCTTGGGCCCCGTCACCTTCCACTTGGCCCGCCGGGCGACCGCCCGGAAGGCGGCCGGATCCTCGGGCACGAAGTCGAGCTGGGCACGCTTGCCCGCCGGGAACCCGGAGAAGGCCAGGAGGTTGACGCCCGCCTCCCGGAGCGTCTGCAGCGCGCGGGCCCCTTCGCCGGGCTTGTCAGGCGCCATCACGTAGAAGTACTGGACGCGCCGGATGCTCTCCGCCATCTCCCACCTCCTCGCCGCTCTCGGCGGCGACGTCATCACGCTCGGCCGTACGGCGAAATCGCGCCGCCACCCTACGCGACCCTCCGACACGCCGTCAAGGCGCGCGAGGGCCAGGACGGAAGCGCGGGCCACCATCCATGCTACCCTCGCGCCCGTGCGCCTGCTCCTCCTGAGCAACTCGGGCCGTCCCTACCTCGCTCACGCCCGCGCCGAGCTCCTGGACTTCCTCGGACCGGCGCGGCGGGTCGGGTTCGTCACGGCGGCCTCCCTCGGAGACGAGGAGGCGTACCACGAGACGGCCCGGAATGCCCTCGCCCCGGAGCTCGTCCTCGAGCACATGCGCTGGGACCGGGATCCGTTCCCCGTCCTCGCCCGCGCCGAGGCCGTGTTCGTCGGCGGCGGCAACACCTATGCGCTGCTGAGACGCCTCCGGCAGGCCGGGCTCCTCGACCCCCTCCGGGAGCGCGCCCGGGCGGGGCTCCCCTACATCGGGTCGAGCGCGGGCTCGAACCTGGCCGGCCCCAACATCCTCACGACCAACGACTGGAACGTAGTCGGGCTGACGGCGTTCGAGGCGCTGGGGCTGGTTCCGTTCAACGTGAATCCCCACTACCTGGAGACCGATCCCGCGATGGCCCCCGGGAGCGAGACCCGGGACATGCGGATCGCCGAGTACCACGTCCTCCGCGACAACCCGGTGGTGGGCATCGAAGAAGGGGCGATGGTCCGGGTCGAGGACGGGCGGGCCGAGGTGCGGGGCACGAGCCGCGCCAAGCTGTTCCGCCCCCGCCAGGCGCCGATCTGGGTGCCGGCCGGCGCCCTTCTGCCGCTCTGAGCGATCCCCCTGGCGCGCGCCGACCGCCGGGCGAGTTGAACGTCCGGCTGGGTCCCCGCGTCCAACCCGCTGCGAACGACAAACACGGAGCGGGCGTGGCCCGCTCGGGGGAGGCCGACACATGATGAAGCGACATGCGAAGTGGCCCCTGGCCGGCGTCCTGACCGGCCTGGTGATCCTGACGGCCGGCGCGACGCCGAGCGACGCCCACCTCGGGCGCCGGGGGGCTCACATCGAGCGCCGGGCGCTCCAGGAGCACCTCGGGCTGACCGAGGACCAGGTCAAGGCGATCCGCGAGATCCACGCCCGCCACTGGCAATCGATGCACGAGACGATGCGGACCCTCCGCGAGAACCGTCGCGCCCTCCGGGAGATGGCGCTGAACGAAACGGACGAAGCCACGCTCACCGCCAAGGCCGCCGAGGTTCGCGAGCTGACGGGTCAGGTCATCGAGGCCAGGATCCGCACGCTCCAGGAGGTCGCCCGGGTCCTCACGCCGGAGCAGCGGGAGAAGTTCCGCGAGCTGCGGTCGCTCCGCCCGGGCCGGCGCGCGCCGGTCGCCAGCTAGCGCTCCACTCAGTCCGGCCGCGGGGGAGTCTCGCACTCCCCCCCGGCCCGCGCATCTCACCCGTCACGACTCGCCGTGAACGGACAGATCTGGTTGTAGGCGCAGTATCGGCAGGCCTGGTACGAGGGGGTCGCGGTGAAGCGGCGGGCGCGGATGCCCTCGGCTGCCGCGCGCACCGCATCCAGGGCGGTCTCGGCGTCCTCGTCCGTGGGCGTGTGGCGGCCCACCACCCCGGACTCCAGGAACCTGAGCTCGACCCGCACCGGGAGGCGGCCGAACATCTCCCGCCACGCCAGGGAGTAGATCTGGAGCTGGAGGCTGTCCGCCGCGCGCCACTCGGCGCGCTCCACCTCCCGGACATCGGAGGACTTGTAGTCCACGATGACGGCGCCCTCGTCCGTCTCATCGACGCGGTCCCACCGGCCGCGGACGCGCGTGAGTCCGCCGATGCCGGGCAGGCTCACCCCGAACTCCCGCTCGACGGACGTGGGCCGCGTCCCGGAGGCCTCCTCCTCGTGCCAGAAGCGGCGGATGGCCTCGCGGCCCGCTGCCCGGCGCGCCTCCTCGTGCGCCATGGTGAGGAACCCCTCGTTCCGCCACTCGCGTTCGTAGGTCTCGAGCAGGTCCTCGAGCGGCGTGTAGAGACCGGCCGCTCGTCGCCGCAGGTAGTGCTCGACCACGCGGTGGAGCGTCTCCCCGTACACGACCGTGTGGTGGCGGCGGATCGGCACCCGGAGAACGTGCACGTAGCGATACTTGAGCGGGCAGGTCTGGTAGTCGTCGACCTGCCGGTGGCTGAGCTCGAGGACGACGTCGGGGCTCAGCGGTGCCTCGGCCTCGGCTCCGGCCTCGGGGCGCGGCCCGAATCCCCGGAGGTCTTCCAGCGCCCCGCCCTTGACGGGCCGGGCGGCTTCGCGCGGGAGGTCAAGCGCCTCGAGGACGAACTGGCTGACCTTCCGGGTGCTCCGGCCTCCGTAGTCGCGCGCCGACGTCAGGTGGAGCGCCTCCTTCGCCCGCGTCATCGCGACGTAGAAGAGCCGCCGCTCCTCCTGGAGGCGGAAGTCGGGCGATGACGGCCGGTCCCGGAGGAGCGCGTCCGGCAGCTCGAGGACTTCGCCCCGGCTCGGCCAGGGAAACCGCCACTGCACCAGTCCCACCACGAACACGACCGGGAACTCGAGCCCCTTGGCCTTGTGCACTGTGAGGACGCGCACCGCGGGCGAGTCGACGTCCGCCTCGGCCACCGCCGGGTCCTCGCCGGCCTCGATCAGGGCATCGAGGTGCTGCACGAGCTCGCGCACGTGGTCCCGCGGCAGGACGCGGGTCGCGTCCTGGATCCGCCGGAAGAAGCGGGCGACGTTCTGGACCTCGGCCTCCTCGCGCGCCGTGCTGGCGCGCGACATCCGGGCCAGCCAGCCGCTGTCCGTGAGGAACTGGTAGAGGAGCTCCCCGGTCCCGAGCTCGGCGGCGAGCCCGAGGTACCGCTCCAGCTCCTTCACCAGGCGCGCGATCGCGGCGGCGCCCTCGGCGGACAGCGCCGCGCGGAGCTCGGGCGTCTCGTCGAGACCGCGCAAGACGTCAAAGAGCCACCGGTTCCGTCGGTCGGCGTGGGTCCCGCACCGGGCGAGGTCCACGGCCGGGACCCCGAAGAGCCACGAGGCCGCCAGCGCGTAGAGGCTCACCGAGTCGTCCAGGCGCGCGAGGACCCGGAGGAACGCGATGCAGAGCCGCACCTCCTCGCGCGCGTACAGCCCCTGGTTCCCCGAGAACGTCCACGGCACCCCGCGCAGGTTGAGCGACCGGAGGAACGGGTCGGCGTCGGCGTTGGCGCGGACCAGGATCGCGAAGTCCCGGTACACCCGCCGCCCGGCCCGCACGTCCTCCTCGATCAGGCGGGCGACGGCATCGGCTTCCTGCGTGACCGTCTCGTAGACGGTGTGCGTCGGCTCCGATCCCGGGCCCCCGACTGCCTGGAGCTGCTTGTCGATCTTGTGGGCCGCCTCGAGGCGGTCCGGGTCGTTGTTGCGGATCAGCCGGTGGGCCGCGTCCAGGAGCCGTTGCCCCGAGCGGTAGTTCTTGATGAGGACCACCCGTCGGGCACCGGGGTAGGTTGCGTCGAACCCGAGGATGTTGCTCATCGATGCGCCGCGGAACCGGAAGATCGCCTGGTCGTCGTCCCCGACGACGGTCACGTTCCGGTGCCGGCTCACGAGCAGCTTCACCAGCTCGAACTGCGCGTAGTTCGTGTCCTGGAACTCGTCGACCAGGACGTAGCGGAACCGCTTCTGGTAGTTGGCGAGGACGTACGGCCGCTCGCGGAAGAGCCGGAGCGCGAGGAAGATCTGGTCGCCGAAGTCGACGAACCCCTCGCGCGCCATCAGGTCCCGGTACGAGGCGTAGGCCCGCGCCAGCTCGAGGCTGCGCGCGGCGAGATCGCGGCGCTCCGCGTCCCCCGGATGCGCCTCGGCCTCCGCCGCGAGACCGGCCGCGTGGGCCAGGTAGGCCTCGGGCGTGACTTCCTCGTCCTTGGCGCGGCCGAAGAGGCCGGTGAGCGCCTGGAGGTGACGCGTCGGATCGCCGAGCGGCCGGAAGTGATGGAGGGGCAGCTCGAACAGGTGCGTGCGGAGGAACAGGACCTGCTCGGCCCGGTTCAGGACGCGGAACGCCGGCGTCAGCCCGAGCTCGAGGGCATGCTCCCGGAGGAGCCAGTCGCCGAAGGCGTGGAAGGTCGAGATCCGAACGTCGGCGTAGCCGTACGGAACCAGGACGTCGACGCGCTCCTCCATCTCGAGGGCGGCCTTGTCGGTGAAGGTGAGCGCGAGGATCTCCTCGGGGCGCGCCCGGCGCGTGGCGATGAGGTAGGCGATGCGGCGCGTGAGGACGGTCGTCTTGCCGGTCCCGGCGCCCGCGACGATCAGAAGGGGCCCCTGATCGTGGGTCACCGCCTCGACCTGGGCCGGGTTCAGCCCCTCCAGGATTCCGACCGCGAGGTCGTCCGGGCCCGGTCGTGCGCGCTCGGAGGAGGACACGCTCGATCCTAGTGCCCGGCCACCGCGCTGCACAAGGGTAGGTGCGATCGCGAGGGTCGAGGGCTCATGCGGGGTAGGTGGCCAGGCCGATGGTGCGGGCCGCGGCCCCCAGCCTCACATCGAACGACGCCATCGAGGCCGCCTGGCCCGACGTCGCCAGCGCCAGGTGAAGAGCGTCGGCCGCGCGCAGCGAGGTCCCCGTCGGGGTCAGGAGCAAATGCTCTGCTCGACGGTGCACGTCACGGGTCAGCTCGACGCGCCGGTACGCACCCGCGTCGAGGCGTCCGACGATGGCATGCTGCACGCGCCGCGCCGCATCCCGCGTGAGAGCGCCCTGATGGAAACGACGCGCCAGCGCGGACACCACCTCGGTCAGCGCGAGATCGGACACGAGGAGGTCGACCCGCCCCTGCACTGCCCGGTTGAACTCGTCGCTGCCGGGCTCGGGCAGGTAGAGCTTGAGTAACGCGCTGGTGTCGCAGTAGATGGGGCCGGGCAACTCGGGCCGGTAGGCGGCGCGTTCCTCGCGAAACCCCGCCGGACCGCGCCTCCTAGAGGCGATCCTCGCGGTCCTCCTGGACGGTCGTGGAGAGTGGGGGGTCGAGGGCCGGCATCGTGCGCCGGAACGCCGCGAGGTCCGGAACGCCGTTGCGGCGCGGGCGATCGGCCGGCACTAGCTTTGCCACGGGTCGCCCGCGCTCCGTGATCACCACTTCCCGGCCCTTCTTGACCTCGTCGAGGAGCGCCGACAAATTCTGCCGGGCCTCACGGACTCCAGCGGTTCGCATGACGCCAGTGTGCTACATGTAGCACACTGGCGTCAATTGACCCCCGGCGCGCTAGCGCTGCCCGCTCGCCGTGCCGGGCAGGCGGAGTTGGACGAGAACCGAAGGGTAACCCGAGTCATGAGCTACGACGGCGACGGCGCCGGGCACTAGCAGGGAGCGGGCTGACGCCGGGCGGTGACTCCACGGGCGCGCCGGCGGACGTTCGATTTCGCGATGCCGAGCGAATCCCGATATTTCGCCACGGTCCGGCGCTTGATCGCGAGGCCGCGCGTCGCGAGGCTCGCCGAGATCTCGGCGTCACTCAGGGGATGGGCGGGGTCCTCCCCCGCGACGATCGCCTGCACCATCGAGAGCGCCGAGTCCACCGACACCATCGCCCCATCCTGCGTGGGAACCGCGTGCGTGAAGAAGCGCCGCAGCTCGAAGACCCCGTGGGGGGTGTCGACGTACTTGCGGCGCGCCAGTCGCGAGACGGTCGACTCGTGGACGCCGACCTCCTCGGCAACCTCGCGGAGTGTGAGCGGCCGGAGGCGCCCGATGCCACCCTCGAGGAAGGGGCGCTGGACCCGCATGATGGATTCCGTCACGCGCCGGAGCGTGGCCTGACGACGGTAGATGCAGCGAATGAACCACTCGGCCGCCTTGAGGCGCTCCTTCACCCACCGCCGGGTGTCGCCGGGCGGTCCGTCCAAGACGGCGCCGTACAGGCGACTCGGGCGGAGGCGCGGCAGCCCGTCGTCGTCCACCAGCACGAGCCACTCGCCGTCCACCTCGCAGACTGCGACGTCCGGCGTCGAGTAGTGGACCTCGGCGCCGCCGAAGGGGCGACCCGGCCGCGGGTCGAGCCGACTCACCGCCTCGATAGCTTCCTCCACCCGTCGCCGGGGCAGCCCGGCGCGGAGCGCGATGCGACCGATCCGGCTCTGGAGCAGGTCGTCCCAGTGCCGTTCCACGATCTCGATCGCGAGGCGATGGGGGGATGGGTCCCGCCGCAGTTGGAGCAGCAGGCACTCCTGGAGCGAGCGGGCGCCGACACCAGGCGGGTCCAGGCTCTGGACGACGGCCAGCGCGCGGGCGGCGTCCTCGACCGAGGCCTCGCACCGCATCGCGATCTCGTCGAGCCCGTCGCGTAGATAGCCGTCCTCGTCCAGGTTGCCGATGACCTCGGCGGTGAGCCGGCGGAGGCCGGGATCGACCACGACGAGTCCGAGGCCAGCCTGGAGATGCTCGGCCAGCGTCAGGGGCGGCGTGGGCACCCGGTCGAAGGGGCGATCCTCCGGGTTCTCGAGAGCGACGAGGGAGCGCTCGCGCGGCGCGTTCCGGAGGATCCGGGGGTCGAAAGCAAGGCCCGGATCGTCGTCCGGCCGGTCAGGCGCCACTGGCCCCGGGCCAACCCGGTCAGCGCCCCCGGGTCCCCTCCGTTCGCTGACCAACTCCAGCATCGGGTTGTCGGCCAGCTCCTTGTCTATCGTCTGGAGTAACTCGTCGGTCGATTCCCCAAAGATCTGGGACTGTCGGATCTGGAGTTCCAGGTTCAAGCGGAGCTGCTGGGTGAGCCTCAACTCGATCATGGTGTGACACTATCTGGCACATAATGTGCTTGTCAAGCAGTAATCGTGCCATCATAGTACCGCCGGTAGATCCGTGGACAGAAGATCGTAAATAACCTTCGTATATATCTATTTACAATGTCATTGGCGCCCACTCGGACTGTGATTGGGCGGACTGAGCTCCAGGTCGCCGCGGGCGGCCTGCCGCCCACTTCGGTCGATGGCGTGATCGACTCGGACCGCGCCGTCAGCGCCCGTAGACCGGGGTGAGCCAGCTCCGGTAGGCCGGCTTCTCGCCACGGACCACCGCGAAGTAGCACGCCTGGATCGCACGCGTCACCGGGCCCGGCTGAACGCCGTCCCCGAGCGGCAGCCGGTCGACGGAGACGACGGGGGTGATCTCCCAGCCGCTCCCGCAGAGGAAGGCCTCGTCCGCCAGGCAGAGCTCCGTGCGGTCGATGTCGCGTTCCACGGCGGGCTGGCCGAGCTCGGTCCGGAACAGCTCGAGTAGCGTGGCCCGCGTCACCGACTCCAGGATGTCCGCGGTCACCGGGGGCGTGATCGGCACACCGCCTCGCAGGATGAAGCAGCAGGCGCCCGGCGCCTCGGCCAGCTTCCCGCGGGTGTTGAGGAGCAGCGCGCCGTCATACCCGTTCGCCTTCGCCTCGAGCGTGGCGAGCCGACCGTTCTGGTAGTTCGCGGAGCACTTGATGCGGGGCGGCATCGCCCCGTCCGAGATCCGCGTCCACGACGACACGCCGACGGCGATGCCCGCCTTCTGCGTCGCCTTCCGCGGGCGTGCGTCGACGGCGAGCCCAACGGGGCCAGTGTCGTCCATGTCGCCGTCGGACCCGAGGTAGGCCGTCTGCCGGATGTGCACGTCCTCGCGCGCCTGGTTCTTCCTGAGGACCTCCAGGATCGACCGTCCGATCTCCTCGCGCGTCAGCGCGTGCTGCATCCGCATGAGCCGCATCGAGCCGAGGAGCCGGTCGATGTGCTCCTGGAGCCGGAACACATACAGCTCCTCGTGGGCCGGGTTCCAGTACGCGCGCAGACCCTCGAACACCGACGCCCCGTACTTCACCGCAGTCGACTGGACGTGGATCCGGGCGTCCGCGTACGGAACGAGCTCGCCGTTGAGATAAACGTATCGGCCGGTCGTCACAAGGTCCTCCTCCCCTCCCGCCCCAGGCGGGTGCCTACCGCCGGATGCGCGGGTCCGGCTGGGCCAGGAGCTCCTCGAGCTCGCCGGGCCGGACGACCGCGATGTCCCCCCACATCGTACACTTCAGCGCCGCCAGGGCGGTGCCGAGATCCTGAGCGCGCTGCGCGTCCTCCGTCGTCAGCCAGCCGTGGAGGAAGCCCGCGGCGAACGCGTCCCCCGCCCCGACCCGGTCCGCCACCGCGTCCAGGCTGTAGAGGCGCGTCGGCCGGTGCGGCCGGTCGGTCAGCACGACGGACCCCTGGTCGCCGAGCGTCAGGCAGACGATCGCCTCGGGCGCGAGCTTCCGCAGCCCGGCCGCGACGGCCTCGGCCTCGCCGGTGAGCCCGAAGACGCGCCGCGCGTCCTCGATTCCGACGAACAGCAGCCCCACCCGCGCGAGCAGCGGCTCGAGGTACGCCCGCGCGGCCTCGTGGGTCCAGAGCGCGGTGCGGTGGTTGACGTCGAGCGACAGGAGGGCACCGCTCGCCCGGGCGGACTCGACGGCGCGCTCGAAGACTCGGCGCGGCCGGGGTCCGAGGGCCGCGGTGATCCCGGTGACGTGGACGACCCGCGTGCGGGCGAGCGTGGCCCAGTCCACTTCCGACTCGTCCAGCGACGCGAAGGCCGAGTCCTTCCGGTCGTAGACGACTCGGATGGGGCGGGGCGCCACGCCGTACTCGATGAAGTAGGTGCCGATCCGGCCGCCGTCGCGCCAGGCGACGTGCGCGACGTCCACGCCGTGGCCGCGGAGCTCCCGGGCCAGGCGCTCGCCCCAAACGTTCGTCGGCAGGGAGGAGATCCACGCCGTCCGGTGCCCGAGCCGAGCCAGTGCGCACAGCACGTTCGCCTCGGTCCCGCCGTAGGAGACGTCGAGCTCCCGAGCTTGCTCGAGCCGGACGGGAGGGCGCGAGGCCAGACGGAGCATGACCTCGCCGGGGGCGACGACGTCGAAGAGCGGCTCGGACGCGCCGGCCGGTCGGGGGCGAGACACCGCGGCGTGCCGCTCCTAGCCGCCGGCGGTCGGCGGGCGGCGCATCCGCTCCAGGACCTCGGGGTTGACGCAGTGACGCGGACGCTCGCCGCGGAGCACCCGAACGGCCTCCTCGGCGGCGCGCCGCTTGAGGTCGGAGCGCCCCTCCTCCGAGAACCAGGCCGCGTGGGGCGTCACGATGACCTGCTCCATCCGGAGGAGCGGGCTTGCCGGGTCGAGGGGCTCCTCCTCGACCACGTCGAGCCCCGCCCCCGCCAGGAGCCCCTGCTGGAGAGCGTCGACGAGCGCGGCGGTGTCGACGATCCCGCCTCGTGCCGTGTTGATCAGCACCGCGCTCGGCCGCATCCACGCGAGGGACTCCGCGTCGAAGGCGTGCCGCGTCTCGTCCGTCAGGGGGCAGTGGATGGTGACGTAGTCCGACTCCGCCAGGAGCCGCTCGAAGGCGACCGGCTGCACCCCCGGTGGGAAGGTGTCGAGGTACGGGTCGCAGCCGAGGAGCCGCACGTCGAACCCGCCGAGCTTCCGCGCGACGGCCGACCCGATCCGGCCGCACCCCAGAATGCCCACTGTCTGGCCGGCAAGGCGCGTCACCGGGCCGACACGGAACACGTCCCAGCCACCGCTCCGCGTTTGGCGGTCCAGGCGGGCGATCTTGCGCGCCATGGCCAGGAGGAGCGCGACCGCATGGTTCGCGACCTCGTCGGTCCCGTAGTCCGGGACGTTCACGACCGGCACGCCGTGGTCGGTCGCCGCCGCCAGGTCGATGCCGTCCACGCCGACGCCGTAGCGGACCAGGACCCGGACCCGCGGAAGCCCCTCCAGCACGCGGCGCGTGACCGCGCCGTACTGGATCAGGAGGCCGTCGGCCGCGCCGCACCGCTCCAGGTAGTCGTCCTCGGTACGGGCGACGACGATCCGTAGCTGCACGCCCGCCTTGGTGAAGACCTCCTGCTCTTCCGTCAGACTCGTGTGGTCGAGCCCGCAGACGATGACGAGCGGCGCGGCCGCGGGGGCGGTCGTCATGCGGGCGGGCGCCTCACGCGGCAGATGGCGGGAGGGGAAACCGGGTCGATCGGGTCGAGCGCGCCAATCGGACGGGACCGAGCGCTAGCCGCGCTTCATCGGCCGGCCGCAGCACACCTTCTGCACCGGGGCCGTCTTGAGGCACTTCGGACAGTGGAATCCCGCCATTGCGGAGTCATCATACCGGCGGGCCTGAGGCGCCGCAACGGGGCGCGGGGCGCAGAGCGCCGCGTCAGCTCCCCTCGCCCGCGGCGAGCGCATCGCCCACGCGGTGGAGCACCTCGGCGGCCTCGAACGGCTTGGCGACGACGAACCGCACCCCGTGGCGCGCGAGCTGGACGGCGTCCAGGCGATCGCCCCAACCCGTGATGAGCCCGACCGGGAGGTGCGGGAACCGGGCATGGCAGGCTTCCGCCATCTCCCAGCCCGACATACCCGGCATCGACACGTCGCTCAGGACGACGTCGATCGCCTCCGTTTCGCACAAGGCGAGCCCCGAGGGACCGTCCGGCGCGTCGATAACCGTGTAACCCTCGCTTCCCAGGACCTCGCGGAGCACCGCGCGCACACCCACCTCGTCGTCCACCACGAGGACCCGCGCCGGCCGCGTCGGGCGCGCGGGGACGGATCCGCTCGCCGGCTCCGACACCGGCCGGGACTCGGGGAGCCGGACCGTGAACACGCTTCCCTCCCCGGGCCGGCTCTCCACCTCGACGGTGCCGCCGTGCCGCGTCACGATGCCCCACACCACGGCGAGCCCGAGCCCGCTGCCCTGCGGGCCCTTGGTGGTGAAGAAGGGCTCGAAGACCCGCCGCGCCGTCTCCGGCGCCATGCCGATGCCGGTGTCGCGGGCCGTCACCACCGCCCCGCCCCGCTCAGCCTGCAGCGTGAAGACGAGGCGCCCGCCGGCGGGCATCGCTTCCAGCGCGTTGGTGAGGAGGTTGGTGAAGACCTCGCGCAGCTCCTCCGGGCGCCCGGCGACCCACGGGACGACGTCGCCCTCGATCTCCACCTCGTAGGCGACCCCGCGACTCTGCGCCTCGTCCTTCCACCGCGGCCGCGTCATCTCGACGACCTCGCGGACGATGTCCAGGAGATCGACGCGGCGGAACGGCCGGGTCCGACGCGTCCGGGTGAACTCCTGGATGCGGCGAACCGTCTGGGCGCCGTCGAGCGCCGCCTGGTGGATCGTCTCGAGGCCGCGGGTGGTCTCCGGCGCCTGCACGCGGCGCAGGAGCAGCTCGGCCCGGCCCACGATGACGGCGAGGAGGTTGTTGAAGTCGTGGGCCACCCCGGCTGCCATCTCGCCGAGCGCCCTGAGTTTCTCCGTCCGCACCAGGCGGTCCTGGGCGAGGGTGAGCTCCCGGTACGTCGCCGAGCGCTCCTCGTAGAGCCGCGCGCTTCGGAGCGCCAGCGCTGCGAGGCTCGCGATATTGCTGAGCAAGCGCTCGTCGGCCTCCGTGAAGGGGCGGGCGGCATCCGCGAGGGTCAGGACTCCCAGCACGCCCTCCCCAGCGATGATCGGCACCCCCAGCCAGTGCGGCAGTGCCAGCGCCTCGGGCACCGGCACGACGCCTTCGCGCGCGCACTCCGCCGCGTAGTCGGCGGTGCGCAAGGAGGCCCGCCGAGTCACGACGGCGGTCGCGAGGCCGACGCCGAGCGCGCGGCGACGGGGGAGGTCCCTCTCTCGCGCCCCGTCCCATTCACGGAGGACGATCTCCAGCTCTCGCCGGTCGGAATCGTAGAGGAAGATGGCGAGGTTGCGTACGTCGAGGACGCGCGCCACCTCGCGGTGGACGGCCTCGACGAGCTGCGCCGTGTCGAGCTGGCCGGTGACTACGCGCGAGAGCTCGTGGAGCGCCGACAGCTCGGCCAGCTTGCGCCGGTCGTCCTCGAACAGACGCGCGTGCTCGAGGGCGATCCCGGCCTGGGCCGCCATCGCGTCCACCAGTGCGAGCTCTCGCTGGCCGCACGTCAGTTCCCGCTCCCACCAGACCACGATGATCGCGCCGACCAGCCGCTCGTTGGCGATGATCGGCGCAAAGAGCTGGCCCTGGTGTGGGGCGACGGCCACGAACCCCGCCGGGAGTCCCGGATCGCGCGGCGCATCCGGCGCCGTCACCACCGCGTGCCGGGCGATCGCGTCCGCGTAGAGGGGGCTCCGGGCAGGATCGATGCGGAACTCGCGCAGGCCCGCCAGGGCCACCGGGGGGACGTGGTATCCGGCGAACGGCTCGAGCTGCCCGGCGGCGTCGGCGAGCCACACGCCCGCCGAGTCGGCTCCGGTGGTGCGGGTGACCTGCCGGAGGAGGGTCCGCAGAAGGGGCTTTAGCTCGATCGTCGAGGACAGGGCGCGGCTCACGCTGAGCAACCGCTCCATCCCGTCGAGCTTCTCGGCCGTCTGCCGGGCCAGCTCGGCCTTCTCGCGCCGGACGCGGGCGACGTCTCGCTCGAGCCTCCTGACGCGAGCGCGGAGGCCAGCGAGGTCGTCGCGGTCGGACGGGCCCGGCGGCTGTGGTGGCATGGCCTCCTATCGCGCGGCGCCGGTCGCACGGGGCGGTGCTTGACCCCGACCTCGCCGCGGGCTAGCGTACCGCGTCGTGCAGCCCCCCACCAAAACTTCCGTGACCGGAGCCCACGCCGTCCGCGGGGTCATTTTCGACTTTGGCGGCGTGCTCGTCGACATGCGGTGGGACGTCTCCGCCGGGCTCGAGGCGGACCACGGCCTGCCCCGGCACTCCATCCGGGAGACCCTGTACCGGACGCCGACCTGGCGGGAGATCGAGCGGGGTCAGGGGGATCTCCTCGCGTGGCGCACGGAGGCGCACCGGCTGCTGGAGGACCGGGTCGGGCGATCCCTGCCGCGCCTCCACGACGCCTGGATCGCGGCGCGGCAGCCGATCCGCGCCAACGTCCGCCTCGCCCGGCTGCTCCGGCCGGCCTATCGCACCGCAATCCTCTCGAACGCCGACCAGAGCCTGCGGGCGCGGCTGCGCGAGCTCGGAATCCACGACCTGTTCGACACGGTCGTGTCGTCGGCGGAGGAGGGCCTGGCCAAGCCGGACGCCGAGATCTACCAGCGAGCGGCGGCGCGCCTCGGGCTCCCGCCCGAGTCCTGCGTCTTCGTGGACGACTACGAGGCCAACGTCCAGGCGGCGAAGGCGCTCGGCATGCGGGGCGTCGTCTACCGCGTGGATCGCGACCACGACCTGGCGGCGCTCCTCGCCGAGCTCGGCGTCCGGCCCTGAGCGAGTCGGCGGGGCACGAGACGGCGCGCGGCGACGCATCGTTGACGCGCTAGCGGGAGCACGGTAGAGTCGCCGCCATCCCCCGTGTCGATCCACCCGGGGACAAGCGAATGCCGTCGGATCGTGTGCTGTGCCCGCGGTGTGACCAGGCGAACCCCCCCGGCGTCAAGTTCTGCGGGGAATGCGGGAGCCGTCTCGAGGTAGCCTGCCCGGCCTGCCAGACCGCCAACCCGCCGACGAACCGGTTCTGCCACGGCTGCGGCGGGCCGCTCGGCGGGACCGCGACGGCCTCGCCCTTCGCCTCGCCCCAGGCCTACACGCCCAAGCACCTGGCCGACAAGATCCTGACGTCCCGGAGCGCCCTGGAGGGCGAGCGGAAGCAGGTCACGGTCCTCTTCGTCGACGTCTCGGGCTTCACCGGGCTCTCCGAGCGCCTCGATCCCGAGGACGTCCATCGCCTCATGACCCGCACCTTCGAGCTGATGCTGGCCGAGGTCCACCGCTACGAGGGCACTGTCAATCAGTTCCTCGGCGACGGCATCATGGCCCTCTTCGGCGCGCCCATCGCCCATGAGGACCACGCGCAGCGCGCAGTGCACGCCGCCCTCGGCATCCGCCAGGCGCTCGATGCCTACCAGGAGGCCCTCCAACGCGAGCATGCCGCGACCTTCCAGGTCCGCCAGGGACTGAACACCGGCCTGGTGGTCGTGGGCTCGATCGGCAGCGATCTCCGCATGGACTACACGGCCGTCGGCGACACCACCAACGTCGCGGCGCGCCTGCAGCAGCTCGCCGATCGCGGCCGGATCGTCGTCTCCGAGTCGACCAACCGGCTCGTCGAGGGCTATTTCCACACGCGCTTCCTGGGGCCGCAAGCTCTCAAGGGGAAAACCGAGCCCGTCGGCGTCTGGGAGGTACTCTCGGCGCGGGAGGCGCGGACCCGGCTGGAGGTGACCGCCGAGCGCGGGCTGACGCCCTACGTCGGTCGGGAGCGCGAGCTCCGGACGCTCACCGACCTCTTCGACAAGGCTAGGGCGGGCTCGGGCCAGGCTGTGTTCCTGGTGGGCGAGGCCGGGATCGGCAAGTCACGGCTCCTCCACGAGCTTCGGCAACGCCTGGGCGGCGAGGCCAACTGGCTGGAGGGCCACTGCGTGTCTTTCGGCCGCTCCATCGCCTTCCACCCGGTGATCGACCTCCTCAAACGCACGTTCCGGATCGAGGAAGGCGACGGCGAACAGACGATCGCCCGGAAGGTGGAGCTGGGCGTGGTGTCGCTCGGCGAGGATCTCCGGCCCCTCGCCCCCTACCTGCGCTACCTGCTGGCGATCGATCCGGGAGATCCGGCGGTGGTCGCGCTCGATCCGCGCCGCCGGCGCGCCGAGATCTTCGATGCGTTTCGCCGCCTGCTCGTCCGAGCGTCCGAGATCCGGCCCCTGGTCGTGGTCTACGAGGACGCGCACTGGATCGATCAGGCCAGCGAGGGGAGCCTCCTCATCACCGCCGATAGCGTGCCTCGCCACCGGATCCTCCTGATCCTCACCTACCGGCCAGGCTACCAGCACCCCTTCGGCGACCGGACGTACCACACGCGGGTCGCGCTCACGGCGCTGCCGGCCGAGTCCAGCGTCGAGATGGCCAAGGGGGTGCTCGCAGCGGCCCGCCTCCCCGAGGGCCTGCCTTCGCTCGTCGTCGGCAAGGCGGAGGGGAACCCCTTCTTTGTGGAAGAGGTGATCAAATCGCTCCAGGAGGTCGGGACCCTGCGCCGGGTCGGCGACGACTGGGCGCTGACACGCCCGCTCGACGAGGTGGTCATTCCGGACACGATCCAGGACGTGATCATGGCCCGAATCGACCGGCTGGAGGAGGCGCCGAAGAAGACGCTCCAGCTCGCCTCCGTCATCGGCCGCGAGTTCACCCGGCGTCTGCTGGACCGCATCGCCGAGATCCGGGAGCGCACCGAGGACTTCCTGCAGGAGCTCAAGGCGATCGAGCTGATCCACGAGAAGGCCCTGTTTCCCGAGCTGGCCTACATGTTCAACCACGCGCTCACGCACGAGGTCGCCTACAACTCGCTCCTGATGCAGCGCCGCCGGGAGCTCCACCGGCTGATCGGCCACGCGATCGAGGAGCTGTACGCCGACCGCCTGTCCGAGCACTACGAGGTGTTGGCCCACCATTTCTCGAGGGCCGAGGAGTGGAGCCGGGCTCTGGACTACCTCGTCAAGGCCGCCGAGAAGGCGAGCCGGGGGTTCGCCGTCCGCGAGGCGGTCTCGCTGTACGGCCAGGCGCTGGAGGCGGCGGCGCACCTGGGCCCAGCAGTGCCCATCGAGCGCCGCCTCGCGATGCATCGCGCGAAGGCCGCCCAGCACTTCGTCCTGGGCGAGTTCGCCCCCGCCCAGGCGGAAGGCCAGCGGGTCCTGGCGCTGGCCCGGGAGGCGGGCGACCGGGTGGCCGAGGCGATCGCCTTGGCCTCGATCGGTTTCACTACGCTCTGGGCTCAGGATCTCGACGGGGCGCTGGCCTATGCCGGCCAGGCGGTCGAGGCCGCGCGCGCGGCCGGCGCCCGGGCCGCCCTGGGCAGCGGATACCTCACCACCGGGTACGTCCACGCGCTAGCGGGCCGCTTGCCGCAGGCGCAGGAGACGCTGCCTCTGGCGGTCGAGAACGCGGCCGCCGCCGGCGACGCGGCGAATCACTCGCTCGCGCTTCAGCTCACCTCGTTCCTCCACAGCTGGCAAGGGGAGTGGGGTCGGGCGGCCGACGTCGCGGCCGAGGCGCTCGGGATCGCGCGCGCGCACGGCTTGCTGGCCCCGCTCATCCGGGGCCTCTGGGCCCAGGGCGTCGTACTCACCGGCAAGGGCGACTACGAGCCGGCCCAGGCGGCGTTCGAGGAGAGTCTCGCCCTGGCCGAGCGGGTCGGCGACATCAACTCCATCCCGCGGTGCCTGAACTCGCTGGCATGGCTCCTGAGCGAGTGCGGCGACTACGAGCGCGCTATCGAGATGTTCGGCGCGGCCGCCGAGCGGGCCCGCAAGTGGCCGCACGCGGTCGGCGTGGAGATCACGGCCTACTGCGAGGTCAACCGGGCCGACGTCTTCCTGGACAAGGGCGACCTCTCGCTAGCCGGGGAGTTCCTGGAGCAGGCGCGACGCATCGTCGAAGACCCCGCCACGTATCCGTGGATGAAGTGGCGATACGCCATGCACCTGCGCATGAGTCAGGGCGAATTCGCGCTCGCCCGGGGCGACATGACCCAGGCGCAGGAGCTCACCCGCGAGGCACTCGACATTGCGGCCAAGATGAACGCCCGCAAGTACCTCGTCCGCGGCTGGCGCCTCAGCGGCGAGATTGCGCTCGCCCGGCGTCAGTGGGAGGAGGCGGAGCGCGATCTCCGACGGTCGGTGGCCATGGCCCAGGTCATCGGCAACCCGCCACAGCTCTGGCGGAGCCACGGGGCGATGGGCCGGTTCCACACCGCGCGGAAGAACGCCGAGGCCGCGCACCGGGCGTTTGACGCGGGCCGCGCGATCGTCGAGACCATGAAGACCCACCTGCAGCGCCCGGAGCTACGGGCGGCGCTCGAGCGTGCGCCCCTCGTTCAGGAGCTGTACGATCGGTCCGGAGATCGCGAGTGAAACGAGCGCCGACGACCCCGGACGGAGCCGGCCGGCGTCGATCCGCTCGACTCCCATCACCGGTGGGCCGAGGACACCCGGGAGACGCAGGGCCACGCGCTGAACTTCCCGGTGATCGCCGACGGGAAGCGGACGGTCGCGGACCTCTACGACATGATCCACCCGAATGCCGGCGACACCGTCACGGTCCGATCGGTGTTCGTCATCGATCCGAACAAGAGGGTCCGGCTGATGACCACGTACCCGGCCAGCACCGGACGCAACTTCGACGAGATCCTGCGCGTCATCGACTCGCTCCAGCTGACCGACAGGCACGCCGTCGCGACTCCGGTAAACTGGAGTCCGGGCGAGGACGTGATCATCGTCCCGTCGGTGTCCGACGCGGACGCCCGGAGGAAGTTCCCGGGCGGCTTCCGGAGGCTCACGCCGTACCTTCGCGTCGTGGCGCAGCCGGACTGAGCCCCGACGCGAGCGGAGGAGGCCGAACATGACGCGCGAATCGGTCCCAGCGGCACCTCGACGACGGAGCGCTCCCTCGAGACGGGGCGCTCCACTTTCCGGGCAACCCTCACCAATCGGAGGCGACACGTGGCACTGAGAATCAACAGCGAGGCTCCGAACTTCACTGCGGAGACCACCCAGGGTCCGATCGACTTCCACAAGTGGATCGGCGACGGGTGGGCCATCCTGTTCTCACACCCGAAGGACTTCACGCCCGTCTGCACGACCGAGCTTGGGTACATGGCGGGACTCCGGCCCGAGTTCGAGAAGCGCCACTGCAAGATCATCGGGCTCAGCGTCGACCCGGTCAGCGACCACCACCGGTGGTCCAAGGACATCGAGGAGACCCAGGGACACGCCGTCACCTATCCGATGATCGGCGACCCCGAGCTCCGGGTGGCAAAGGCCTACGACATGCTGCCGGAGGGCGCCGGCACGACGGCGCAGGGCCGGACCGCCGCCGACAACGCGACCGTCCGCTCCGTGTTCGTCATCGGCCCGGACAAGAAGGTCAAGGCGATGCTGACCTATCCGATGAGCACAGGCCGCAACTTCGACGAGGTGCTCCGGCTCCTGGACTCCTGCCAGCTGACCGCGAAGCACAAGGTGGCGACGCCGGTCAACTGGAAGCAAGGCCAGGACGTGATCATCGTGCCCGCGGTGTCCGACGCCGAGGCCAAGGAGAAGTACCCGTCGGGCTGGAAGTCGCCGAAGCCCTACATCCGCATCGTTCCGCAGCCGAAGTGAGCATGAGGAGCCGGCCATGACGCGGATCTCTCGAAGATCGCTTCTCCGCGCCGTGGGCCACCTCGTTGGATCAGATTGCGCAGCCGAATCGCACCCTCCGCGCACCTTTCCCGCTCGACGAGACGGCCGGTGCGCGTCTCCTGCGACCAAGGGGCCCTTTCCCCGCCAGGGGTCGCCGCCCTGCGCTCACCTCGCCGCTCGCTCTTATAGAGAGACGAGCAGTGAGCGGCACGGCCCCTCCCGGGGAGGGGACCCCTCGTCGCCGGGGTCCCTCCCTCCCCGGCGCCGCTCTCCGCTCGAATGGAGGGGTGAGCGGAACTCTCGCCTGCCCTGGCGTGGCGATTCACCGACTCCGCTCGTCGTGCCGCTCGGATGACCCCTGGGTGGAGCGATCTCTCCCCCGGCGGCCGGGCTCGGCACGCTCGTGGCCGGCTCCCTCGGCGGCTGCGCGGCGAGCCTCCGGTAGGCCCAACGCGGCGAGCTCCTCCGGCCGAAGCGCCGGAAGGGCTTGGGCGCGCCCGTCGATCCGGGCGGGCGGGGCCCCGGTCTCGTGGCATCATCAGGGCACGATGGGACCGGGACCAGGATCGAGCCGCCAGGCGGCAGAGGGATAGACCGATGATCCTCAACCAGTACTACCTCGGGTGTCTCTCGCAGGCCTCGTACCTGATCGGTGACGAGGGCACGGGTACGGCCGTGGTCGTCGACCCGCGGCGTGACGTCGACGAGTACATCGCCGACGCCGCCGCGCGGGGGCTCACGATCCGCCACGCGATCCTGACGCATTTCCACGCCGACTTCGTCGCGGGCCACCTCGAGCTGCGCGACCGCGTGGGGGCGCGCATCCACCTGGGTGCTCGCGCCCAGGCGGACTACGAGTTTTCGCCGCTCAAGGACGGGGACGTGCTCGAATTCGGGCGGGTCCGGCTGAAGGTCCTCGAGACGCCCGGCCACACGCCCGAGGCCATCTCGCTCCTTCTCTACGATCTCACCGTGAGCGCCCGGGAGCCCCACGCCGTGCTGACCGGCGACACGCTCTTCATCGGCGACGTCGGGCGCCCCGACCTCATGGCGTCCGTGGGCGTCAGTGCCGGCGAGCTGGCAGGCATGCTGTATGACTCGATCCACCAGAAGCTCCTCCCGCTCCCCGACGCGACGCTGGTCTACCCCGGGCACGGTGCGGGGTCCGCGTGCGGGAAGCACTTGAGCCAGGAGCGGGTCTCCACGATGGGCGTGCAGCGGCAGTACAACTACGCGCTCCAGCCGATGTCGAAGGACGAGTTCGTCCGGACGATCACCGCCGATCAGCCGGCCGCGCCGCCGTACTTCGCCCACGATGCCCAGCTGAATCGCCAGGAGCGCCCCACGCTCGACGCCGTCCTCGCCCGCGAGCTGCGCCGGCTGCCGCTGGCCGCGGTGCTCACCGCCCAGCAGGACGGCGCGCAGCTCCTCGACGCGCGCGACCCGACCGACTTCGCGGCCGGCCACCTGGCCGGCAGCCTCAACATCGGCCTGGGGGGCCGCTTCGCCGAGTGGACGGGGATCCTCCTGTCGCCGACCCGGCCGATCGTCCTGGTGACGGCGCCCGGCCACGAGCAGGAGGCGGCCACGCGGCTGGGGCGGGTCGGGTTCGACGGCGTGGTGGGCTACCTGGACGGGGGCATCGAGGCGGCCAAGGACCGGCCCGACCTCGTGCGGCGCGTCGAGCGAGTGACGGCGGCGGCGCTCCGGGAGGTCCTCCAGACCGAGCGAATCCCGATCCTCGACGTCCGCGCCGAGACGGAATGGCGGACCGAGTCCATTCCCGGGAGCGTCAACGTGCCGCTTCACCAGCTGCGCGCGCGCATCGCCGAGGTGCCGGCGGGCCCGCGCCTCGTCGTCCATTGCCAGACCGGGCTCCGCTCGTCCACCGCCGCCAGCCTCCTCGAGCAGCTCGGACGGACGGGCGTGGTCGATCTGGTCGGCGGGATCGCCGCATGGAAGACGGGCAGCGAGGCGCCGGCCGCGGCTGCGCGCTGAGCCCCGCTCGCGCTGTCAAGATCCGGGCTGGTCCTCCACCCCGAGCTCGGCCTCGAGGTCGAGCCGCCAGCGGTCGCGGGCGGCGAGCACGCGGACCCCCGTCTCGCGGGAGAGCGTCTCGGCCAGCTCCCAGGGACGCGCTCTCAGCATGGTCAGCCCGAAGTGCGTGATGACCGCCAGGCGGGGCCGCATGGCGGCGACGAGCCGCTGGGCGTCGGGGACGGCCAGGTGGATCTCGTCGCGCGGCTCGCGGTAGACGACGTTGAGAATGAGGAGATCGGCGGACAGGGCCGTCTCGATCTCCGGCAGGTATCCGGTGCAGGCGACCAGCCCGATGCTGAACCGGCGGCCGACGAAGCGGAGGCCGTAGGTTTCCACCGGATGCTTCAGCCGGAGGGGCGTCTCGAGGACGGGCCCTCCCTCGCCTCCGATCGGATAGCGGCCGCCCGCCACGAGCGTGTCCGTCGCCGCCGGATAGCTCCGCACGTAGCGCAGGATCACCGGATCGTCGTCGTACGCGTCGCGGGGCGCGAGGACCAGGCCGCGCTTCTTGGTTCCGCCCTGCGTCATCGCCTCGATCATCGCGTTGACGTCACCGGAGTGATCGAGGTGCTTGTGGGTCAGGACGACGGCGTCGAGAACACTCGGGTCGAGACCCAGCGCGCGGCCGCGCGCGTGCGCGAGCGCGCCTGGGCCCGGGTCTACGGACACCCAGACCCCGTCGAGGCAGATCCAGAGGCCCCCGGTCGCGCGAGCCTGGAACGCGGTCGTCATGCGTCCGCCGCCGGTCCCGACGAACACGACCTGGTCGGCGTCCAGGCGGGGCGACGAGGGCACGGCAGGCGCGCCCGTCAGGGCGCGTGAATCTCGGCCGCGGCGTGGAGGTCCGAGATCAGCCCGCGCGCGGCCGGGGGATCCTCGGGAGCCGCCGGCGCGGCCTTCACCGCGGGAGCCGCCGATCGCACCCCCCGCTTCACCTGGTCGCGGAGCTTGCAGAAGGCGCAGACCTCGCCGGTCGTGGTCTGGCCGCACCGGACGCACTCCAGGAGGGTGACCGTCTCGCGCTCCTGGAAGACGCCGCGCGCCTTGTCGAGGAACCCCTGCAGGAACATCGCCTTCGATCCGGGCGATGTGGACTCGAGGCGGTCGAGCAGCTCCTTGTGCGTGATCGACGTCGCGCCTCGAGCGAACGGGCACTCCTCGACGATGTAGTCGATCCCGCGCAGGAACGCGTACGCGGCGGTCTCCCGCTCGCTCATCCGGAAGAGCGGCTTCACCCGGCGCACCAGCTTCGGATGGGTGGCGGCGAGAACCGGCGTCTGGCGCGCCAGGGACGACTCGTCCCAGCGGAGCGTCGAGCCCAGCAGGGTCGCGGCCTCGTCGTCGAGATTGTGCCCGGTCGCGACGACCGGGAACCCACCCTCGAGCGCCGCCCGGTTCATGATGTATCGCTTCGAGAGTCCGCAGGCGGAGCACGTCGGGCGCCGGGTGACGTCCCGCACGGCGGGGATCGGCGCGCCGGCCTCGTCGGCGACGGCCACGACGCGGAGATCGAGACCCCGCTCGGCGGCGAACGCCTCGCACCGGGCCTTCGAGGCACGCGAGTAGTCGAAGATCCCGAGGTCGATGTAGAGGCCGGTGGTCCGGTAGCCGGCGTCGTGAAGCACGTCCCAGAGGGCGAGCGAGTCCTTCCCGCCGGACACCGCGATCAGGACCGGCTCGTCGTGGACGAGCATGCGCCACCGGCGGATCGTCTCCAGCACGTGGTGCCGGAAGAAGTTGACGAAGTCGGGTCCGCAGAGGGCGGTGTTGTGACGCCGGAGCTCCAGCACGGCCCGGTCACCGCACTTCCGGCACTTCACGGCCGTCCCCCCGAGATGACCGGGCGGAGCTCCAACTCGTCGTCCTCCGCCACGACCTCGTCGATCGTGAGGAGGTCGCGCCCCCGGATCACGAGGACCGTCTCGGGCAGGACGCCCAGCTCGGCCAGGACCTCCCGCACCCGGCGGCGGCCGTGGAACTCGACCTCACGCCCCTGGTTGCGGATGACGACCTTCATGGCAGTGCCTCACTATACACCCGGCCTTGCGTCACTCGCGGCGCGCCCGCCCGTCGCGGGTCCGGTGAAGATGGAGGATCTTGCCCACGCCGGTCGCCAGCGGAGCGTGGCGCTCCACCGCCGGCGCGCGGCCGGACGGCCAGCCCTCGAGGCCTGCCACGAACGCCTCGGCGACCGCGCGCGGATCGACCGGGCCGACCGCCGGATGGACCAGGAGCCTCAGACGCCGCGCTCCGTCCGCCGCCTCGTCCTCGACGAGCTGGTAGTCGCCGGGTCCGCCACCGAACCGACGCGGAAGCGTCTCGTCGAGCGCGCGAGCGACGGCGGCGAAGGGCAGCGACGGCCCCTCATCCGCGAGCGTATCGAGTCGCTGGATCCCGCGGGCGCGGGTCGTCCATCCGGGCGCCGAGACGGGACAGCCGCACGGACGATCGTCCAGGACGCCGGTGTCGCCCATCGACGCGTTCAGGAGAATCAAGGGC
Source organism: Candidatus Methylomirabilota bacterium (assembly GCA_036257195.1). Lineage (GTDB taxonomy): Bacteria > Methylomirabilota > Methylomirabilia > Rokubacteriales > DASRDR01 > DASRDR01. The sequence goes on along the minus strand of DATAFX010000038.1, from coordinate 6,633 downwards.
GCGGTGGGCCGGAGAGACGAGACGAGGAAGGCGCCCGCGGGTAGGCCGGCGGCCGCCGGACCGGGGGCCTGGATCACGGCGACGAGATCGTGGAGGACGTGGACGTCGTCGGGGCCCCGCGGCGTGAGGCACGCGACTCCGATCAGGCCGACCTCGGCGGCCGCGTACCGAGGAAGCACGCGGAGCCCGGCGCGACGCATCGCCAGGGCGCGGGGGGCGGTGATCGGCTCCCCGTCGACGGTGACCTCGGCGCCGTCGAGCGCGACGCCGCGGCGGGCCGCCGCCTCGCAGGCGCGCAGGACCGCGCTCGGCCGGGCATGCAGGCGGGGAGTCGCGCCCGTTGCGAGCGTGTCCGCCATCCAGTCCACGACCGGATCCGGGGCGAGCGCCGGGACGTGCGCGGGAGCCGGCAGGCGCTGGCCGCAGAGCCGCCCGCCCTCCCGCACCAGACGGACGCTCCACCGGTAGCGCGCCGGCAGCTCGGTCACGGCCGGATCCACCGGCGAGAACCAGCGCGCCGGCGCGCTCCCCCGGGCGCAGAGGTCGAGGAGATGCACGATCGCCCCACTCCCCGGGGGCGTCCACATCGCGTGGCGGCGGCGTCCCGGGCCGTGCGCCGCCTCGACGAGGCAGAGGTCGACGGCGCGATCCCGCACGAACGCGAGGTTCCAGCCGAAGGACAGGCCCGCCGTCCCGGTGCCGCCGGTCCGCATCGGCAGGTCCCACCCAATGAGCGGGTTTCCCAGCTGGCCCGCATCGACCTCGAGGATCAGGCTCCCGCGCCGCGCCGGCCGTTCTCCCCGGAGCTCCGCCACCGTGAGATACACGCCCGCCGCCAGGATGGCTGCGAGCGCTCCCTCGACCCCGTCGCGCTCCACCAGACGCTCGAGATCGCCGGGCTCGCATCCGGCGTGACGGAGGAGTCGCGCGTACGGGCTTGCCGGGCGCGCGTAGATGGTCCGGCGGACGACGTCGAGGAAGGTCGCATCCCGCTTCGCGAGACGGCACGCGAGGGCTTCCGGCGCCCGCTCCGCGTCGATGGACCGACGGAGAAAGCCCGGGAGGCGCGCGAGCAAGCGGGCGCCGGCGAGGCAGTCGGACAGGAGACCCGTCAGCCGCCGGACTCCTCGCGCCGGACGACGCGGCGGGCCTTCAGCTCGAAGCGCGGCAGACTCCGGGCGGGCACGGCGGTCACCTCGACGCGGATCCCCAGGTCGCGCCGGACGGCCTCGGCGACCTGCGCCACGGTGTCCCGCACGCCCTCGGCCGGTCGGGCGCTCCCGTCGATCTCGAGCAGGAGCCGCACCTCGTCGAGCACCCCGCGGCGAAACACCTCGATCTGGAACTCCTCGACCACCGTGAAGCGGCGCACGATCCCCTCCAGCGCCGACGGGAACACGTTGACGCCGCGCACGATCAGCATGTCGTCAACCCGGCCGAGAATCCCGCCCTCGAGGCGCGCGAACGTGCGGCCGCACGCGCAGCCGCTCGTGTCGAGCCGCACGCGGTCCCCCGAGCTGTAGCGAAGGACGGGCGCCCCCCACCGGCCGAGGTTCGTGAGCGTCAATTCACCGATCTCGCCCGGCGCCACCGGCCGGCCGCTCTCGGGATCGAGCACCTCGGCGACGAACTCGAGCTCGTTGACGTGGAGGCCCGTTTGCGCGACGCACTCGAACCCGTAGGCGCCCACCTCCGTCATGCCCGCGTGGTCGTACGCGCGCGCGCCCCAGAGCGCCTGGATGCGCTGACGCACAGCCGGGATGCCGGCCCCGGGCTCGCCTGCGTGCACCGTGGTGCGGACGCCGAGCGCGGCCGGGTCGACGCCCTGGGCACGCGCGATCTCGCCGAGGTGGAGCGCGTACGACGGGGTACAGACCAGCGCCGTGGCGCGGAGCTCCCGCATCGCGTGGAGCCGCGTCGGGGAGTCCTGGCCGCCGCCCGGGATCGCCAGGGCGCCAAGGACCCGCGCGCCCTCGAGCCCGGCCCAGAAGCCGACGAAGAGGCCGAACGAGAACGGGAAGAACAGGCGGTCCTGGGAGCCCAGCCCCGCCCCCCGGAGCACAAAGCCCCAGCAGCGCGCCCACCAGGTCCATGCCGCCTCGGTCTCGAGCCACCGGATCGGCGGCCCCGTGGTGCCCGAGGTCTGGAACACACGCACGTAGCGCTCGAGGGGGTGCGTGAGGTTCGTGCCGAACGGGGGGTGCGCCGCCTGGTCGGCGGCCAGCTCCGCCTTCGTGAGCCGCGGGAGGCGGGCGAAGTCCGCCCACGAGGCGAGATCGCGCGGGTCCCGCAGGCCGGCGGTCCGGAGACGCTCCCGCCAGAAGGGGTTCGAGCCCCAGATCTCGGCGACCCCCGCGGTGAGGCGCTCCCACTGCCCGCTCCGGAGCGTCTCGGGAGACGCCGTCTCCCGAGCGCGGTCGAGGAACGGGACGTCGGCGCCCGCGCCCGGAGAGGTCATGTCGCCACGAGGCCGCGCGCGGCGCGCCTCACGGCAAGGACAGCGTGCCCGTGAGCACGATGGCCGCCTGCCCGCCGACGCGGACGCGCGTCGCGCGGCCGGGGACGCCGTGAACCTCGACGGCGATCCGCCCGGGCCGGCCCTGGAAGTCGCCCTGCTCCGCCCGGAACCGGGCCACGCCGTCGGCGGCGGCGAGGCCACCGGTCTCCCACAGCCACACGCCGATGGCGGCGTGAGAAGATCCAGTCGCGAAGTCCTCCGGGATCCCGAAGTGGGGGACGAAGATGCGGCTGTGCGTGAGCGCACCCGGCTCGCGGGCTTCCCTGGCCGTGAGGACGACCCCGCGCACCCCGCGGTCCTTCGCGAGTCGTCCCAGCGCGCCCAGGTCGGGCGCCAGCGCCCCGAGCGCGGCCAGCCCGGTGACCGGGATTAGGAGATCCTGCTCCGACGTCCGCGCGGGCGGCGCCCATCGGGCCACGGCCCCGGCGGACAGTCCGAGGACCTGTAAGAACGGCGAGAGATCCTCCGGTGCCGGCGTCCAGCGCGGGCAGTCCGGCACGACCCAAGCGGTCCGAACCGGCCCGGACTCCTCGAGGGCGACCGCCAGGCGGTGGCGCGGCGCCGCGAAGACGAGCTGGCCGCGGGACGCCTCGCCGCGCGCGGCGAGGACGTGGGCCGCCGCCACCGTGCCGTGGCCACAGAGCGTCAGCTCGATCCCCACCGGTGAGAACCAGCGCAGCGGGCGATCGCCGCCGTTCCTGGCCGGCCCGACGAACGCGGTTGCGGGCCGCGCCATCTCCCCGGCAACGGCCCGCATCGTGGCCTCGTCGAGCCCCGTCGCGTCGGGCACGACGGCGGCGGGGTTGCCCGTGAAGGGCGTCGCCGTGAACGCGTCGACGAGGACGACCTCGATCGACCGAGGGCTCACGCGTCCTTGCCCGTGATGACCCAGAGCGTCCGCGCGGTGCCCGCCCCGACGTTCTCCCACGTGTGCGAGACGCCGCCGTCCAGGTAGGCGGAATCGCCGGCTTCCAGGAGATGGCGCTCGCCGTTGTACCGGAGGGCGACCTTCCCGGCCAGGACGTACATGAGCTTCATGTGCCCCGGCTCGATGAGGACCCGCTCGGGCGGCACGCTGGCGCCGCGGCGGCCGAGCGTCGAGACCACCGCGCGCACCTTGCCGCGGAAGAGGCCGGCCGCCAGCACCTCCCAGCGCTCGGTCGAGCCGTCGAAGCTGACGACCGCGTAGTCCTTGCGACGGCCGAGGTGCAGCTGCCCGTTCGGGGCCTGGTCGAAGAACGTCGCGATGGGCACCCCGAGGGCGCCAGCCAGCCGCCCCAGCGTGTGGAGGGACGGCGTGAGCTTGTCGGACTCGATCTGGGAGACGAGGCTCGGCGTGAGGCCGGCCGTCTCCGCCAGGGCCTTCTGGCGGATCCCGCGTTCCGTCCGGAGCCCGCGGATCCGCGCCCCGAGGGACACGGTCAGCTCCGCACGTACTCGAAATCGACCGGCTGCCCGTTGATGCCGCGTGCGGGCGGCGCGATCCAGCTGGCGAACTTCCCGCGCTCCACGACCGGCACCATCAGGCTCTGCACGAAGGCCTGGTCGCTCTCGGTCGGCAGCCAATCGCCGCGCCGCGCGTCCCACTCGGCCTGGCTGAGCACCCGACCGTCGGGCGACACCCGCGCCTCCGCGAACAGGCCGATCGCCCGGTGGAAGCCGCGGTGGGGCAGCCGGAGCTCGAAGTCGATGCCGTGCCTCCGGATCGTCTGGTTCCAGCGATCGATCCCGCGCTGGCAGTCCGCGACGTAGTCATCCCGGAGGCGCTCGTTGAGCGCGGTCAGCGCCGCCTCCTCCCGCGTCACGATGCGCCCGCCGTCGAGCAGGGTCACCGGGTACGTCGCGGCGGCGAGGACGTGGTCGTCGGTCTTCTTGCCCTCCTCGAACCGGCCCTTGAGCCCCGCGGTGTAGAAGTTGGCGGCGTTGGTCGAGATCTCCCCGCCGAAGAGGTCGATCGAGACGGAGAAGTGGAAGTTCAGGTAGCGCTGGATCGTCGCCAGATCGATGGCCCCGTGCTTGCGGACGTCGTCCGTACGGTGGTCCCGCATCACCTCGCAGGTGCGCTGGACGATTCGCCCCAGGCCCGCCTCGCCGACGAACATGTGGTGCGCTTCCTCCGTCAGCATGAAGCGGCAGGTGCGGGAAAGCGGATCGAACCCGCTCTCGGCGAGGCTCGCCAGCTGGTACTTGCCGTCCCGGTCGGTGAAGTACGTGAACATGAAGAAGGAGAGCCAGTCGGGCGTCTTCTCGTTGAACGCGCCGAGGATGCGGGGCTTGTCTCGGTCTCCCGAGTGGCGCTGGAGCAGGGCCTCGGCCTCCTCCCGACCGTCGCGGCCGAAGTGCGCGTGGAGGAGGTAGACCATCGCCCAGAGATGCCGTCCCTCCTCGACGTTGACCTGGAAGAGGTTCCGGAGGTCGTAGAGCGACGGGCACGTCCGCCCGAGCTGGCGCTGCTGCTCCACCGACGCGGGCTCGGTGTCTCCCTGGGTGACGATCAGCCGGCGCAGCGTGCCGCGGTACTCGCCCGGCACGTCGGGCCACGCCGGCTGGCCTCGGTGGGCGCCGAAGCCGATGGTGCGGCTCGGCTCGGGCTCGGCGAGGAAGATCCCCCAGCGGTAGTCGGGCATCCGCACGTAGCCGAAGTTCGCCCATCCCTGCGCGTCCACGCTGATCGCCGTGCGGAGGTAGACGTCCCGCGCCTGGAAGCCCTCGGGCCCCATGTCGGTCCACCACTGGAGGAACCGCGGCTGCCACTCCTCCAGCGCCCGCAAGAGGCGCCGGTCCTCGTGGAGGCGGACGTTGTTGGGGATGCGCTCCTGGTAGTCGACGGCCGCCATCAGGTCCTCCTTCGATCGAACTCCGGGCGCTGGCCCGTCCCGTACACGCGAAGCGCGCCCCGCTCGCCCACCGCGTTGCCGCGCTGGAAGATCCAGTTCTGCCAGGCCGACAGCCGCGCGAAGATCTTGCTCTCGACGGTCTCCGGCCCCCCGAAGCGGAGCGAGGCCTCCATCCCGGTCAGGGCGTCCGGGGAGAAAGCGGCGCGCTCCTCGATCGCGATCCGGACTTCGTCGTCCCAGTCGATGTCGTCGGGCGTGAAGGTGACCAGCCCGGCGTCCGCGGCGGCCTGCGCGTCGAGGTCCTCGCCGATTCGCCGCTTCAGCTCGTCGACGCGGTGGGGCTCGCCCAGGAAACGACTCTCGAGGCGCGTGAGCCCGTTGACCATCGGGCACTGCCCGAAGCTCGGCTCCCCCAGCCGGATCGTCGCCACCCCGCCGGCGTCACCCTCGCGCGGACCCGCGAGCATGTACGAGCGATCGGCGGCCAGCAGCAGCTCGAGGAGCGTGCCCGCGAAGCACGATCCGGGCTCGACGAGGGCGAAGACGGACCGGGAGGACACGTCGAGGCGCTTCAGGACGCGCCGCCAGAAGAGCCGAATCTCCCGCACGAGCCAGTCGGATTGGTGATCGGCCAGGAGCCGGTCGTGGGCCGTCACGAGGTCCGCGCTCCCGGTCGTCCTGACGACCCACACCCCCACCGTGTCCTCGTTGGTGCGGAGGTGGAGGATCAGGTCGTCCAGCTCGCGCGCGAGGGCCAGCGGCCAGAAGGCGGCACCCCCGGCGTGGAGCCCGGCCAGATCGCCCGGCGGCGCCGCGGCCGGCCCCGACACCGTGATCTCCGCCACGCCGCGCGCCCGGTCGATGGCGCAGGTCAGATGGCCGTAGGCGATCCGGTCACCCTCGATCCGCCGGTCGAGCGGCGAGAGGGGGATCCCCCGGGCCGAAGCGGGCCGGTCGCTCCGCTCCGCGAGCTGGGCCGCCCGCACCCGGGCGGCGTCGGCGAGCCGGGAGCGCGGAACGACCTCGTCGACCAGGCCCCACTCCACCGCCCGCTGGCCCTTGATCCCCTCCTCGAGCGTGCAGAACACGTCCGCCCGGTCCCGCCGGACGTGCCGCTTGTCGACCAGGCGCGTGAGGCCGCCCGTGCCCGGGAGCACGGCCAGGAGCGGCACCTCCGGGAGGGACACCGACGTGTTCCCGTCGTCGGCCATCACGATCCAGTCGGTCGCCAGCGCCAGCTCGTAGCCGCCGCCGGCGCACGGGCCGTTGACGACGGTG
>DATAFX010000036.1:0-16542 GCA_036257195.1 Candidatus Methylomirabilota bacterium | reverse complement strand
GCCCCGGGCCGACGAGGGGCCACGGCCTGGCTGCCCCGCGGCGGAGGCCCGGGCCGCGGTATGATGCGCCTCGTCATGCGTCGGCTCGCTCCGGGGATCCTCGCCGCGCTCGTGGCGCTGGCTCTGGGGCTCAGGATCGGGGTCGTGATCAACCGACGCATCGACCCGGACGAGAGCCAGCACCTCCACGTGGCGTGGCTCCTGACGCAAGGCCAGGTCCCGTACCGCGATTTCTGGGAGCACCACCTGCCGTTCTTCCACTACGCCATGGCGCCCTTGACCGCCTGGATGCCGGACCGACCGGAGGTGTACTTCGCGGCCCGGGCGGTGATGCTTGTCATGGCCGCCGTCGTGGTGTGGCTGACGTGGCGGCTCGCGCGCCGGCTGTCGGCGGACGCCGCGGTCTGGGCGGCGGTGATCCTCCTATTCCTCCCCCAGTTCGCAGAGACGTCGACGGAGACCCGGCCCGACGTGCCCGCGCTCGCGGCCCACCTCGCGAGCCTGGTGGCACTCGTGCGCTGGCGCGAGACCGGCGGCCCCGGATGGCTGTGGGTGGTGGGAGCCTGGCAGGGCGCGGCGGTCGCCCTGTCCGTCAAGGCGGTCTTGACCCTGGCCGGGGTCGTCGCGCTCGTGACGGGCTTCCGGCCGCCGACCGCGACGGGGTGGCGCGGCCTGGCCCGGTCATTCGCGCGGCTTTTCGGGGGTCTCGGGCTGGTCCTGGGCGCCCTCTTCATCGGCCTGGCCGGGATCGGCGGCGTCCCGGTGCTTCAGGGTCTCTACCGGAACGTGGTGCGCGACTCGCTCCGATTTGTCGACTTCGGGAAGACGTGGCCGATCTTCGGGAGCGAGGTGGGCGTGTTCGTGGCCGCGGCCCTGGGTCTCGGGCTCGTCCTCCGCGTGCGGCGCCGGGCCGTCCTGCGTCACCCCGTGCACGGCGTGCTGCTCGTGCCGGCCCTCACCAGCGCGATCGCGCTCCACTTGCCGCGGACCCCGGCCGTGTACCAGCATGCCTGGCTGCCGCTGCTCCCGGTCGCGGCGGTCTATGCCGGTCTGACGCTCGCCACGCTGGCGGAGTGGGCGCGTCGGGAGCCGTCGCGGTGGCGTAAGGGCCTCGCTCTGGCTGCCATCGCCGCGGCGGTCGTCGTCCCCGCCGGGGAGACGCTGATCTTCGCGGTCCGGAACCAGAACAGCTCCGACCTCCGGCTCATGCGTCAGGAGCTCCGGCTGGCGTGCCCGGGCGAAGCGGTGCTGGACGGGACCGCCCTCTACGTGTTTCGCCCCGCCGCGTACCGCTACGGGGCCCTGATCCGGGGCGTGCGCGAGTGGGTCGCCCGCGGGGTCATCCCGGAGGAGCTGATCGCGGACGACATGCGCCTGGCGCACGCGCCCGTCGCGCACGTCGACTTCCGGATCCGCGGGATGATCGGCCCGGTGGCGGACTTCGTGCAGCGGCACTACACGGCGGGCCCGGAGGGGTTGCTGGTCGCGGGGGCCGAGGTGGCCGCGGCCGAGGGCGGTGGGCGTGCGATCGTTCACCTTCTGGCGCCCGGACCCTATCTCCTGGCCCATACCGAGGGGCTTGAGGTGGCGATCGACGGGACCCTGTCCCGGCGCGGGTGGCTGCCGCTCGGGCCGGGACCGCACGAGATAACCTGGGTCGGAGCCCGCGGCACCATCCGGCTCACGGTGGCGACGTGCCCGGAGCGGCGGGCCTTGGACACGCGCGGCGGCTGACGACGCTCCAGGCAGGGCCGCGAAGCTTGACGGGGGGCGGAGCGCGGGACTAGCCTCGATCGGCGGACGCGATGCGCACCTACTACAGCTGGAAGGCCGGGCAGTTCCGCGAGGTCAAAGGCGAGGTCGTGCGCGAGCAGCCCCTGACCGTCTACGTAAACGGCCAGAAGTTCCTCACGCTGCTCTGCACGCCCCGGAAGCTCGACGCCCTGGTGGTGGGCTACCTCTGGCTGGAGAAGGTCATCGGGTCGATCGACGAGATCCGTCGGCTCACGGTCTCCGAGGTCGACGGGCGGGCGGAGGTGGAGCTGGTCCGGGAGGTCGAGCTCCCGCAGGAGCGGATCCTGACCTCGGGCTGCGGGGGCGGCATCACCTTCCGCATCGACCCCCGAATCGTGCCGCGGATAGAGTCATCGCTCCGGGTCGAGCCGGCCCGGCTCTTCGAGCGCATGAAGGAGCTCTACCACCAGGCGGTGGGATACCGGGCTTCGAGGGGGATCCACGGCGCCGCGCTGGCCGATCCGGACCGGCTGCTCTTCCTGGCGGAGGACGTGGGCCGTCACAACGCGGTGGACAAGGTGTGCGGTGAAGCACTCCTCCAGCGAGTCGAGACCCGCGACCGCGTGCTCCTCAGCACGGGCCGGGTGTCGTCAGAGATGCTTCTGAAGGGCGCGCGGATGGGAACGCCCATCGTGATCTCCCGCACGTCGCCGACGGAGATGGCGGTGAGCCTCGCCGAGCAGCTGGGAGTGACCGTCGTGGGCTACCTGCGCCACGACGCGTTCAACGTGTACGCGGGAGGCGAGCACCTGGCGGTGGACCTGTCCTGAGCCGGCGGCTCGGGGGTCAGGCCAGATGGCCGCCGTCTACCAGAAGCGTCTGCCCCGTGACGTAGCTGGCCGCGTCCGAGCACAGGTAGACGACGGCGCCCGCGACCTCGTCCGGCTGGCCCGTGCGGCCGAGCGGCGTGCTCTTCAGATACCAGGCCAGGTTTTCCGGGCTCTTCCAGAGCGCCTCGCTGAAGCGCGTCTCGATCAGCGCCGGCGCCACCCCGTTTACACGGATCCCGAGGGGAGCCAGCTCCCTCCCCAGGACGCGCGTCAGCATGATGATCGCGGCCTTCGAGACCGAGTAGGCGCCGAGCCCGGGGCTCGCGCGGAGCCCCGCCGTCGACGCGACGTTGACGATCGCCCCGCGCCCCGTGGACGCCATCGCCTTCGCCGCCCGCTGGGCGGCCAGGAGGTAGCCCTTCACGTTCAGGGTCATGATCCGGTCCCAAGCCTCCTCCTCGACGTCGAGCAAGGGGCCGAAGACGGGGTTCGTGGCCGCGTTGTTCACCAGGATGTCCAGGCGGCCGAAGGCCTGGAGTGCCGTCTCGAAGAGCCGGTCGACGTCGGGTCGCCGCCCGAGATGCGCGGGCACCGCGAGCGCACGGCGGCCGAGCGCCCGCACCTCCTCGGCCACGGGATCGAGGTCCTGTGCCTTGCGTGCGGCCACCACCACGTCGGCGCCGGCCTCGGCCAGCGCGAGGGCGACGGCGCGGCCGATGCCCCGGCTGCCCCCGGTGACCAGGGCGACGCGGCCATCGAGACGGAACACGGAATCGGACACGCACGTCATTTAGGTCGAGCGGGGCCGCGCTGTCAACCCGAGCGGGCCGGAAGACGGGCCACGGGCGCGGCGCGGGGTCGCCCGGGCCCCACGATCGGTTGAAGTGGCCTGACGGGGGGCGCTACAATTCGGGAGATCCGCGGGGAGGGCGACTGCCAAGATGAGCGAGGACCAGCGGCTCGAGCGGCGCCTGATGGCGCGGTTCGGCGAGGCAATCGGGGACTTCGGGCTGATCGAGCCCGGGGACCGGATCCTGGTCGGCGTCTCGGGTGGCAAGGACTCGTGGGCGCTCCTCGATTTCCTCCGTCTCACACAGCGGCGCGCCCCGATCCGCTTCGACCTGCTCGCCCTGAACGTCGACCAGGGGTTTCCGGGGTTCCGCGCCGACCTGATCGAGGACCACCTGGCCCGCGAGGGGGTCCCCTTCGAGATGCGGAGCGCCCGGATCAACCTCACGGTCAAGGAGAAGATCCAGCCTGGCGAGACGTTCTGCTCGCTCTGCGCCCGCCTCCGCCGGGGGGCGCTCTACAAGTACGCGGACGAGCTCGGCTGCAACAAGATCGCGCTCGGCCACCACGCCGACGATTTCATCGAGACCCTCCTCCTGAACCTCTTCTTCAACGGCCAGATCAAGGGCATGCCCGCGCGGCTCCGCGCGCACAACGGGCGTCACACGGTGATCCGGCCGCTCGTTTACGCGTGGGAGGAGGAGATCGCCGAGTACGTCCGGGCGCGGGCGTTCCCGGTGGTCTGCTGTGCCTGCCCGGGCTGCAAGGACCCGACGCTCCAGCGGCACCGGATGAAGCGCCTGCTCCGCGAGCTCGATCGCGCGCATCCGGGGCTCAAGCGGAGCCTCCTCGGCGCGCTCGGGCGGGTGGACCTCGGGTCGTTGCCGGTCCCGTCCCGGCGCGGCGCCAGGCCGGGGGACCGGCTGCCGATCCTCGAGGGCGTGGCAGCGGCGCTGGCGGCGGCGCCCGGGCCCGGGAACGGAGCCCGGTGACCGACCGTGTCCGCATCGGGACGCGCGGCAGCCAGCTGGCGCTCCGGCAGGCGGAGGAGGTCGCCAGCGGTCTCCGGCGGGCGCGGCCCCGTCTCGAGGTCGAGCTGGTGCCGATCCGGACCTCCGGCGACCGGCTGGCCACGGCACACCTCGCCGAGGTGGGCGGAAAGGGTCTCTTCGTGCAGGAGATCGACGAGGCCCTGCGGGAAGGCCGAGTGGACCTCGCCGTCCACAGCCTGAAGGACCTGCCCGCCGAGCGCCCGAAGGGACTCGTGCTCGCGGCGTTTCCGCGGCGCGAGGATCCGCGAGACGTGCTGGTCGCGGCGACCGCGACGCGGCTGGAGTCCCTGTCCCGGGGGGCGCGCGTGGGGACGTCGAGCCTCCGGCGGAGCGTCCAGCTCTTGGCTCGGCGCCCGGACGTCGTGGCCACGCCGATCCGGGGGAACGTCGACACGCGCGTGCGCAAGCTGCGCGGGGGCGAGTACGACGCTCTCGTGCTGGCAGCCGCGGGTCTGCGCCGGCTGGGCCTCCTCGACGGGACGGTCACCGCGCTCGCTCCCGAGGAGATGCTGCCGGCGGTGGGGCAGGGGACCCTCGGCGTGGAAGCACGGGAGGACGACCCCCTGATCCTGGAGCTGGCCGGGACCTTGACCGACGCCGTGACCCGCGCGGCCACGCTGGCGGAGCGCGCGTTCCTCGAAGCCATCGGCGGGACATGCACCACGCCGCTGGCGGCGTACGCGCGCCTAACCGAGGCCGGGCTGAGGCTCGACGCCTTCGTCGCGACGCCCGACGGAGCTCGTGCGCTCAGAGACGGTGACGTCGGCGATCCGGACGCTCCCGAAGCGCTCGGGCAGCGCCTGGCGGCGCGGCTCCTGGCGGCGGGCGCGGCGGCCATCATCGAGGCCGGGCGGGTCGCGTGAGGATGCGCGCGCTGGTCACGTTCGCCGGTGCCGGCCCCGGAGACCCGGGCTTGCTAGCGGTCCGGACGCAGCAGGCGCTGTCGAACGCGCAGGTTGTCGTGGCCGACGCGACGGTGGCGCCGACGGTGCTCGACGGCGCGCCCGACGGCGCGGAGCGCGTGCGCGTCGCGGAGGACGGGCGCGGCGTGTCTCCGGACACGGTGCCCGCTCTATTGCGCGCTCACGCGGCGGCCGGCCGCCGCGTCGTCCGGCTGGTGGGGGGCGACGGTCAGGCGTTCCACGAGGAGGCGGCCACCCTCCGCGCCTGGGGGGTCGACTTCGACGTGATTCCCGGGGTGGCGTCCGGGGGCGTCGAGACGTGGCTGGCGCGCCGTCCGCTGCACGGACGCCGCGTGCTGGTAACGCGGCCGAGGGCGCAGGCGGGACGGCTGACCGAGCTCCTGGAAGCCCACGGCGCGGAGGCGATCACGCTGCCCGCCATCCGGATCGTGCCTCCCCAGGACTGGGGTCCGCTCGACCAGGCCATCCAGTCGCTCGAGGCCTTCCGGTGGGTCGTCTTCACCAGCGTGAACGGCGTGGCGGCCTTCCGCGAGCGGCTCCTCGGAGCTGGACTGGACGCCCGGAGTCTGGCCGGCCGTCTCGTGGCCGCGATCGGTCCGGAGACCGCCGAGGCTCTTCGCCGGGGAGGGATCGAGCCCGACTTGGTGCCGGCGGAGTACCGGGCCGAGGGGCTGCTCGACGCGCTCAGGCCGCGGGTCGACCGCGGGAACCAGGTGCTGCTCGTGCGGGCGGCGGAGGCGCGTGACCTGCTGCCGCGTGAGCTCGAGGCGCAGGGTGTGCGGCTGACGGTCGCGCCGGCGTACCGCACCGTCCTCGCGGGGGAAGGGGCGAACGAGGTTGTCCCGCTGCTCGAGTCCCGCCGGATCGACGTCGTCACCTTCACCAGCTCGTCGACGGTCCGCGGCTTTCTCGCGCTCCTGGCGCCGGCCGACCCGCGCCGGCTCCTCGAGGGAGTGGTCGTGGCGGCCATCGGGCCGATCACCGCGGAGACTGCCGCCGAACACGGCCTTCGCGTGAGTGTCATGCCCCACGAATACACGGTCCCGGCGCTCGCCGACGCGATCGCCGATCATTTCGAGACGTCCCCGCCGGCGACGCTGCGGGGCTGATCAGAACCAGGCAGGAGGACTCCATGGCACACCCCCTGTACCGCCCGCGACGGCTCCGAGAGTCCCCACTCCTCCGACGGATGGTGCGCGAGACGCGGCTCGGCGTCGAGAACCTCATCCTGCCGCTCTTCGCGGTCCACGGCCGCGGCGTGCGGGATCCGGTCGAGTCGATGCCGGGCGTGTCGCGGCTCTCGCTCGACGAGCTGCTGAAGGAGGCGAAGGACGCCGCCAGCATGGGCATCCCTGCGGTCCTCCTGTTCGGCATCCCGCAATCGAAGGATCCGCGGGGGTCGGAGGCGTACGCCGAGGACGGTATCGTGCAGCAGGCGGCGCGCGCGGTGAAGGAGACGATCCCGGACCTTCTGGTGGTCACGGACGTGTGCCTCTGCCAGTACACCAGCCACGGCCACTGCGGCCTCGTGGAGGACGGGCGCGTCAAGAACGACGCAAGCGTGGAGCTCCTGGCCCGCGTCGCGCTGTCCCACATGGAGTCGGGGGCCGACATCGTCGCGCCCTCGGACATGATGGACGGCCGTGTCGGCGCGATCCGGGACGCGCTCGACGAGGCGGGCTACACCGAGACGCCCATCATGGCCTACTCGGCGAAGTACGCGTCGGCGTTCTACGGGCCGTTCCGGGAGGCGGCGGAGTCGGCGCCCCAGTTCGGCGACCGCCGCTCCTACCAGATGGATCCGGCGAACGCCACCGAGGCGCTTCGCGAGGTCGGGCTGGACGTCGACGAGGGCGCGGACATCGTGATGGTCAAGCCAGCCCTCCCGTACCTGGACGTGATCGCGCGGGTGCGCCAGGAGTTCGGGCTGCCCCTGGCCGCCTACTCGGTCTCCGGGGAGTACGCGATGATCAAGGCCGCCGCCCGCCTCGGCTGGCTCGACGAGGAGCGGTGCATGCTCGAGGCCCTCACCGCGATCCGGCGAGCCGGCGCCGACCTGATAATCACCTACTTCGCCCGCGAGGCGGCGCGGTTGCTCGAGCGCCAGCGGTTCACGAGCTCGCTCTAGCGGGACTCATGCTCGCCGTCGTCAAGGATCCGGCCAAGCGCGGCATCGTCCTCGAGGACGTGCCGGTCCCCACGGTGGGGCCGTGGGAGGTGCTCGTCCGCGTGCGCGCGGCGGGGATCTGCGGCAGCGACCAGCGGATCTACAACGAGGTGAACCCGGCGCGCCGCCGCCGGTTCATCGTCGGCCACGAGATCGCGGGTGAGGTCGTGGCGGTCGGCGAGCGTGCCACGGAGGTGCCGCTGGGAGCGTCCGTCGCCGTCGAGATCTGCATCGGCTGCGGCATCTGCCGGCACTGCAAGGTCGGCCGGATCAACCTCTGCGAGAAGCTGGAGGAGCTCGGCGTCACCGTCGACGGGGGCATGACCGAGTTTGTCGCGGTCCCGGCCCGGAACATCCACGTCCTGCCGCCGGGCCTCTCGTACGAGGCGGCCGTGCTCGCGGACCCGCTGGCGTGCGTGATCCGGGGCCTGGAGATGATCACCATCACCTCCGGGTCGTGGGTGGCCGTCCTCGGACCTGGGCAGATGGGGCTGCTGGCGACCCAGGTGATCAAGCGCATCCTGCGGGCGCGTGTGGTGGTGATCGGCACTCGCGACGACCGGCTGGCCCTCGCGCGCGACATGGGGGCCGACGAGGTCGTGAACGTGCGCGAGCAGGACGCGGTGGCCGCCGTCCGGGAGCTGACGGACGGGGGGGCGGACTTCGTCTACGAGGCGGCGGGGAGCGCCGAGGCCCTCGGCCAGGGCATCGCCATGGCGAGGAAGGGCGGGTCCGTCGTCATGCTGACCGTCCACAAGCAGGTCCAGGTCGACCTCGAGCCGGCCGTCCGGGGCGAGTTGCACCTGGTGGGTGCGATCTGCTACTCGTACCGGGAGTACCAGCGGGCCCTGGCCCTCCTGGCCCAGGGCCGGGTGGATGTCGAGCCGCTCACGCGCCACGTGTTCCCGCTCGACCAGGCCCAGGAGGCATTCGAGTTCGTGCTCTCCCGCCAGGGCGTCAAGGCCATCCTGTCCGTTCCAGGCGGCGGGGCGAGTGGCGGCTCCGGCGGAGACACCATCAAGCGGTAGAGGCCCAGCGAGGCCGCGAAGGAGGTTCCGATGGTCGCGGGTGTACTGATCCGATGCCGACCCCAGCAGGAGACGGAGGTGCTCGATGCCCTCCGGAAGCTGGAGGGGCTTTCGTACGTGTATCAACTCTTTGGCCAGTACGACATGGTGGCGCTCATCCGGTCGCTGGACCTGCACGCGGCGTCCGAGGTCGTCGGGCGGATCCGGGCGATCGACGGGGTGAGCTACACCGAAACCCTCGTGGTGCGCCCGACCTCCTGACGGGCGTCGTTCGGCCACTCAACCTTCACCGGAGGAGATCGCACAGATGCGCGACACGCGGTACGTCACGAGGCGGGTGGCCGCCGGGGCGCTGGCTCTCGCCGCCCTGCTGGCCGTGGTTGGCCCGGCGCAGGCGCAGAGCCGCCAGGAGACGCTGATCCTGGCGAGCAGCATCGCGGATTACATCACCAACGATCCCAGTCGCACCTTCGAGTTCACGTCCCAGATCATCGATCGGGCCGCCTACGACACGCTCGTGACCGTCGAGCCGCCCGACATCTCGGTCGTCAAGCCCCGGCTCGCCACGAGCTGGGAGATCTCGAAGGACGGCAAGACCTACACGTTCAAGCTCCGGCCAGGGGTGAAGTTCTCGTCGGGGAACCCGTTGACCGCGCAGGATGTGCGCTTTTCCATGCGGCGGCTGAAGCACCTCAAAGATCAGCCATCGTTCTTCATGGACCCGGTGAAGGACGTCGAGGTGGTGAACGACACTACGGTGCGGATCATCCTCACCGACCCGGACGCGTCCTTCCTGGCGGCGCTGTCGTGCGTCCCGTGCGGGATCATCGATTCCAAGACCGTGATAGCGCATGGCGGCACGGACGCCGAGGACGGCAAGGAGAAGGACAAGGCGACCGAGTGGCTGAACCAGAACTCGGCTGGCTCCGGCCCCTACAAGCTGGTTTCGTTCGTGAGGGACGTCGAGGCGGTGCTGGAGCGGAATCCGAGCCACTGGGGTCCGAAGCCCTACTTCGCCAAGATCATCTTCAAGCACGTGGCGAACGCCACGACCCAGAAGGAGATGGTCGAGCGGGGTGACGCGGACGTCGCGCGTGACATCGACGCGGACACCGCGGCCACCATCAAGGATGGTCCAAAGATCAAGCTCGTGTCCGGGCTGTCGCTGAATCTCGTCTATCTCGGGCTGAACAACTCCGCCGAGGTCGGCAAGGAGCTGGCCGACAAGCGAGTCAGGCAGGCGATCGCCTACGCGATCGACTACGAGGGGTTGATGAAGGGCCTGATGCGCGGTGCCGCCGAGCAGCCGCCCGCGAATATCCCCCTGGGGATCCTCGGCGTGGACAAGAGCATGGCCCGCAAGCGGGATGTCGCGAAGGCCAAGCAGCTCCTGACCGAGGCCGGGCATCCGAACGGCTTTGCCGTCAAGCTCAACTACTGGACCCGCCCGCTCCAGGGCGTGTCGAACGAGCCCCTGGCTGCGAAGGTCCAGGCGGACCTGGCCGCCGTGGGCATCAAGGCCACGCTCGAGCCGAAGGAGTTCTCGGTCGTCGTCCCGGAGTACCGGGCCGGCAAGGTGCAGATGATCATCGCGGAGTGGACTCCCGACTACCTCGACCCGCACCCGTGGGCGGATGCCTTCTACAAGAAGGGGGGACCCGCCACCAAGCGGGTGTTCTACGACAACCCCAAGATGAACGACCTGATCGCGAACGGCGTCCGGGAGACCGACCCCAAGAAGCGAGCCGAGATCTACCGTGAGATCGTGAAGCTCGCGAACGAGGACGTTCCCTGGGTCCCGATGATCCAGGCGAAGGTGTCCTACGCTCTGAACCCGGGCCTCAAGGGATTCGTCTACCACCCGGTCTGGTTCGTCACCCTGGGGAACCTGTCGCGATAGAGCGCGCCGGGGGCGGCTCCGCGCGAGCCGCCCCCGGAAACACCCGCTCGGTCGCGCCCGCTTCTCCGTGCTCCTGAGCTACCTGGCCCGCCGGCTGGGCCTGGCCCTGATCGCCCTCTTCGGCGTCGTGGTCGTCGCGTTCCTCGTTGCGCACATGGTGCCGGCCGACCCCCTCGCGGCCGTCCTGAGCGAGCACGCGACGAAGGATCCCGCCATCCGCGAGGCGTACATGAAACGGTGGGGCCTGGACCGCCCGGTCCCCGAGCAATTCGTGCGTTACCTCGCCAATGTCCTGCGCGGAGATCTAGGAGAGTCGTTCACGACCCGCCGGCCGGTAGTCCAGGACCTGCGGCAGTTCCTTCCCGGGACGGTCGAGCTCGCCATGGCGGCGCTGGTGGTGAGCGTCGTGTTCGGAGTGCCGTTGGGGATCTGGGCGGCGGTACGCCACAACAGCTGGGTGGACCATCTCACCCGCGTCCTGTCCTTGGTCGGTGCCGCCTCCCCGATCTTCTGGACGGGCCTGATCGCGCTCCACATCTTCTACTACAGGCTCGAATGGGCACCCGGGCCGGGTCGGCTCGATACCCACCTTCAGATGCCGGTCGCGGTCACCGGCTTCACGCTGGTGGACAGCCTCATCGCGGGAGACGGCGAGCGGTTCGCCTCCGCGCTGCGTCACACGATCCTTCCGGCCCTGGTGCTGGGCTGGTTCATCATGGGGATCGTGTCGCGCACGATGCGGGCCGCGCTGCTCGAGGTGCTCGCCGCGGACTACGTCCGGACCGCGCGCGCCAAGGGCCTCGGAGAGGCGGTCGTCGTCGGTGGGCATGCCCTCCGGAACGCCTTGATCCCCGTCGTGACCGTCACCGGCCTCAATTTCGCAAGTCTCTTGTCCGGGGCGGTCCTCACCGAGACCGTGTTCGCGTGGCCGGGCATCGGCCGTTACGCCGTCACCGCAGCGGTGCGGCTCGACTACCCGGCGATCCTCGGGGTCACGATGATCACCGCCATCGTGTACCTGGCGGTCAACTTCCTGGTCGACGTGCTCTACGGGGTTCTCGACCCGCGGATCCGGGTCGCGTGAGGGAGCGAACGTGACCGCCGTCGCTCATGCCGAGGAGATCGCGACCCCCCGGGCCACCCCCGCGTCCTCCCTGCGGGGGAACCGCGCCTTCGTGATCGGCACCGTCATCGTGGGCGCGTGGCTCGCCACCGCCTTGGCCGCCCCGCTGATCGCGCCCCAGAGTCCGGTGGACGTCGACGTGATGAACCGGCTGCAGGCACCGAGTCCCGGTCACCTGTTCGGGACGGACGAGGCGGGGCGGGACAATTTCTCGAGGATCGTCTACGGCGCCCGCATCACGATCCCGGCGGCCCTTGGCGTCATCCTGATCGCGACCCTCGTGGGCAGCGCGGTGGGCGCTGTTGCCGGGTACGCCGGTGGGCGAGTGGACGAGATCCTCATGCGCGTGGTGGACGTCGTCCTCGCGTTCCCGTCGATCCTCCTGGCGATGGCCATCACGGCGGCCCTGGGGCTCGGGCTCAAGCACGCGATGCTCGCCATGATCCTCGTGTGGTGGCCGGAGTTCGCCCGGCTGATGCGCGGCCAGGTCCTGGTGACCAATACCAACGACTACGTGACGTCGGCGCGTGCTCTGGGGGCCCAGACCTGGCGCATCGTCGGGCTCCACGTGATCCCGAACGCCTTCCCGCCGATCCTCGTCAAGGCGACCCTGGACATCGGGAACGCGATCATCCTGACCGCGGCTCTGTCGTTCATCGGGCTTGGCGCCGTGCCGCCGGAGCCGGAATGGGGCGCCATGATCGCGGCAGGCCGGGCGAAGTTCGAGTACTGGTGGGCCGCCACGTTCCCGGGCCTGGCGATCCTGTCGGTCGTCCTCGGGTTCAACTTCCTGGGGGACGGGCTCCAGGACTGGCTGAACCCCCGCCTGAGACACGACTGACGCTGGCCCCCACGGAGCGGGCGAGGGAGCCTCATCAGCTGGGTGCTCGCGGACCAGGTGGAGGATCTTCCCGCTCGCCCTTTCCGTTCCGCTGGTCGGCGGCCGCCAGCTCACTCTGAGCAAGCCGCCCTGGCGCCACTCCAGCGCCATGACTCGGGCCGTCGGCGAGCCGTCCCCGATCGCGGTGAGAAGGCGTCCGTCACCGCGCCCTCGTCGAGTGGGCCAACAGCCAGATGGACGATCAGCCAATCCTTGCGGTCCTCGGATCCGGTCGGTACACTCCATTCTTGACCGGATATGCGAATTTCGGCGAAGGGCGAGTACGCGATCCGCGCACTCCTGGACCTGGCCGTCCATCACGGCGAGGGGCTCGTGCCCATCCAGGAGGTCGCGCGGCGGCAGGGCATCCCCCAGCGTTACCTGGAGCAGGTCCTGCTCCTCCTCAAGCGCGCGGGACTGCTCGAGTCCAAGCGGGGGTCGGCGGGGGGCTACCAGTTGGTCCGGGCCCCAGCGGCGATCTCGGTCGGGGAGGTGCTCCGGGCGGTCGAGGGGCGGGTGACCGCCCTGGAGGTCGCGGGGCGGCACTCGAGCCGGGCTAGCGAAGCGGCCGCGTCCGACCTAGCCCCCCTCTGGCGCGAGATCGGGGGAGCGGTGGCCGCGGTTATCGATCGCACGACGTTCGGCGACCTCGCGGAGCAGGTGAAGGCGCGGCGGTCGCCCGAGCGGACCATCTACCACATCTGAGTCACCGAGCCTCAAGGGGAAAGCCATGGCGGGGCGACCGCGTATCGCCGACAGCGTCCTGGACCTGATCGGCAACACCCCGCTCGTCCGGCTCAACCGGATCATCCCGCCCGGGAGCGCCACGATCCTGGCGAAGGTCGAGTCGCAGAACCCCGGCGGCAGCGTGAAGGACCGGATCGCCCGCTCCATGATCGAGGACGCCGAGCGCCGCGGGACGCTCCGGCCCGGCTCGACCCTTGTGGAGCCCACCAGCGGGAACACCGGGATCGGCCTGGCGATGGTCGCCGCGGTGAAGGGCTATCGGCTGATCCTGACCATGCCGGAGGACATGAGCCTCGAGCGGCGACGGCTTCTCACTCGCCTCGGCGCCGAGCTGGTTCTGACGCCGGCCATCGAGGGCATGACGGGCGCGGTGTACGCGGCGCAGGAGCTCTGCAGCGCGAACCCCAGCTACGTCATGCTCCAGCAGTTCGAGAACCCGGCGAACCCGGACGCCCACCGGCGGACGACCGCCGTCGAGATCCTCGAGGCCACGGGCGGTAAGCTGGAGGCCTTGGTGGCCGGTGTGGGGACCGGGGGAACGATCACCGGCGTCGGCGAAGTGCTGCGGGAGCGGGTTCCCCGCGTCCGCATCGTCGCCGTGGAGCCGGCCCGCTCGCCGGTCCTCTCGGGCGGGCACTCACGGGTCCACGGAATCCAGGGGATCGGCGCCTCGTTCGTGCCCGGCATTCTCAACCGGGCCATCATCGACGAGATCGTCCAGGTCACGGACGAGGACGCGATGGCCACGGCGCTCCGGTTGGCCCGCGAAGAAGGACTGCTCGCGGGAATCTCCGCGGGGGCGAACGTGTGGGCGGCCCTCGGCGTGGCCGAACGGCTCGGCGCCGGCCGGACGGTCGTCACGGTCCTCTGCGACACCGGCGAGCGGTACCTGAGCGTCCCGCTCGAAGGCGCGGAGCACTGAGGGAGCGAGAAGGAGGCAGTGGCATGGCAGTGAGCGTGTACATCCCGACGCCGTTCCGGGGCGCGACCGGAAACACACCGCGCGTCGACGTGGACGCGGCGGATGTGAAGGAGCTGCTCGATGCCCTCGAAGACCGCTTCGAGGGCCTCCGCGGCCTGGTGCGTGACGCCACCGGGCAGGTGCACCATCACGTGAACCTCTACGTGAACGGCGAGGAAATCGGCGGGCTCCAGGGGCCGGCGACCCGGCTCAAGGACGGCGACGAGGTGTCGATCATCCCGGCGCTGGCGGGAGGCGCGTGACCGCGCTCCTCACGGCGGCGGAGCTCGAGGCGATCCAGCGGCACGCCCGGGCCGACTACCCCGCCGAGTGCTGCGGCGTGCTGCTGGTACGGCCCGGCCTCGAGGAACGGCGTCTCCTTGCGTGCCGCAACATCCAGGACGAGCTCCACGCCCGTGACCCCCAGCGCTTCCCGCGGACCGCGCGAACGGCCTACTACATCGCGCACGCGGACCTCCTCGAGATCGGGCGCCGGGAAGGAGAGGGGTTCGAGGTGCGGGTGATCTACCACTCTCACGTCGACGCCGGCGCGTACTTCTCCCAGACGGACCGCCAGAACGCGATGATCGACGGAGCGCCGACCTACCCCCAAGCGACCTACGTGGTCGTCTCGGTCGCCAGCGGGCGCGTCGCGGAGACGCGCGCACATCACTACAGCCCTGAGATGCGCGCGTTCGTCGAGGTCCCGCTCGTGGTGGGCGACGGCACCGCCCGGGCAGAAAAGCGTTGACGGGTCGGAGGGCCACTGCTATCATCCGCCTGCCCTTGTGAAAGAGCGTACTTGCCTTCTCAGCCCGCCCTGACCGGGCGCGGGCGTTACCGGCTGACGCCGAGCCAGACGAGGACGGGGCGGATGCTGGTCCGCGTGCGAGAAGTGCTCGCCGGCCTGATCGTCTCCGCCGCCGCCGTGCTCCTGCCCGGAGCGGTCAGCGCCCAGGCGCCGATCGCACCGGCCCCCAAGCAGCCCATCCTGTTCAGCCACAAGATCCACGCCGGCGACTTCAAGATCGACTGCCAGTACTGCCATGCCGACGCCCGCCGCTCGTCCTACGCCGGCCTCCCCTCCGTGAAGCGCTGCATGGGGTGCCACCAGATCGTGGCCTCCAAGGACACGGAGCTCCAGAAGGAGGTCGAGAAGCTGCGGGCGCTCTGGAAGGACGGGAAGCCGGTCGAGTGGGTCAGGATCCACAAGGTTGCCGGCTTCGTGTACTTTCCTCACAAGCGGCACGTGCAGAAAGGGCTGGCCTGCCAGCAGTGCCACGGAGAGGTGCAGGCCATGACGGAGGTTGCGCAGGTTGCGCCCTTGACCATGGGCTGGTGCGTGTCGTGTCACGCCGAGCGGCAGGGTCCGCTCGACTGCGTCGTCTGCCACCACTGATGGAGCAGGGGATGGACGGACGCGCGAAGCAAGGGGTGGATCGCCGGAGCTTCTTCCGGATCGTCGGCGTGAGCGGGGCGGCCGCGGCCGCCGCGGGCTGCGGCAAGACGACCGAGGCAATCCTGCCCTACGTCATCCCGGCCGAGCACATCGTGCCCGGGACGGCGACGTGGTTCGCCACCGTGTGCCGCGAATGCCCGGCCGGCTGTGGGATCCTGGCGAAGAGCCGGGAAGGCCGGATCGTGAAGCTGGAGGGCAACCCGGACCATCCGGTGAACCGGGGCGCCCTCTGCGCGCGCGGTCAGGCGGGCCTCCTGTCGACCTACGACCCCGACCGGATCCCCGGTCCGCGGGTGCGGGAGGGCGACGCGTGGCGGGCGGTGCCTGTCGCCGACGCGCAGAAGCTCCTCGTCGAAAAGATCGCGGCCGCCCGTCAGGCAGGCGTCGGCCGGATCGCGATGGTGACGCAGCTCGAGACGGGGAGCCTGGGACGCCTGGCGGACGCCTGGCTGAAGGCGGTCGGCGGCCGACCCCGCATCGCCTACGAGACGTTCGCCCACGAGGATTTGCGCGCGGCGAGCCTGGCCGTCTTCGGCGTCGACGCGATCCCGTATCACGCCTTCGAGGATGCGAAGACGATCCTTTCTCTCGGCGCCGACTTCCTGGAGACGTGGGTGTCGCCGGTGGGCTATGCGGGCGCCTTCCGCCGGACGCACGCCCTGAAGGACGAGCACGCCGCCCGCGTGATCCACGTCGAGCCGCGGTACTCGATGACGGCGGCCAGCGCGGACGAGTGGATCACGAGTCTCCCCGGCGCCGAGGGGGCGATCGCGCTGGTCCTGCTCCGTCTCGTCCTCGAATCGCGCCTGGTCCCGGCGCTGCCCGCCCGCGAGGGTGCGGCCCTGGCCGCGGCGGCCGGGGCGGTCGACGTCGAGGCGGTGGCCAAGCAGAGCGGGGTCCCGGTCGCCAAGCTGAAGCACCTGGCCGAGACCCTGGTCAAGGGCGCGCC
>DATAFX010000032.1:0-23790 GCA_036257195.1 Candidatus Methylomirabilota bacterium | reverse complement strand
CAAGGCCGAGTGCCCGGCCAACGTCGACATGGCGAAGCTCAAGTACGAGTTCCTCGCCCACTATTACCGGGCGAACGGCCTGCCCCTCCGCAACCGGCTCTTCGGCCGCATCCACACGCTGGCGCGCATCGGCTCCACCCTGGCGCCCCTGTCCAACTGGATCGCGCGCTCGGCGCCGCACCGGTGGCTCCTCGAGCGGGTGGCCGGCATCGACCGGCGGCGCCCCCTCCCCGCGTTCGCGGCCCGGTCGTTCGCCCGGTGGTTCGCCCGACGCCGGCCCGAAGGGAGCGGAGAGCGGGGCGAGGTCGTCCTGTTCCACGACACGTTCAACACCTACCAGACGCCGGGCGTCGCCATCGCGGCGACGCGTCTCCTGGAGACTCTCGGGTACCGCGTGGTGCTCGCCGACCGCGGATGCTGCGGGCGCCCGATGATCTCCAAGGGCATGCTGGACGAGGCGCGCGCCGTGGCGGCGGACAACGTCGCCCGGCTCGCGGGCGCAGCCCGACAGGGGCGCCCGATCGTCGGTCTCGAGCCCTCGTGCCTGCTCACCCTCCGCGACGAGTACCCGGAGCTCGTGCGCACGGAGGACGCCCGGATCGTGGCTCGCCAGAGCTTCCTGCTGGAGGAGTTCCTCAAGAAGGAGCTGGCGGCCGGGCATCCGCTCTTCGCCCGGGCGCACTCCGCCGCCGGGCGCAAGGTCCTGCTCCACGGCCACTGCCACCAGAAGGCGCTGGTCGGGACGGCCCCGACGGTGGCGGTCCTCAAAGCGGCGGGCTACGAGGTGAGCGAGGTGGACGCGGGCTGCTGCGGGATGGCGGGGTCGTTCGGCTTCGAGGCGGAGCACTACGACCTTTCCGTCAAGATCGCCGAGCGCCGCCTGGCCCCGGCCGTGCGAGCCGCCGGCGCCGACGTGGCCGTGTGCGCCCCGGGCATCTCGTGCCGCCAGCAGGTGGAGCACACGACCGGACGCGTGCCGAAGCACCCGGCCGAGCTCCTCTGGGAAGCCCTGGGACGATAGGCCCCGCCGGAGCGTCGCGCTCGCCCCGCTCCGATCCCGCCTGATGGGTGGCGACGCGCTCGTCGGGGCCGCCGGGCTGGCCGGCGTCGCGGTCGCGGCCTTCGTCAAGGGCGCGATCGGCTTCGGCTACCCGCTGATCGCCACCCCGCTCCTGGCGTTCGCCACCGACGTCCGGACGGCCGTCGCCGTGCTCGTGATCCCGAACATCCTGATGGACGTCGCCCAGATGATCCGCCGGCCGGGGCTCGTCGCCGCGCTCCGGCGCCATGCGCCGCTCCTCGCCGCGGGGATCGTCGGGACGGTGGTCGGGACCCAGTTCCTCGCCGCCCTCTCGACTCGCGCGCTGCTCCTGACCCTCGGCGTGACGCTGCTCGTCTTCGTGGTCCTGTCGGTGACCCGGCCGGCCTGGCGCATCGAGCCGGGATCGGAGCGTCTCCTCGGGCCGGGGGTCGGCCTCCTCGCGGGCACGCTCGGCGGAATCACCAACGCCCCCTCGGTGGCGCTGACTCCCTACTACTACGCGCTCGGCCTGCCAAAGGCCGAGTTCGTGCGCGCCATCTCGGCCACCTTCCTCGTCTTCAAGCTGACGCAGCTCGGCGCCGTGTGGCAGGTCGGGCTGATCGACCGCCGAATCCTGCTGCCGTGGCTCGCGGCCACCCTGGTGAGCTTCGGGGCCTTCTGGCTCGGGCTCTCGGTGCAGGACCGCGTCCCGCAGGCGACGTTCAACCGGGCCGTGCTGCTGCTGCTGACGGTGACCGCGATCGCAATGCTGGCCCGCGCCCTCCGGTCCTGACGGACCGGCCAGCGGGGTCCGCGAGCGGCTACCAGACCGACTTCGGGATGGGGAGCCGTTCGAGGAGCGCGGGGTCGAGGGGCTCCGCCGCCAGCGCGTGGGCGTCATCGAGGAGCGCGTGAATCTGGCGGAGGTGCTGGGCCGCGTGCCACACGGTCCGCTCTAGGAGCTCGTGGCCGCTCTGCGGTCCGTAGTAGGTGTCGACGGTGCCGGCGGTGGGCGCCTCGGTCCCGAACCACCCCCGGAGCGCGGTGCGCACGGCCGCCCCGTAGCCGGCGAGCGCCGGGCCGTCGGGCAGGCCCGGGGGCGCCATCTCCTGGAGCCACGTCTCGGGGAGACGGCGCTCGAGCATGGCGTCGCGGAACGCGAGGCTCAGGCGGAAGAGATGGTAGGCCAGCTGGTGGAGCGAGCGGTCTCGACCGGGATGCTGGAGGGCGAGGTGCCGCGGCTCAACCGTGCCGACCAGGCGGCCGGCCGCGGCCAGGACCCGGTCGAGGCGTTCAGCAAGGGCGGCCGGGGACAGCCGCTGGGCGCCCTCGTAGCGGGCGCCGACCAGGTCGGCGAGGGCCACCGGATTCCACCCGTGCACGACCCTCCCGGCGGCGACGACGGCGGGGACTGCCGGCACGCCAAGGCGCTTCAGCTCGGCGCGCGCGCCCGGCTCCGCCTCGATGTCGACCGAGTCGAACGGCACCGCCCACGACGAGAGCAACTCTCTCGTCTTGGCGCAGGAGCTTCAGCCGGGACGGTGGTAGAGAACCGCTTTGACGTCCGTCACTTAGAGCCCCCTTCCGTGGAGACCATGTTAGCCGAGACGCGCTCGGTTGCGTAGGGGGCCCGGCCGCGATCGAAGTCGATGGCCTCGGTCCACGGCGGATGTGGCACACTGGCTCGGGGATGAGACGGCTCGTCCGGGTGCTAGCCTTGGGACTCACGATCGGGCTGCCGGCGACGCCGGCTCTCGCGCAGTCCGCGCGGCTGGGCGTGGACGAGATCGTCTACGCCCTCCTTTCCATCACCCCCGAGCAAGCCCGCGAGCTGACGACGCTCCTCCGATCGCCCGGCGCCATCGCGCACGATCTGGTCGAGGCGACCGACGCCGTCACGCATCTCGCCCCCGCGCTGCCGGCCGCTCTCCTTCACGACGTGGTGACGGCGCCTGTCCGCGACGCGCATGTGATCCTTGGCGTGGTGACCGACACGGTGGAGCTCGTGCGCCGCCCGGCGGGCGAGCCGCGCGGTCTGTTCCGGCACACGCTGCGGGCGCTCCATCGATCGCAGGTGTTCACCGCTGCGGCCAGCGTCGTCCGCCGTGTCACGCATCCGAGCAACCGGACGGCCCGCCTCGCGATCGTGCTGACCGCCCGCGGGCATGGCGTCCCCGTGCGGGCCGAGCACCTGGACATGCTGGATCGCGCGATCCGTCGCGACGATCCGGATCTCGGGCCCTTGCTGCAGGGCGTCGTGGAGACCCTGGCCCGGATGTACGGCCGGGACGCCGTCCGGCTGATTCTCGACTAGCGGAGCCGAGACCCCGGGTCCGGATCTCGCCCCCCGTCCGCGACCGGGGTGCGGAACCCCGCGAGTTTGCGGTATGATCGTCGGCATGTGGCTCAATGGGGGCAATGTTGGCGCGTCCCTGCCAGGGGACCTCGGGCGCCGAGGCCTGGCCGGAGTCGCGGCCCTGTTTTTTCTCACGGGGTGCGGCAGCGGCCAGTCACCGACCGAGGCGGCGCGGCTTGCCGAGTCCCGTCGCCTGGAGGCCGAGCAGGCGAAAGCTCCCGACGTCGTGGACAGCCTCTACCTGGGATCGGGTCCGCTCATCCCGCGGGATAGTCCACCCGACTGCCCGCTCCAGGGCTTCTGGAGCGGCTACCCGCGGGGCACGGTCGTCCTGATGCGCGTTTCCAGCCGCGTGCCGGGGTCCGTGCAGGCCGGTCTGGCGGAGGCCGCCGGGGCCCTCGCGGGGGCGACCGGGGGGGCGCTCGCGGTCAACATCCAGGTCACTCCGGAGGTCGATCTCCCGCTCGGGGTGAACGAGGTCACGGTGGCCGAGGTGGCGTCGCCGCGCGCGGCCGGATGCCCCTCGGATGCCGGCTGCGTCCAGTACCGCTTCGCGGGGCGCGGGCTCCTGATGGGGGCGCGGGTCGTAGAGCCTCGGGGGCGCAGCGTGGGTGGCTACGTCCACGACGCCGTGGGCCACGGCGTCCTCGGCCTCTGTCACATCGACGCGCGCCTGATCGGGGGTCCTGAGAACTCGCTGATGAGCACGGGTGGTGACGTGCCTCCGGGGGCGGGGGCGCCGAGCCTGACCGGGCTTGACCTCGAAGCGATCCGTAGCGTCTACGCGTCCGGTCTCAGTCCGGGCGCCGCGCGGTCGTCGTTCCTCGCCGCCCGCCTCGTCAACCTCCAGGCCGGTCAGCTTCCCCGCCGCCCGTAGCCCTTCGCGCTCGACCTCCGGGTCAGGGCGTCTCGGCGTCGAAGATCGTTTGCGCAGCCGCGAGCGCCTCGCCCGTCTCCGCCCGGTAGCCGAGATCGCGGAACGCCATGCCGAGCGCCGACAGCGTGGGGAGGACGTAGAGCGGGCTGGCCGTCATCCCCATCGTTCCCACCCGGAGCACCGTCTCCCGCATCTTCTCGATGCCCGTCGAGATCAGGATGCCGTAGGCGTCACGCATCCGGCGCACGACGGCAGTCGCCGCGAGCCCGGCCGGCGCCCGGAAGGCCGAGACGCTGTCGGAGGCGATCGACGGGTCGCCGAAGAGATCCACCTTGAGGGCGGCGAGCCCCGCGCGGAAGGCCTTGCCGGCGATCCGGTGGCGCCGGATTCGGTTGGGCATGCCTTCCTCGAGGATCAGGCTCACGGCCTCCCGGAGCGCCTGCGCCAGGTGTGTCGGCATCGACACGGGCTGGTTGCGTCGCCCCCCCTCTGGCACGCCGCCGCCGCGAGAGGCAGGAACCCACTGGCGCTTCCAGCGAACCAGGTCGTTGGCGTAGCTTGCGGAGGGACGGGCTCGCCGCTCCATCGCCTCGAACGCGCGCGGCGAGACCGAGACGACGGCGAGGCCGAGCGGCATGGCCAGGCACTTCTGCGAGCCCGTCATGTTGACGTCGACGGCCCACGCGTCCGTCTGGACGTCGAGTCCGGCCAGGGACGACACGGTGTCGAGCAGGAAGAGAGCGCCGTGCCGCCGCGTGATCTCGCCGACCGCGGCCGCGGGATAGGTCACGCCCGTCGAGGTCTCGTTGTGCACGAGGGTCACGATCTTCGGTCGAGCCTTGGCCACCGTGCGCTCCAGGGCTTCCAGGTCGATCGGCCGGCCCAGTTCGACGTCGAACGCCGTCACCGCCGCGCCGGCGCGCTCCATGACCTCCTTCATGAGGCTCCCGAAGACGCCGGCCACGACGACCACCACCCGGTCACCCGGCTCGACGAGGGAGATCGCCGCGGCCTCGAGCCCCGTGCGACCAGATCCCGGCATGGCGATCACCTCGCCGGTGGTCTGGAACACCTGGCGGAGGTCGAGACACGCCGGCTCGAGTATCTCGTCGTCGAACGGCGGCTCGTACTGGATCATCGCCGGCTGCGCCATCGCGCGGATGACCCGCCAGGGCACCTCGGTCGGGCCGGGGATCATCAGGATGGGACGATCGAGTCCGCGTCGCCAATGCTGGGTGCTCACTCGGCATCTCCTTTTCGTGTGGGGGCGCTTCATGGTCGGCGCCGACCGGGCTATCTTACGTCGCCCGGGGGTGGAGTTGCCAGTCCGCGGCGCGGGCCATCGGCTCGGGGCGGCTCGGGGCGCGGTGTAGAATGCGATCGCGGTCGCCCGGCGCCCGCCCTTGGAGGTCCGGAATGCCACGAAGCCTGACGCCACGCTCCGCCGTCCTCGCCGCCGTCGTGGCCATCGTCGTTGGGGGCGTCGGTATCACCCCTGCCGCCGATGGCGCCGGACGGTACGCGAACCCCCAGCTCCTGGTCGAGACCGAGGAGGTGGCGCGGACGCTCGCGGCGCCCGACGTGCGGATCGTCGATCTCCGGAGCGGGATGACGGGTCGGGTCGGGTACCGCGTGGGCCACGTCCCGGGCGCGGTCTACCTAGACGCGGACGAGCTCGACGACCCGGCCGCCAACGCCGAAGGCCTTCCCGTCCGCCCGGCGGCGGCGGCCGCCATGTTCGGGCGGCTCGGCATCGATCACGCGACCACCGTGGTGGCCTACGATGACGCCCGTGGCCTGTACGCGGCGCGCCTCTTGTTCGTCCTGGAGTATTATGGCCACGAGCGGGTGCGCGTGTTGAACGGCGGGCTCGCGAAGTGGCGGGGCGAGGGGCGGGCGCTCGAGAGCGCCGCGCCGGCGGTGGTGCCCCGCCGGTTCGAGCCGCGGCCCCGCCGGGAGCTGGTCGCGACGGCCGCGGAGGTGCAAGCGAGCCTCGGGAAGCCGGAAGCGTGCCTGATCGATGCGCGGAGCCCGGGCGAGTTCGCGGGGAAGGACTCGTCGACGGCGCGCGGTGGCCACATTCCGGGGGCGACCAACGTGGAGTGGACGTCCACCCTGAATTCCGACGGCACGTTCAAGGACGCCGACGCGCTCCGGGCGCTCTTCCAGGCGGCGGGGCTTCGGCCGGACCGGACGGCGGTCGTCTACTGTACGGGCGGGCTGCGCTCCTCCCAGAGCTACCTCGCGCTTCGGCTCCTCGGCGCGCCGGTCCGGAACTACGACGGCTCGTGGATGGAATGGGCGAACACTCCCACGCTGCCGATCGAGAGATAGCGGTCGAGGCTGCCCCCGCCTCCGCGGGGACTGTCGAGGAGCTGGATCTCCGCGGGGAGGTCTGCCCCTACACGTTCCTCAAGGCACGTCTCGCCCTCGAGGCGCTGCCAGCTGGGGCCGTCCTCAGCGTCGTCGTCGACAACGCCGCCTCGGCCCGCGACGTCCCGCGGAGCCTCGCCGCCGCCGGCCACGCCGTGCTCGGGTGTGCGGTGACCGGGGACGGGGCCTGGGCGATCCTGACCCGGCGCGCTGCGGGCTGAGGCAAGGCCGCCCGGGCGGCCTTCAGGCGGCTTCGACCGGCTGCGGCCGCCGGGTGTGGGCCGGTCGCCGCATGAACCACACCAGCGGCAGCGCGACGACGAACAGCGACGCCAGGCGCAGGAAATCGTCGGCAAACGCTCCCATCTCCGCGTGGCGGTGCACCTCATCGTAGAGGTGACGGATGGCCTGGCGCCGCGCGGTGTCGGCGTCGACCCCGCCGGCCAGATAGGCATCCTGGAGGCGAGCCAGGCGATCGGCCGTCGCGGCGCTCCAGGGCGTCACGTGGCCGATCAAGGTGGCCATGTGCGCCTGCGTCTGGCGAGAGAGCCAGGTCGTCGTCAGGGCGATCCCCACGCTCCCCCCGACGTTCCGTACCACGCTGAAGAGCCCGCTGGCCGTCGCCAGGTCGGCCGGGGCCACGGCGCCCAGGGCCATGGTGGTCAGGGGGACGAACACGAGGCCCATGCCGAACCCCTGGACGAAGCGCGGCCAGAGGACAGCCCAGAAGTCCGCGCCGAGGCTCAGCGTGCCCATGAGGTAGAGCGAGTAGGCGATGACGGCGGTCCCGATC
Organism: Candidatus Methylomirabilota bacterium; assembly: GCA_036257195.1. Lineage (GTDB taxonomy): Bacteria > Methylomirabilota > Methylomirabilia > Rokubacteriales > DASRDR01 > DASRDR01. The sequence continues at coordinate 16,370 of DATAFX010000032.1, read as the reverse complement.
GAGACGAGCCATCGGGGATCCATGCGGTCAACCAGGCGACCCGAGATCGCCAGCGAGATCAGCGACCCGATCCCGGCCGGGGCCAGCACCCAGCCCGCCGTGAGCGCGTCGTAGCGGAGGAGGTGCTCCGTGTAGAACGTGAGGAGGAGGAAGCTCGAGTAGAGCCCGAAGCCGACGACGGTGATGAGGAGGGTGCCGAGCGCGAAGGTGTGGTTCGCGAGGACCCGAAGGTCGACGAGCGGGTGCGCGACGCGAAGCTCCCAGAGCACGAAGGCGATGAGGGCGACGATGGCCACGACGACGAGGGTCGTGATCCTGGACGAGTCGAACCAGTCGAGCCGCTGGCCCTGGTCCAGCGCGACCTGGAGGGAGCCGATGCCCGCCACCAGGAGCGCGAGGCCGATCCCGTCGAAGCGGAACATGGACCCGGCACGATCGGGCGCTCCGGTACGCGGGGCGTCCTCCAGGAACGCGCTCCCCAGGGCCAGCGCGAGGGCGCCGAAGGGGAGGTTCACGTAGAAGATCCAGCGCCACGAGTAGTTCTCCGTGATCCATCCACCGACCGTCGGGCCCACGATGGGCGCGACCATCACGCCGAGGCCCCAGATGGCCATCGCCGTGCCGCGCTGTCGCGGCGGGAAGATCTCCATGAGGATCGCCTGGGAGAGCGGGATCAGCGGGCCACCGCCCAAGCCCTGGAGCAGACGGGCGCCCACGAGGAGCTCGAGGCTCGGGGCCGCGCCGGAGAGGAGCGAGCTGACCATGAAGGTCACGGTCGCGAGCAGGAAGAAGGTGCGGCGCCCGAGGCGCGCGACCAGCCAGCCCGTCGCCGGCAGGATGACCGCGTTGGCGGCGATGAACGAGGTGAGGACCCACGTGATCTCGTCGATCGAGGCGGACAGGCTGCCCTGCATGTGGGGCAGGGCGACGTTGGTCACGCTGGTGTCGAGAATCTGCATCGTCGCCACCAGCATGACGGCGAGGGTGATGCCCCAGCGCCGCGTCGGGGTCAGGCCTTGACTTCCGTACACTTCAGGCGTCGAGACCACTCCCTTCGGTGAACTGTTTGGAAGTCAAGGCCTGACCCCGCTACCGGACGTCGATCGTGACAACCGCGGACATGCCGGCCCGTAAGAGGTGCGGGTTCGCGTGGTAGTCCTCCAGCAGAATCTTGACCGGCACCCGCTGGACCACCTTGACCCAGTTGCCCGAGGCGTTCTCCGGGGGTAGGAGGCTGAAGCGGGACCCGGTCCCGGCGCTGATGGAGTCGACGCGACCCCGGAACACCCGGTCGGGGAACGTGTCGACGCGGACGGTCACCGGCTGTCCGGCGCGGACGCGGCCGACCTGCGTCTCCTTGAGGTTGGCCACCACCCACACGCCTTCGAGGGGAACGATGGCCAGGAGCGGCTGGCCGGCCTGGACCATCTGTCCGGGCTCGACGGTCTTCTTCGAGACCATGCCGGCGACCGGGGCCACGACCCGCGTCTTCGTGAGCTGGAGCTCCGCGGCGGCCAGGTCCGCCTGGGCCTGCTCGACGCTCGCGCCCGCGCGTCCGGCCGCCGCTTCCTTGACGGGGACCTGTGTCTGCTGGGACTGGGCGTCGGCCACCAGAGCCTCGGCCTCGTCCACGCGGCGCTCGGCCTGCTGAACGGACAGCGTCCGGCGCCGGATCTCGGCGTCCGCCCCCTCCGTCTCGCGCTCGGCCTGGGCCAGCCGGCGCCGGGCGGCGTCCAGCGTGGCGACCGCCGAGCGATGGGCGCTGCGGGCTGCGTCGTGCTCCTGCTGGGAGATCAGACCCCCGGTCACCAGGCGGCTGGCGCGGTCCAGGTCGAGCTGGGTTCGGTCGGTGGTGGACTCGGCGAGGGCGACCTCGGCCTGGGCGGCGGCGGTCGCTGCCCGGCGGCTCTGCGCGCGGGCTCGCGCCTCGTCCGCCTCCGCGCGGCCGACCTCCACCGCGACCCGGGCCGCGGCGAGGGTGGCCCGCGCCTGCTGAAGCCGGCTGTCGGTGCTCTCCCGGGCCAGCGGGATCTCGGAGCGGGCGCCCCGCGCCTCGGCCGTCGCCATCGCGACGGCGGCCCGCGTCTGTTCGACGCGGATCTGAGCGTCGCGGGGATCGATCTCGACCAGGAGCTGGCCGGGCCGGACGTCCTCGTTGTCGCGCACGTGCACCTTCGCCACCGGGCCCGGGATGCGCGCGCTGACGATCACGACCGAGCCCTCGACGTAGGCGTCCTCGGTGGACACTCGATGGCGCCCCGCGAGCCAGGTCCAGGTGCCGTACGCGGCGGCGGCGAGGACCGCGAGCGTGATGGCGACCGGCAGGAGTCGGCGTCGGGCCATGGACGGGCTCAGGGCAGCTCGACGAGGACGTCGGAGCCGGTGACGCGCACGGGGTAGACGCTCACGGAGAGACCGGGCGCCACCTGGCAGGCGCCGCTACGGACGTCGAAGTCGAAGCCATGCCAGGGGCACACGATGCTGTCGCCGAGCAGGACGCCGTCGCCGAGCGGCCCGCCCTCGTGGGGGCACGACCCGGACAGGACCTGGTACCGGCCGCTGCCCACGTTGAACACGGCGAGGGGGAGGCCGTCGACCTCCACCGACTTGCCCCGACCGACCGGGATCTCGCCAACCGACGCGACGCGAACCAGGCGTGACACGGTCCCCATTATAGCGGCCAGATCGCGGCGCGCCTTGACACTCCCGGGAGCGCCCAGTAGGGTTGGGGGCGATCAACGACCCCGCCAGAGGAGACGAATGCCCATGGGGTGGCTGGAGCAGGCCGATCCCGAGGTCGCCAAGGCGATCCGGCTCGAGACGGAGCGCCAGTCGAGGAACCTCGAGCTGATCGCGTCCGAGAACTTCGTTTCCGAGGCGGTGCTCGAGGCGGTCGGCTCTGTCATGACCAACAAGTACGCCGAGGGCTACCCAGGCCGCCGCTACTACGGCGGGTGCGAGAACGTGGATACGGTCGAGGAGCTCGCCATCCAGCGCGCCAAGGAGCTCTTCGGCGCCGAGCACGTGAACGTCCAGCCGCATTCGGGGTCCCAGGCCAACATGGCCGTCTACTTCACCGTGCTCGCGCCGGGCGACACGATGGTCGCCCCCAACCTCGCGCACGGCGGCCACCTGACCATGGGCAGCCCGGTGAACTTCTCCGGGAAGCTCTACCGGATCGTGCCCTACGGGGTCCGGCGCGCCGACGAGCGGATCGACCTCGACCAGGTGCGCGACCTCTGCCGGGAGCATCGCCCGAAGCTCCTGGTCGCCGGCGGCTCGGCCTTCCCGCGGGCGATCGACTTCGCGCCTTTCCGCGCGATCGCCGACGAGTTCGGATGCCTCCTGATGGCCGACATCGCGCATCCGGCCGGACTGGTTGCGGCGGGGCTCCACCCGACGCCCCTCCCACACGCTGACTTCGTGACCACCACCACGCACAAGACGCTTCGGGGGCCACGGGGCGGGATGATCATGTGCCGCGCCGCGCACGCCCAGGCGCTGGACAAGGTCGTGATGCCGGGCATGCAGGGCGGCCCGCTGATGCACGTCATCGCCGCCAAGGCGGTGGGGCTCCGCGAGGCGCTGACGCCCGACTGGCGGGCGTACCAGCGCCAGATCGTCGCCAACGCGCGGGCCATGGCCGACGCGCTGATCCGGCGCGGTCACCGTCTGGTGACGGGCGGCACGGACACGCACCTCATGCTGGTCGACCTCACGGAGACGGGGCTCACGGGCAAGGAGGCCCAGGAGGCACTCGACCGGGCTTGGATCACCGTGAACAAGAACACGATCCCGTTCGAGACGCGGAGCCCCATGGTCACCAGCGGGATCCGCGTCGGCACGCCGGCCGTCACCACGCGAGGGATGAAGGAGCCAGAGATGGACGCCATCGCCGGCTTCATCGACCGCATCCTTCGCGCGCGCGGCGACCACAAGGCCGAGGCCTCGGTGCGGGCGGACGTGGCGTCCCTCGCCGGCCGCTTCCCGCTCTACCCGGAGCGCCTCGCGTGAAGTGCCCGTTCTGCGGCCACACGGAGGATCGCGTCGTCGATTCCCGCGTCGGCCGGGACGGGGAGTTCATCCGGCGCCGCCGCGAGTGCCTGAAGTGCAACCGCCGGTACACGACCTACGAGTACATCGAAGACATCCTCCCAATGGTCGTCAAGCGGGACGGCCGGCGCGAGCCGTTCGATCGGGCGAAGCTCCGTCACTCGATACTCAAGGCGTGCGAAAAGCGCTCGGTGGGGGTCCAGGCGGTCGACGACGTCGTGAGCGACATCGAGGCGAAGCTGCACGAGCGGGCCGAGAAGGAAGTGTCGAGCCGGGAGCTCGGGGAGCTCGTGATGGCGCGGCTCCAGCAGCTCGACCAGGTCGCCTACGTCCGCTTCGCCTCGGTGTACCGGCAGTTCAACGACGTGACCCAGTTCATGGACGAGGTGAAGGGGCTCATCAAGAAGGAGCCGAAGGAGCCCGAGAAGGGCAAGCGGCGGAAAGCCCGCGTCTAGGCGCGGCTCCTGACGCCCTCTGCCCCGGCGATGGCTCACGCGGGCGGTTCCCGGCCGGTTGCGGGGGCGGACGAGCCCGCGCCGGGCGCCGCCGGACTCGTTCTCGCGCTGGCCAGCATCGCCTCCCGGTTCTCACCCGAGACCCGGGCCGAGAAGCGGCGGCTCCTCGCCGCACTCGAGATCGCGCACGTCCGGCGGGCATCGCTGCTCCTCCGCCTCCACGAGACGCTCTGCTTCCTCCAGGCCTACCCGGGCGACCGCGAGATCCTGGAGCGCGTGGACCGCCTCCTCCGGAGCATGCCCGGCCGTGTGCGGGCCCTCGGACCGCGCGGGCGGGCGCGCCTCCACGACACGGGCATCGCCGACTCGACGCTCGAGTACCCGTTCGGGCTCCCCATGACCCGCTGGCTGACGGCGCGGCTCGGCGCTCACGCCGACATCGGCTGGGCGTCGATCCCGGACCAGGAGAAGATCGCCGAGGCGCTGGACCTCCTGGTCACCCCGTCGGAGAGCGACGCCTTCAGCGAGGGCGGGTTCACCGTGCGGCGCTGGCTGGATGTCGCGCGGGCTGGTCGACGCCTCACCGACCTCCAGGTGCTGGTCGAGGCCTTCGATCGCTCCGCCCTCCCGGCCGAGCTGCGGGACTGGCTCTACGAGAGCCTCGCGCTACCGGTGCGGGTTTGCCTGAAGCTCCCGGAGATCTCCCGGACGCTGGCCAAGCGGCCGGTTGAGCGCCCTGTCTTCCAGCTGGCGGCCCTCCGGCGGGCGGGGATCGACGTGGTGCGGGAGGCGATGCGGCCCTTCCCGTCCCTCCGCCGCGCCTCGCCGGCGCTCGCGGCGGAGCTGATCGAGACGGCGCGCGTCGCCATGGCCGCGCGCTCGCGGGAGCTCCACGCCTTCTCCCATCCGAACGCGGAGGACGTGCTGGTCGGGGAGATGGGCCGGGGGCTCCGCGGCGCGCTGATCGGCCTCCAGCCGGAATTCCGCCTGCCGTTCGAGGGGTACTACGCGTTCCTCGCCATCAGGAACGGCGTCCCGGTGGGCTACGGGGGCGGCTGGTGCCTCTTCGAGACGCTGGAGTTCGGGTTCAACATCTTCGAGTCCTTCCGGCAGGGGGAATCGGCCTGGATCCTCGGCCAGGTCCTCCGCGCCTACCGGCGCGTCTTCGGCATGCGCACCGTGGTGGTCGATCCCTACCAGCTGGGCACGGGTAATCCCGAGGCGCTCCGGTCGGGGGCCTTCTATTTCTACCAGCGGCTCGGGTTCCAGCCGCGGACCGAGAGCGTGCGGATCGTCCTCGACGACGAGCTCGCGAAGATCGCGCGCGACCGGCGATACCGGTCGCCCCTGCCGGTGCTCCGGCGTCTCGCGCGGGAGGAGGCGTGCCTCACCTTGCCCGGGGGCAGCCCGGAGCCGGAGCGGCGCCTCCGAGCGCGCGATCTCGGCGGGCTGGTGACGCGCGATATCGCGCGGCGTCACGCCGGGGACCGGGAGGCGGCCACCTGCGAGGCGGTGGAGCGGGCGGCCCGGAGCCTCGGTGTGGGGCGCCTGGCCGGGTGGGCGAAGGCGGAGCGCCGCGCCTTCCGGCAGTGGGCCCTGGTGGTCGCGCTCCTGCCCGACCTCGACCGGTGGTCACCGGGTAGCCGCGCAGAGCTCGTGCGGGTGATCCGCGCGAAGGGCGGGCGAGGAGAGGGCCCCTACGTGCGGCGCCTCCTGGGGCACGGGCGGCTCCGCCGGGCCCTCGAGGCGCTGGTCCGGGAGGCGCCCGCCGGATCCGCGTCGCGGCCCCGGCCCTAGCGCCGGTCGGCCGGCTGGGACGTCGCATCGGTCCGGCGCGTGGCCAGGGCCACGCCGGCGATGACGATCAGGGCGCCGACCACGTGGGCCCACGTCACCGCCTCCCCGAGCAGGATCCAGGACACCGCCAGCACCTCGAACGGGATGAGGTTCACCGTGAGGGACGCCACCGCGGCGGAGACGACGCGGATCCCCCAGTAGAACCAGATGTGCGAGACGGTCACCAGTGTCGCCGCGTAGAGAATGGCCAGCACGGTCCCGAGCGTCACGTGGGGCAGGGCCGTCCAGGGTCGCTCGATCAGCGAGAGCGGCACCAGGAAGGCGGCCGAGACGATGTAGGTCCCGGCGGTGACCACGCTCGGGGGGTACCGGCGGGACACCTGGCGGGCGTAGACGGAATAGACCGCCCAGATGCCCTGGCCGGCCAGGATGAAGAAATCCCCCGGCTGGAGGTCGAGATCCAGGAGGGCCTGGAGGGACCCCCGGGTGACGGTCAGCACGACGCCCGCCGAACAGACCAGGATCCCGAGGACGTTCAGGCGGGAGAGCCGCTCGCGGAGCCACGTGGCCGACAGCAGGGCGACGAACACGGGCCCCATCGCGCCCAGGATCGCGGCGTTGATGGCGAGCGTCCGGCGGAGGCCGTAGTACCAGAGGATCGTGCTGGACACGAGACCCGTGAGCGCCAGGGTGAGGAAGATGCGGAGGTCGCCCTTCCCCACGCTCGGCCACGTCTGGTAGCTGAAGCGGACGTACCAGAGCAGGACCCCCGTGGCGAGGACGGTCCGGAGGGCGGTCAGCGTGATCGGGCCGACGACGGCGAGCGCGACCTTGGCGGCGATGAAGTTGCCGGCCCAGATCAGGCTGGTCAGGAAGAGGAGACCGTAGGCCTCGCGCTCCCGGAGCTCGCGTTCCGTCGTGGTCACCGGCCTACCCTACCAGAGGGCCCTCTCGGGTCTCCCGGGCGCCGCCGGATCCTGCCGCAGAAGCGCGGAGGCCCCGCGCGTCGACGGCGGGGCCTCCGAGGTGGAGTGGATACCGCGCCTACTTCTTCTTCTTCGTCGCCTTCTTCTTCGCCACCGACCGTCACCTCCTTCCTCATCCGCGCGCGCTACCGCACGCGGCGCGTCTTGGGCCGGATGCTAGGGGAGGGGTCCGAGCCTGTCAAGGGAAAAATGCAACCGGCTGAGGGCGATGGTCTCCGGACCCCCTACCGGTGGGGGGTTGACGGGCGGCGATCGGGCGCGTCGGAGCGCGGCCCGGACAGCCGGCGTCGTTGACACGGCGCGCGGCCGGGTGCTACGGTGTCCGGGTACTCACCGACCTTCCACCTCGGTTCACGCGATCTCCCACGGAGGCTCGGCATGGTGTCGTTGGCCGGAAAGACCCCGAAGATTCTGTTCGTGAACCCGCGCTTTCCGCGGTCGCTGTGGGGCTTCCAGGGGATCCACGAAATCGTCGGGGTGCGCTGCGGCCAGGCGCCACTCGGCCTGGCGACGGTGGCCGGCATGACGCCCCGTGAGATCCCGGTTGAGCTCCAGGACGAGAACGTGGAGTCGATCAACCTCGACACCGACGCCGACGTGGTGGCGATCGGCTGCTGGAACGTCCAGTACCACCGGGCCCGGGAGTTGGCGCGGGAGTTCCGCCGGCGCGGCAAGATGGTCGTCGTCGGGGGACCGTACCCGACGCTGTGCCCGGAGCGGTTCGAGGACGGCGCGTTCGACATCGTGTTCGACGGTGAGACCGAGAACACGTGGCCCGAGTTCTGCCGGGACCTCCTGGCGGGGGCTCCCAAGCCGGTCTACAAGCAGGTCGGCAACATCGACATGCGCCTGTCGCCGGTCCCCCGGTTCGACCTCATCCGAAAGGGTGACTACCTCTACTACTTCGTCCAGACGACGCGGGGCTGCCCGTTCGCGTGCGAGTTCTGCGACATCATCATCACCGACGGCCGCGTCCCCCGGCTGAAGTCGATCCCGCAGGTCCTCAAGGAGATCGAGACCGTCGCCGCGCTGGGTGGCCGATACGTGAGCTTTTCCGACGCCAACCTGATCGGGAACCAGAAGTTCGCCGAGCAGCTCCTGGAGGCGCTCGCGGACTTCGGGCGCAAGAACGGCTATCCCATCCAGTTCTCGGCCGAGATGACCATCACGGTCGCGGAGCGGCCCCGGCTGCTCGAGCTACTGCGCGAGGCCAACTTCACGAGCATCTTCGTGGGGATCGAGTCGCCGCGCGTCGACAGCCTGATGGAGACGAAGAAGCGGCAGAACGCCCACCGGCCGCTCCTCGACAGCATCCGGCTCATCCAGTCGCACAACCTCATGATCGTCGCCGGGATGATCGTCGGCTTCGACCACGACGACCAGCGGATCTTCGAGGAGCAGTTCGACTTCCTGATGGAAGCCGGGATCCCCTTCACGACCTGCGGGATCCTCACCGCGATCGAGAAGACGCCCCTTCACGCTCGGCTCCAGAAGGAGGGGCGGCTCCTCCCGTACGACTCGGCGTCGGTGATGGGCCACGGCGCCGCCGACCTCAATTTCCTCCCGAAGCTGATGACGGTGGAGGAGGTGCAGCGGGGCTACAACTGGCTCATCCGGTCGCTCTACCGCTACGACAACTACAGCGCGCGGGTGATTCAGGCCTTCCGACCCTTCCACAAGCGGTGGGAGCAGAAGGCGGCCGGCCACCTCGACTGGGAACTGGCCCTCATCGCGCTCAAGGTCATCCGGCACTTCGTGCTGACGACCAACGGTCTGCGCCGCCGGAACTTTATCCGGGCCCTCCGGGTGGTCATGAAGGGCGGATGGTCGGCCGAGAAGCTCGTGGACGCCATCTCGTACATGATCGTCCACAAGCACTTCCACGAGTACGTGACCGAGGTTCACGGCGACCCGGAGACGGTGGCGCCGCAGTCCCCGTTCGCGGACCCGTCGCTCGAGCGGTGGTGGGAGGGGGAGTTCGGTCCGGCATACTTGGAGAGCCTCCGGCGGGAGGCGGGCGCGGGCCGGCGGTGGCTCAACCCGCTCGCGTGGTTCCGGCCGGGGCTCCGGCGCGCCGTCGCGATTCCCGAGGCATTCCTGACCGAGAAGGTGGGGGAGTGCCTCCGGCGCTACCTGGACGAGCTCGGCGTCGAGGTCATCCCGGTGGCCACCGCCGCGCTGTCGCGCCTCCGCGGGCGCGCCGATCTCTTCGTCCTGCCGATCTTCGGGTCGGTCCGTAAGGGGAGAGAGGAGCTCCAGCAGGTGGTCCAGCAGCTCCACGAGCGTGTCCAGGTGGACCTGGATAAGCTGCCCCGGGTCGTCCACCTCTCGATCGACGGCGGGCGCGAGGCGGTGTTCGAGGCGTTCGCCCGGATCGGGCTGACGTTCACGCAGCGCCTGGAGCGGCTCCGCGAGGCCTTCGAGACGGCGGTCGACGCCGTGCTCGTGCCATCGCCGCAGCCGGCCAGGACGTCGGAGCGCGTCGCCTCCTGACCGACCGCGTCCGCGCGCGCCCGCGGGACGTCCGCCGCGCTCCGGTTTAGGAGGAGCGTCGCCGCGGCCGCGGCGATTCGAGCGGCTCCTCGACCGGAGGCTCCGCGCGCGCGAACTCGACGTTGAGCGGGAGGCCTCGCGCGCACAGCGGGCAACTCACCGGCTCGTGGGTCGGGAAGTCGCGCTTCACCAGGCTGAATACGTCCTTCCCGAGATCCACCTTGGTCGCGCGCTGCCAGAGGCAGCCGATTCCGACCACCGTCCCGCCGGCCTGCTCGACCATCTGGATCAGTAGCCGGATCGTCTCTCCGGTGGTGATCAGGTCCTCCACGATCAGGACCTTGCTGCCCTTGCGGACGAACCGCGTGAACTCGTCGGGGAGGCGCACCCGCCGCCCCTGCTCGGTGAACCCTTTCGTCGCGTAGACGAGGATAGGCCGGGAAGCGAGCGCACGCGCGACGCAGTGGGCCAGGATCAGGGCGCCCGGGCCCGTCGACAGCACGACGTCGGTCGGCCAGGGGGCGAAGTGCCGGGCGATGATGTCCCCCAGCCCTTCGGTGAACGACGGCTCGGTGGTGACCAGCGCCTTGTCGATGAATTCCGGCGCGTGATGGCCCGACGGGAGGAGGAAGTGGTCGCCCGTGCGGTAGGCCCCCGTCCGGCGGAGGATCTCGAGATGGATCTTCTCCCGGGTGCCGGGATCGGGCCCGGCGGTGGCCTCGGGGCTCTTGGCGGGAGGAGTCGGGCGCGAGCGAGGGGGCACGGCTCGGTCCGTCAGCGCCGGGGTGGCCCGCTCGGACGGGCGGCGCGGATCGGGCGCGCCGCGGGGCGGGGACGGGGCTCCTGAGTCACCAGCTCCTCGTGGCATGCGGGGCACACCTCGCGCCCGTCCTTCCGGAGGGTGTCCCCCGGGCGGAGGTGCTGGTCGCAGCGGTCGCACGCAGGGTTGTTGCAGAACCGGACCGCTCCGCTCGGGCGTCGCTGCATCTCCCCGCCGATGATCGAGACTATGGTGGCTCGCGGGGACCCGGATGTCAACCGGGACGTGGGGTTGCGGGCGGTTCCTTGACGGTCCTTCGCAGCCCTCGCTAGACTGGCCTGGTGCGACTCCTCGCGGTGGAGACCTCGACCCTGACCGGGGCGGTCGCGCTCCTCGAGGCCGGCGGCGTGGTGGCCGAGTCCCGCGTGAACATCGCGGTCACCCACGGGGAGCGCCTGATGGCGGCGATCGACGGGGTGCTCCGGGCGGCCCGCTGGGAGCTCGCCCACGTCGAGGCGTTCGCGGTGGCGCGGGGACCCGGGTCGTTTACGGGGCTCAGGATCGGGCTCAGCACCGTGAAGGGGCTCGCGTTCGCCACCGGCAAGCCGGTCGTGGGCGTCCCGACGCTCGACGCCCTGGCCTGGGCGCTGCCCTTCTGCGCGTACCCGGTGTGCCCGGTCCTGGACGCCAGGAAGAACGAGGTGTACGCGGCGCTCTACAGGACGCTCGAAGGCCGTCTCGAGATCCTGGACACCCCGCGCGCCGTGGCTCCCGCGACCTTGGCCGAGGAGCTCCGCGACAGCACCGAAGGTCCCATCATCTTCGTGGGGGACGCGGTTGCGCCGTTTGCCGGCGTTCTCAGCGACGTTCTCGGGGCGCGGGCCCGGCTGGCGCCGGCCGATCTTCGCCTTCCCTCGGCGGTCACGGTCGGGGAGCTGGGCGGCGGGGCGCTCGGCCGGGGCGAGACGGTCGACCCCGCCGACCTCGAGCCCCTGTACCTGCGCCCGTCGGAAGCAGAGCTCGCGCGTGAGCGGCGACAGAGTGCCCGACCTGCGCATTGAGCCGATGCGCGCCGCCGACCTCCCGGCGGTTCTCGGGATCGAGCAGGTGTCCTTCGACACGCCGTGGACGCACGCGGCGTTCATCCACGAGCTGGAGCGGAATCGCGTCGCCGAGATGTGGGTGGCGCGCGGCGCGCGCGAGGGCGACGCGAGCGAGGCGGCGCCTGTCGTGGGGTACCTCTGCCTGTGGGCGATCGCCGACGAGGTCCACGTGACCAACCTGGCCGTGGACCCGGCGCGGCGGGGGAAGGGGGTGGGCCGGCTGCTGCTCGGGACGCTCCTGGCGCGCCATCGCGCCCGTGGGGCCCGGCGCGCCTTTCTCGAGGTGCGGCCCGGGAACGTGGAGGCTCGCCGGCTCTACACGAGCCTCGGCTTCCAGGTGGTGGGCCGACGCCGGGGCTACTACGTAGACACCGGAGAGGACGCCTTGCTCCTCGAGGCGCGACTGGACGAGGGGCCCTTTGCGGGGGCGATGGAGCCGGACCCGGCCAGCAGGCGGAACCCGTCTACCGGCTGACGCGTTCTACCGGTTAAGGTCATGTCTTTGCTCCCCCGAAGCCGAGGTCGGCGACTGGCTCGCGGCGTCTCTTCCTGGATGGTGCCAGGGCTGCTGCTGCTCGGCGCGACGTCAGCGGGGGCGCAGGGCGCTCCGGCTCGTGACCTGGTCCCGCGCGGGAAGTACGTGTTCGCCGCGACCGGCGGCTGCGGCTGCCACACCGAGAAGGACAAGCCCGTGAACAGCGGCGGGCGCAAGTACGAGGGGCCCTTCGGCACCGTGTACTCCACCAACATCACGCCGGATCGCCAGACGGGGATCGGAGGCTGGACGGACGATCAGATCATCACGGCGATCCGGCTCGGCCGGCGTCCGAACGGGGAGCGGCTCGTTCCCGTGCACCCGTACCCCGTGTTCAACGGGATGGCCGAGGAGGACCTGCGGGCCGTGGTCGCGTACCTGCGGAGCCTTCCGCCGGTCAACCGCGCGAACCAGCCGAAGAAGGTCATCCCGCTGTTCGAGAGCGTGTTCCTGCCGACCTGGCTCGCCGCGTTCGCGACGCGCGAGACGCCGCCGCCCACCGCGCCGACGTCCGGCCTCGCGCGGGGTGAGTATCTCGTGCGGGCGGTGGGGCACTGCGGCGAATGTCACACGCCGCGGGGGGTCACGCACGCGAGCGACAACTCGCGGTTCCTGGGCGGCACGCCCAAGGGGCCGGAGGGCGATCCGGTCCCGAACATCACTCCGGACAAGGACACGGGGCTCACCTGGTCGGAGGAGGAGATCGCGGAGTACCTCGGGACCGGTAACAAGCCCGACGGCGACGTGGCCGGCGGGTTGATGGGCGAGGTGATCGAGGGGACCTCCGGGGGCTACAAGGACCTCACGAAGGAGGACCGGCTGGCCATCGCCCGCTACCTGAAGAGCATCCCTGCGGTGCGGAACAAGGTGACCAAGCAGTGACTCGCGTTCACCCACACCGGGCCGGGGCTCTACGGGGTCCCGTCGCCGCCAACCACCCAAAGGAGGCCGAATGAAGCGCTTCGTCGCTCGTGCCAGTGTCGTGGTCGGGGGTTTGGCCGCCCTGCTCCTCGGGATCGCGGTCAGCCAGGCCCAGATGAAGGTCGGGTCGGGTGACATCGTCGCCGACCGCCAGCGACTCATGAAACTGAACGGGGCCAGCGCCAAGGACCTCAGCGACAAGGTCAAGGCCGGGCAGATCGAGGCCATGGCGGTCAACGCCGAGACGATCGCGATCAACGCCCAGCACATCCCATCCCTGTTCCCGAAGGGCTCCCTCACCGACAAGTCCAAGGCCAAGCCGGACATCTGGGACAAGTGGTCGGAGTTCGAGGCCGCCGCCAAGAACATGGAGACGAAGGCGATCGAGCTTCGTGACGCGGCCCGGGCTAAGGACCAGCCCAAGGTCGAGGCCTTGATGAAGGACTTCGGCCGGAACACCTGCGTCGCCTGTCACAACCCCTTCCGCCAGCCCCAGAACTAGCTGCTTGCGCTCCGGCGCGGGGGGAGTCGACACCCCCGCGCCGGCCCGGGCGCGCCTGACCCTATAATCAGCCCATGGCGGGCGCGTTCGCGGGCCTCCGGTTCCTCGACCTCTCGCGCCTTCTGCCCGGTCCCTACTGCTCGCTCCTGTTCGCCGACCTCGGCGCCGAGGTGATCAAGGTCGAGGAGCCGGGCCGCGGCGACTACGCCAGGCGGACGCCGCCCTTCTGGGGCGGGTCCGACGTCGGCGCCTACTTCCTCCTGCTCAACCGGAACAAGAAGAGCGTCTCGATCGACCTCAAGACCGAGGCGGGGAAGGAGATCTTCCGCCGGCTCGCCCGAACGGCCGATGTGGTGCTCGAGAGCTTCCGGCCCGGCGTCATGGACCGACTCGGCGTCGGGTGGGAGGCGCTCCGCGAGGAGAATCCCCGGCTCGTGTACTGCGCGATCTCCGGCTACGGCCAGGACGGCCCGTACCGGAACCTGGTGGGGCACGACGTCAACTACATGGGCTACGCGGGCGCCCTGTCCGTGACCGGGCTGCGGGACGGGGCGCCGCTCACGCCCGGCGTCCAGGTCGCCGACCTCGGCGGCGGGGCCCTGATGGCGGCGTTCACCATCGGCGCCGCCCTCCACCACCGGCATCAATCGGGTCAGGGGCAGTTCGTCGACGTCTCGATGACGGACGGCGTCGTGTCGTGGATGATTCCGCACCTGGCCGCCTTTTTCGCGACGGGCCGGGTGCCGGAGCGTGCCCGCGAGCGGGTCAACGGCGGTTGGCCCTGCTACGGCGTCTACGAGACGGGGGACGGCGGTCACGTCACCCTAGGGGCGCTCGAGCCGCAGTTCTGGGCCAACTTCTGCCGGCTGACCGGGCGCGAGGATCTGCGGCCCCTCCAGCACGTCGAGGGCGCGGAGCGGGACCGCGTCGAGGGGGAGCTTCGGCGGCTGTTCCGGACGCGGAGCCGCGCCGAGTGGGTGGCGCTTCTTCACCAGGTCGACGTGTGCGCGGGGCCGGTGCTCGGGCTCGACGAGGTCGTCCGCGACCCCCAGCTCGTCCAGCGCGGTCTCTTCACGGAGGTCGAACACCCGAAGCTCGGACCGGTCCGTCAGGTCGCGTTCCCGGTGCGCCTGTCCGCCACGCCGGGCCGGGTCGCGACGCCCGCGCCGGAGCTAGGCGAGCACACCGACGAGGTGCTCCGCGGCCTCGGGTACGCGCCGGAGGCGATTCTCACCTTCCGGCGCGACGGGGTGGTCGCATGACCCCGCCGGCTGCCAGCCGTCCCCCCCAGGCCGAAGGCCGTCCTGACGATGCTCAGCCGGACCCCCTCGTCGACCGGATGCTCGCTGGCGACCGTCGGGCCCTCGGCCGGCTGATCACCCGCGTCGAGAACCGCGAGCCGGGCGTGCCAGACCTCATGCGGCGGATCCACGCGCGGACGGGCCGCGCTTACACGGTCGGCATCACCGGGCCGCCCGGGGCGGGCAAGAGCACGCTGGTCGACCGGCTCACGGCGGCGATCCGGAAGACGGGGGCGACCGTCGGCGTCGTCGCGGTCGACCCGACGAGCCCGTTCACCGGCGGCGCCGTCCTGGGCGACCGGATCCGCATGCAGGCGCACACGCTCGACGCCGGAGTCTTCATCCGAAGCATGGCCACGCGCGGGAGCCTGGGCGGTCTCGCCCGGGCCACCGCCGAGACGCAGAAGCTCCTCGACGCCGCGGGGTTCGACTGGGTCCTCGTCGAGACGGTGGGTGTCGGGCAGACCGAGCTCGACGTCGTCAAGCTGGCGGACACGACGGTCGTGGTGCTGGTGCCGGAGTCGGGCGACGGCATCCAGACCATGAAGGCGGGGCTCCTCGAGGCGGCGGACATCCTCGTCGTCAACAAGGCCGACCGGGAGGGCGCGTCGCGGCTCCTCACCGAGCTCAAGTACATGGTCCACCTCCACCGGGAGGGCCAGCAGGCCTCGCGCGATCTCGACTGGGAGGTGCCGATACTGTCGGCGGAGGCGGTCCACGACGTGGGTGTGGCCGAGCTCCTGGAGAGCATCGGCCGACATCGCGCGGCGCTCGAATCGAGCGGGGTCCTCGAGCGGCGGCGGCAGACGCGGCGGACCCGCGAGCTCCGCGCCCTCATCGTGACCGAGCTGCGCCAAGAGGTCGATCGTGCACTCGCCGACGGCGGGGCGCTCGAGCGCGTCCTGACCGACGTCGAGGCGGGCCGCATCGACCCCCACACCGCGATCCGGACCATCGCCAAGCGCCTGCGTCTGGGTCCGGCGGCGACCGACTGAGACCGCGAACGCCGCGCGCCTTGTTGACCCTCATCGAGACGGCGTGCTGTAATCCGAGAGCGTGAGCCCCACCGTCGTGGCGGCCGCCGGCGTGCCCTTCCGCGACACGTTCTGGAACGTCCCGGAGTGGGCGCAGTTCCTCCTGTACGCCCTGTCGGTCGTCGCGATCGGCGTCTTCGCCCTGGGGATGTGGCAGCGCGTGGCGCTCTGGCGGGAAGGCAAGGCCGAGGGCCGCCTCGACCGCATCCCGGAGCGCGTCCGGTTCCTCGTCCGCCACGGCCTCCTCCAGGGCCGGATCCTCACCCAGCGGTACCCCGGTGTGATGCACGCCCTCATGTTCTGGGGCTTCTGCGTCCTGTTCCTGGGCACCGTGCTCGCCACGATCGACTACGACATCACCCTCCGGCTCCCGCTGGGGCTCGACTTCAAGCTCCTGCAGGGCCCGTTCTATCTCGCGTACGAGCTGTCA
>DATAFX010000028.1:0-36029 GCA_036257195.1 Candidatus Methylomirabilota bacterium | reverse complement strand
ACGGCCTACCTCAAGTCACAGCTCGCCGCGGGCTCGTCCCTTCCGCGGGACGGGAAGGCGTTCCTCTCCGTGCGAAACCGCGACAAGCGGGCGATCGTCAATATCGGCCGGGCCCTTGCCGACATGGGGTTCCACCTCGTGGCGACACGGGGCACCGCCAAGGTGCTCGAGCGGCACGGGCTCGTCGTGGAGGCCGTCCACAAGGTGGCCGAGGGGTGGCGGCCCAACATCGTCGACTTCATGAAGCAGGGCGAGATCGCACTCGTCATCAACACGCCGGAGGACGGGCGCGCTCGGCGAGACTCATACCTCATCCGGCGGACCGCCGTGATGCAAGGCATCCCGTACTACACGACGATGGACGGCGCCGAGGCCGCCCTCGAGGCGATCGAAGCCCAACGGACCGGGGCGCTCGAGGTGCGGCCGCTCCAGACGTACTACGAGAGCCTGAAGGCGTGACCGGGGTCAGGAACGGCGACGGGGCCGGAGTAGTCCGGGACCGTCTGATCGTCGCCCTCGACACCCCCGGTCTCCCGGCGGCCGAGGCCCTCGTGGAGCGCCTGGCTGGCGTCGTAGCGCACTTCAAGGTGGGGAGTGCCCTTTTCACCGCCGTCGGACCGCCGGCGGTCGAGATGATCCGGCGCCGTGGGGGGCGTGTGTTCCTCGATCTGAAATACCACGACATCCCCGCGACGGTGGCGGGCGCCGTCGAGGCGGCCGCGAGGCTCGGCGTCGGGCTCCTCACCGTCCACGCCTCGGGCGGGGCGGCGATGCTGCGGGCCGCTGCCGAGGCGGCGCGGGCGGCCGGGAGCGACCGGCCCCGGATCGTGGCCGTGACCGTCCTCACGAGCCTCGACCGGGCGGCCCTCCACCGTGAGCTGGGCGTACCGGTTGCTGTCGAGGGACACGCGGTCCACCTGGCCGCCCTCGCGTTCGAGGCGGGGTGCGATGGCGTCGTGGCCTCGCCCCACGAGGCCGCGCGCCTCAGGGCCATCCTCGGGCCGAAGGCGCTGATCGTCACCCCGGGCATCCGCCCGCCCGGCGGCCCCTCCCACGATCAGGCCCGGACCGCCACCCCGGCCATGGCCGTCCGGGCGGGCGCGGACTACCTCGTGGTGGGCCGGCCGATCACTGGGGCCGCCGACCCGGCCGCGGCGGCCGCCGCGCTCCTCGCCGAGCTACCCGCGTGAGCCAGCCCGGCCAGACGGCGCTCGTCCGGCGGCTCCACGAGATCGGCGCCGTCCGCTTCGGCGCGTTCGTGCTCAAGTCTGGGATCACCTCGCCCTTCTACATCGACCTGCGGGTGGTGATCTCGCACCCCGACGTCCTGGCCCAGGTGGGCCGTTTCATCGCGGCGGTGGTCGCCCGGTGCCGGGCCGATCGGATCGCGGGCATCCCCTACGCCGGCTTGCCCTTAGCGGTGGCGGCCAGCCTCGCCGGCGGCGTCCCCCTAGTCTACCCGCGCCGTGAAGAGAAGGCGTACGGCACGCGACGGCGGATCGAGGGCGCGTTCGAGCCCGGCGAGCGCGTCGTCGTGATCGACGACATCGTCACCGACGGAACCTCGAAGCTCGAGGCGATCGCGCCGCTCGAGGCCGCGGGGCTCGTGGTCGAGGAGCTGATCGTCCTGATCGACCGCGAGCAGGGCGGGGCGGAGCGCCTCGCCGCGAAGGGCTACCGGCTCCATGCCGTGCTGACGATCTCGACGTGCTTCGACGAGCTCGAGCGGGCTGGCCTGGTCGCGGCGGCCGACATCGCGCGCTCGCGCGAGTTCGTACGCTCCGCGCGCTTCGCCTGACGCGCGCGGCCCCGCGAGGGCGATCTCGGATCGCGGCGCTCGAACGCCGCGACGGGCCCCGCGTTAGTCGCGGCGCGTGCCGGGGGGTGTCGGGGTCGCCCTGGGAACCGAAAACCCGTAGCGCTGGCGCAGGAGATCCACCAGCGGCGTGGGGAGGATGTCGCTCGCGCCGAGGCAGTACTGACAGATCAGGCGGACGTCTCCCGTCCAGAAATCCGACCAGAGGGCGACCTTGTGGAACATCTCGATCTGGTTCGTGTGCGTGGTCCAGGAGAGCAGGTGAAGCCGGCACGACGGGCAGACGTACTGCCGAGGGTTCTCCGGAACCGGCTGGCGATCAGACTCGCTCCCCATCCCCGCTCCCTGGGTCGGGTGGACCCGTGCCCAATAGTGCCAAACAACACCTCCTAATAACGTAGAATGTGCCGATCTGGCAAGAAGCGCAGTGGGACTCCCGCAGAGCGCCCGGTCGACCTGAACACGAGGCTCGCGTGAGCCATCCGTGTAACCATGCGTCCGAATTGGAGTTTTATGAATATTTTCGCCGCGGGTCCTGCGGAGAGCGCGTTGACACTGCCGGAGACCATCGGCTAGCATCGTAGGAAGTCCCATGGGCCTTGTCGTCAGCATGACGGGGTACGGGCGTGGCGAGGCCCGGGGTACGCGCGTCGCCCTCGTCGCAGAAATGCGCTCCCTCAATCACCGGTTCTTCGAGGTCGGCGTGAAGGTTCCCCGGGGACTCACGGGGAACGAGCCGGATCTCCGCCGTATGGTCCAGGGGCGGATCACACGAGGGCGGGTGGATCTCACCGTCACCCTGCGGCACATCGCCGCGGCTTCGCCGAGCGTCCGAACCGACGTCGCGCTCGGTCTGGCGTACGCACGAGGCGCGCGTCTCCTGGGCGACGCGGCCGGTATCCCATCCGATATCTCGGCCGCGGACCTACTCCGGCTCCCCGGTGTGGTGACGGTGGAAGAGGGGGACGAGGACGACGGCGAGGCCGCGATCCTGCTCAAGACGGCCGCCGCGGAAGCCCTCGACGAGCTGTGCCGGATGCGTCACACCGAGGGCGCGGCGCTGGCGCGGGACCTCCAGGCCCACATCCATGCACTCGGCGAGTGGGTGGGTGGGGTCGCAGGGCTACTTCCCGCCGTGCTCGCGCGCATCCAGACCCGCCTCCGGGAACGCGTCCAGGCCATCCTGGGCGAGACGCCCGCCGACCCGGGTCGGCTGGCCCAGGAAGTGGCGACGTGGGCGGCGCGGAGCGACGTCGCGGAGGAGCTCGTCCGGTTGGGCTCGCACCTCGCACAGTTCCGGGCGCTGCTCGCGGAGGGCGGAGCGGTGGGGCGTCAGCTGGACTTCCTGACCCAGGAGCTCCACCGCGAGGTCAACACCATCGCGTCGAAGGCGGACGATGCCGAGCTCGTCGCGCGGGTCCTGGAGGCGCGGACCCTCGTGGAGCGCATCCGGGAGCAGGTCCAGAACGTCGAATGACCGCCGCATCGTCGCGCCGGGGCATGCTCATCGTGGTCTCGGCGCCTTCGGGCGCCGGGAAGACGACGCTCTGCCGGGAGATCCGCAAGACCGTGGCGAACCTGGCGTACTCCGTTTCCTACACGACGCGCCACCCGCGACCGGCCGAGATGGAGGGGCAGGCCTACCACTTCGTCTCCGAGCCGGTCTTCCAGCAGATGGTCGATCGCGGGGAGTTCGCGGAGTGGGCGCGCGTTCACGGTCATCTCTACGGCACGGCCGCCCGGACGCTGGAGACGGTGCTCGACCGCGGCGAGGACATTCTCCTCGACATCGATACGCAGGGCGCCCGGCAGCTCCGGGCGCGCTACCCCCAGGGGCTGTACGTGTTCGTCGTGGCCCCCACGATGCGGGAGCTGGAGGGTCGGCTCAAGGAGCGCAAGTCAGATGCGCCGCGGGAGATCGGCCGCCGCCTCGCACGGGCGGTGGACGAGATCGCTGCCTGGCGCGAGTACGATTACGTGATCGTCAACCGCCATCTCGACGAGGCCCTGCGGCAGCTCGCGTGCATCATCGAGGCCGAGCGCTGCCGGACGTCCCGTCTCACCCTGAACCTGCCGGATCTGCCGGTGGGAGGGGGGGTCCAGGCGACCCTCCCGGGAGGCGCCGCGTGATGTCCTTCCCACCGCTGGAGAAATGTCTCGAGCAGATTTCCAACCGCTACGTCCTGGTCGTACTCGCGGCGAAGCGGAGCCGCCAGCTCAACCGGGGCGCGCAACCTCAGGTTGAGACGAAGCGCCGCAAGTGGACCTCGGTAGCCCTGGAGGAGTGCATTGCCGGCAAGATCCAGCCGAAGAAGCCGGAAGAGGCCGACAAGACGCCCCCTCCCGCGGCCTGAGCCGGGCCAACCCTCGGGAGGCGCGCGATGGCGCTGGCCGGCCGCGAGCTGATCCTCGCCGTCACGGGCAGCATCGCCGCCTACAAAGCGGCATACCTTCTGCGCGAGCTCAGACGCGCGGAGGCGAGCGTCACCGTCGTCATGACGGCGCACGCCCGTGAGTTCGTCGCGCCTCTCACCTTCCGGACCCTTTCCGGCCGCCCGGTCCTGACCGACCTGTTCGATCCGCAGGAGCCCGCCGCGGTGGAGCACGTGGCGCTCGCCGAGCGCGCCGATCTCACCGTCGTCGCCCCGGCCACGGCCCACGCCCTGGCCCGCGCGGCGCTCGGGCTGGCCGACGACTTTCTCGGGACGCTCCTCCTCGCCGTGCGCGGGCCGGTGCTCTACGCCCCCGCCATGGACGGCGGCATGTGGGAGCACCCCGCGGTCCAGGCACACGTAGAGACACTGCGGGCCCGCGGGGCGACCGTGCTCGAGCCCGGACATGGAGAGCTGGCCTCCGGCCTCCGCGGCCAGGGAAGGTTCCCCGAGATCCCGGAGATCGTCGAGGCAGCCGTGCGTCTCCTGTGGCCCCGGCGCGATCTGGCGGGCGACCACGTCCTGGTCACGGCCGGCCCAACCCGGGAGGCGCTCGACCCCGTGCGTTACCTCACCAATCGCTCGTCCGGCCGCATGGGGTACGCGATCGCCGCCCAGGCAGCTCGGCGCGGCGCGAGGGTGACGCTCGTCACCGGGCCGACCCACCTTCCGCCGCCGGCCGGGATCCGGGTGATCCCGGTGCAGACCGCCCTCGAGATGCGCGACGCGGTGCTGCACGCGGTCGATGCCGCGACGGTCGTGATCAAGGCGGCGGCGGTCGCCGACTACCGCCCGGGCCGTGCCGCGGCCGAGAAGATCCCGTCGAAGCAGGACGCGCTCAGGCTCGATCTCGTCCCGACGCCCGACATCCTCCGAGAGCTCGGCGCGCGGAAGGAGGCCCGCTTTCTGGTCGGGTTCGCCGCGGAAACGCACGACCTCCGCGAGCACGCCCGCGCGAAGCTGGTCGCCAAGGGCGTCGATCTCATCGTCGCGAACGACGTGAGCCGGTCCGACATCGGCTTCGACGCGACCGACAACGAGGTCGTGCTCCTCGACCGCTGGGGCGGCGTGGTCGCGCTCCCCCGCCGGACCAAGGTGGAGGTGGCCGACCTCATCCTTGACCGGGTCCAGGCGCTGCGCCGCGCGGTGCGCGAGCCCCAGACGACCTGACGTGACGCCGGAGCCCGCCGCCCTCGCCGACGCCGCGCGCGCCCTGGCGGATCATCTCCGCTTCCAGCAGGCGCTGGGCGCCCGAGACCTGCCACTCCGCGGCGAGCCGCTGGGCGGGTCACCCGCGGCGCTCCGGCGCGTGGAGGCGGCGAGCAGCGGGTGCACCAAGTGCAAGCTCTCCAAGGGGCGAAACACGATCGTCTTCGGCGCGGGGGACCCGGAAGCGCGGCTCGTGATCATCGGCGAGGGGCCGGGCGAGGAGGAAGATCGCCAGGGGAAGCCCTTCGTAGGTCGAGCGGGCCAGCTGCTCACCAAGATGCTCGAATCGGTCGGCATCACACGCGACGAGGTCTACATCTGCAACATCGTGAAGTGCCGACCACCCGGAAACCGGAACCCCGAGCCCGAGGAGATCTCCGCGTGCGCGCCGTACCTGAACGGCCAGCTCGCCGCCATCCAGCCGGGGGTGATCTGCGCGCTCGGCACGTTCGCGGCCCAGCATCTCCTGAAGACCCGGGAGCCGATCAGCCGCCTGCGGGGCCAGCTCCATCGCCTGGGCGGCGCCCTCGTGGTCCCGACCTTCCACCCGGCGTTCCTCCTGCGGAACCCGGGCCCCGCTTACCGGCGGCAGGCCTACGACGACCTCAAGCTCATCCGGCGCGAATACGACCGGGTCCGGGGCCGGGCGCCGGCCGGCGCCTGAGGCCGGATCTCCTGCTCGCGCACGTCGTCACCGACCTCCCCGTTCCCCGCGCCTTCACCTATCGCGTCCCGCCGGAGCTGGAGCCGCGCGTTGGCCCGGGCCAGCGTGTGCGCGTTCCCTTCCGGGGGCGCCCGCGCCTGGCGGTCGTGGTTGCGATGGAGGCCGGCGCGGGCCCAGGGGATGAGAGCCTCGAGCCGCTCGCCGCCGTCCTCGACGACGTTCCGGCCCTGACGCCGGAGATGCTCGCACAGGCGCGCTGGGTGGCGGTGGAGACGGCGAGCGCATGGGGCGAGGTCCTGTTCCGGGCGCTCCCCCCGGGCGTTCGCTCAGGCGCGCCGCCCGCGCTGCCGGCGGCGCCGCCCGCCTGTCCGCCGGGTCCCGCCCGTCTCGTCACCGGGCGTGACCGCCAGGAGCGCGTCGAGCGCCGGGTCGCGGACACGCTCGCCGCCGGCGGGGGCGTCTTGGTCCTCGTCCCCGAGATCGAGCAGGCGCGGGGCTGGGCGGCGCGGCTCGAGCGGCGCGTCGGCGAGCCGGCGCGGCTGGTCACGGGCGTCGCCTCCCCGCGCGAGCGCTGGGCCGCGTGGTGGGCGTGCCGTCAGGGGCTGGCGCGGCTGGCGGTCGGCACGCGCGCCGCCGCGTGGCTGCCCCTGGCGCCCCTGGGCCTGGCGGTCGTCGTCGACGAGGAGGATCCGGCGCACAAGTCCCCCGATGCGCCGCGCTGGCACGCGCGCGACCTCGTGCTCGAGCGGGTCCGCCGCGAGGGGGGCGCGAGTCTGCTCACGAGCCCCGCGCCGAGCCTCGAGAGCTGGGCGGCCGCCCGCCAGGGCGCGCTCGCGCGGGAGCCCGCCGCGCCGGACGCGTGGCCGACCGTCGAGCGGGTCGCGCTCGTCGCGGACCATGCCGCCGAGAGGAGCCTTTCCCCGGGCCTCCGCGACGCGGCGCGCGAGGCGCTCGCGCGCGGGGGCTCCGTGCTCCTCATCCTCAACCGGCTGGGCTTCGCCCGGACCCTGGTCTGCGCGGACTGCGGGACCGTTCGCCGGTGCGGGCGCTGCCGCCTGGCGCTCGTGTACCACCGGGAGACGCGCGCGCTCGAGTGCCGACTCTGCGGTCTTCGCGTCCCGGCGGCGAGCCTCTGCGGACGGTGTCGCGGCCGGCGGCTCCAGCCGATCGGCGCGGGCACCGAGCGGCTCGAGGCGGAGGCCCGACAGGCGTTCCCCGGAGCACGCGTCGTTCGGTACGACTCGACGATCGCGCCGCACGACGCCGAGACCGTCCGGAGCGCGTTCCAGTTAGGAGCCGCGCGAGTGCTGGTCGGGACGACGATGGCGCTCCGGCTGGCGGAGGAGACGCCGATCGCCGTCGGCGCCCTGGTTCTCGCGGACGCGACGCTGAACCTGCCCGACTTCCGCGCGGGCGAGCGGACGTTCCAGCTGG
Organism: Candidatus Methylomirabilota bacterium; assembly: GCA_036257195.1. Taxonomy (GTDB): domain Bacteria; phylum Methylomirabilota; class Methylomirabilia; order Rokubacteriales; family DASRDR01; genus DASRDR01. The sequence continues at coordinate 28,474 of DATAFX010000028.1, read as the reverse complement.
GGTGGCGCCTCGCTGAGACGGTCCGGGCGGATGGAAGCGTGTGGCTCCAGTCGTTCCTGCCGGAGCACCCGGCGCTGCTCGCGGTCGCCCGGGGCGAGCCGGACTGCTTCTACGAGTCGGAGTGGGCCGAGCGTCAGGAGCTGGGCTACCCGCCCGCGCGGCGGATGGCGCGGCTCCTGGTCGAGGGCCGGGCGGCGACGTCCCTCGCGGACGATCTCGCCGCCCGCGGGAACGAGGCGGGCGCGACCGTCCTGGGCCCAGCGCGTCTCGCGGGCGCCCGGTTCCAGCTCGTGCTCCTGGGGGGGCCCGAGCTTCCGGAGGCCGTCGCCAGTGTCCTCGAGCCCCTTCGCGGGCGCCGCCGGTTCGGGGGCGCCCGGCTGACGGTCGACATCGATCCGGTGGAGCTCCCGTGAGGGGCGGTACAATGCTGACGAGAGGAGGTGAGGCCGATGGCAGTCTTGGAGGTGCGGCTCTATGGGGACCCGGTCCTGCGGCGCCGGGCGGCACCCGTCCGTGAGGTGACCCCGGAGATCGAGGGCTGGCTCAGCGACATGATCGACACGATGCACACCGAGGTCGGCATCGGACTCGCGGCGACGCAGGTGGGCATCGAGCTCCGCATGCTCGTGGTCGACGAGGGTCGCGGCACGGGAGGACGGGCCTACTTGAACCCGGTGATCGTCGAGCAGGGCGGGGAGCAGGTGGGCGAGGAAGGGTGTCTCTCCCTGCCCGGGATCTTCGCCGACGTTCGCCGCGCCGAGTGGATCGTCGTCGAGGCGATGGACCGGACGGGCGCCCCCTTCCGGCGGCGTGCCACGGGGCTGCTCTCGCGGGCGCTCCAGCACGAGATCGACCACCTCGATGGCATCCTGTTCATCGACCACCTCGACAAGACCACGCGGGACCGGGTGAAGCGTCAGATCCGGCGCGGGGGCTTCCCGGAGCAGCCGGCCGTGGCGGCCGGGGTCAGATTTTGACTTCCCGACATCCTCTGAGTTCCAGGCCGCTTCAGCGGGGGAATTGTCCAGAAGTCAAAGTCTGACCCAATGCGCGTGCTGTTCTACGGCACTCCTGCCTTTGCGCTCCCGACGCTCCACGCCCTGCTCGCCCGCCACCGCGTGGTCGCCGTCGTGACGCAGCCGGACCGGCCCCGGGACCGCGGGCAACGGGCGCAGGCCTCGCCGGTGAAGGCAGTCGCGCTCGAGCAGGGGATCCCCGTGCTCCAGCCGGTGCGGCTCCGAGACCCCGGATGGCCCGAGCGCCTCGGCGAGCACTCGGCCGACGTCGCGGTCGTCGTCGCGTTCGGTCAGATCCTGCCGGCGGCGATCCTGGGCGTGCCCGCCCGCGGGTCGATCAACGTCCACGCCTCGCTCCTGCCGCGGTATCGGGGCGCGGCGCCGATCGCGTGGGCCATCATGCGCGGCGAGACCGAGACCGGGATCACCACCTTTCAGATGGACACCGGAATGGACACCGGGGCGATCCTGCTCCAAGGGCCAATGCCGATCGGCGCCGAGGAGACGGCCGGGGAGCTCGCCGCGCGTCTGGCGGTGCTCGGCGCCGAGCTGCTCGTCGAGACGCTCGACCGCCTGGCGACGCTGACGCCGCGCTCGCAGGATTCCCGGGCGGCCACCCTCGCGCCCCGGCTCCGCAAGGAGGACGGCCTCCTCGAGTGGACCGAGCCGGCCGCGGTGCTGGCTGCACGCGTTCGCGGCCTGAACCCGTGGCCCGGTGCCGTTGCACTCGGGCCGGGTGGGCGCCTCCTGATCTGGCGGGCGCGGGCGATCGCCGGCGTGGGCGAGCCGGGTGTGCTCGCCGCGGTTGCCGGGCGGCTCGCCGTCGGGACCGGCGCCGGGTTCCTCGAGCCCATCGAGGTCCAGCCCGAGAACCGGCGCGCGATGGAGTGGGACGCCTATCTGAGGGGGGCGCGGCTCGGCCCCGGAGCGCCGCTTGGCGCGACGGTCCCGCGCTCCTGAGGCCGTCCCGGCCACGGCGCCGGATCGGCCGAGCGCGTCCTCGCGCCCGGCGCCCCGCGGCCGCCGGGGCTCGGCGCGAGGCGTCGCGCTCGAGGTCCTCCTCCGTGTCGAGACTACCGACGCCTACGCAGACCGGCTGATGGAGTCCCTGGTCGACCGCGCCGGACTCGAGGTGCGGGACCGCGGCCTGGCCATGGAGCTGACCCTGGGAACGCTCCGCTGGCAGCGACGTCTCGACTGGGCGCTCGCGCGTGTATCGCGGCGTCCGCTCGAAGACCTCGCCCCCTGGGTTCGGGCGCTCCTGCGGCTCACGGCCTACCAGCTCGCATTCCTGGATCGGATCCCGCCGTGGGCCGCGGTCCACGAGGCAGTGGAGCTCGCGAAGCGGCGGCGCGCCCCGGGAGCGGCTACCTTCGTCAACGGCGTCCTCCGGACCCTCGCGAGCGAGCCCCGTCCGTGGCCGGTCCCGACGGCGGCCGACCCCGTCGAGGCACTGGCGCTCCGCGCGTCCCACCCGACGTGGCTCGTGGCCCGATGGTGGGCTCGCTACGGGCCGGCCGAAGCGGAAGCGCTGGCGCTCGCGATGAGCGAAGCGCCGCCCCTGGTCGTCCGGGCGAACACGCTCCGCATCTCCGCGGCCCTGGCGGCCGCGGCACTCCGACGCGCGGGAGTCGACGCCCGGCCTACCCGGTTCGCGCCCGAGGGCCTCGCGCTCGAGCGCGTGGGCGACCTGCGTCGGCTCGCTCCCCTGCGGGAGGGGAGCGTCGCCGTCCAGGACGAGGCTGCCATCCTGGTGGGCCATGCCCTCGGACCCCGGCCCGGCGAGACAGTCGCCGACGTGTGCGCGGCGCCGGGGACGAAGACGACGCACCTGGCGGCGCTCATGGAGAACCGCGGCCGGATCGTGGCGGCGGACCCCCACGCGGGGCGGCTCGCCCTCCTCCGGGAGGCGTGTCGCCGGCTGGGGGCGGGCATCGTCGAGCCACGCGTGGCCGACGCGGCGGCCCTCGCCGGGGACCTCGGCCCCACGTGCGACCGCGTCCTGGTCGACGCGCCTTGCTCGAACCTGGGCGTGCTCCGGCGCAACCCCGACGGGAAGTGGCGGCGGCGGCCCGACGACTTCCGGGCGCTCGTCTCCGCCCAGGCGGCGATTCTCGAGGCGGCCGCCCGGCTGGTCCGACCGGGCGGGGTGCTGGTCTACGCCACGTGCTCGCTCGAGCCCGAGGAGAACCAGGGGCTGGTGGCGGCGCTCCGGGCGCGCCGTCCCGACTTCGCGCCCGACCACCTGCCGCCCGCCGTTCCGGAGGCGTGCCGGGCGGCGCCCGACCTGCTCCGGATGACGCCTCATCACCACGGCTCCGACGGCTTCACCGCGCACCGGCTCAGGAGACGCGCATGATCAAGATCGCTCCGTCGATCCTTTCGGCCGACTTCGCCGCGCTCGCCGACGAGATCGCACGCGTCGAGGCGGGCGGCGCCGACCAGATCCACATCGACGTGATGGACGGACACTTCGTCCCGAACCTCACGATCGGGCCGCCGGTCATCGAGGCGATCCGCAAGCGCACGCGGCTGCCGCTCGACCTGCACCTCATGGTGGACAACGTCGACGCCTCCCTCGAGACGTACGTCCGGGCGGGCGGGAATGCCCTCACCGTGCACGTGGAGGCGTGCCCGCACCTCCACCGGACGCTCGGCCGGATCCGGGAGCTCGGGGCGCGCGTGGGCGTGGCGCTGAACCCGGGGACTCCGAATACCATGCTCGACTACGTGCTCGACGCGGCCGACCTCGTCCTAGTCATGTCCGTCAACCCCGGCTTCGGCGGTCAGGAGTTCATCCCCGCCACCTACGCGAAGCTGGTCGACCTGAAGAACCACCTCGGCGAGCGTCCGCTCGAGGTGTCGGTGGACGGCGGCGTCAAGCTCGAGCACTGCCGGCCGCTCGCGCTCCGGGGGGCCACGACGCTGGTGGCGGGATCCGCAATCTTCTCGGCCAAGGACCCGGCGGCCGAGGTGCGGCGCTTCCGCGAAGCGGCGCTCCGCGCGGGCACCGTCTGACCGAAGCCCGGCCCGGGCCCACCAGAGGCTGATGGTCCACGTCGGCACGTCCGGCTACAGCTACCCGGAGTGGCGGGGGACCTTCTACCCCGAGCGCTTCCCGCCGGCGCGGATGCTGCCCTACTACGCGGAGCGCTTCCACACGGTCGAGCTCAACAACACCTTTTACCGCATGCCCACCCCGGGGGCGATCGCCGCCTGGTTCCAGGACACCCCGGCGGGATTCCTCTTCGCCCTCAAGGTCCCGAGGCGGATCACGCACATCGCCCGCCTGCGGGACGTCGCCGAGCCCTTCCGCCACCTCCTCGACACCGTCGGCGCCCTCGGCGCGAAGCTGGGACCGCTCCTCCTCCAGCTGCCGCCGAACTTCCGGAAGGACCTCGCCCGCCTCGGCGACTGCCTCGGGCTGGTGCCCCCGGGGGTCCGCCTGGCCGTCGAGTTCCGCCACGCGTCGTGGCTCGACGACGAGGTGTACGGCCTCCTCCACGCTCGGAACGCGGCGCTCTGCGTCGCCGACACGGAGGAGGGCACGACGCCCGTGGTTCCCACCGCGGACTTCGGCTATGTGCGCCTCCGGGACCGCGCCTACGAGCCGGCCGAGCTCGCCCAGTGGGCGACGACCACCGCGCGGGGGGAGTGGCGGGACGCCTTCGTCTACTTCAAGCACGAGGAGTCCGGGACGGGGCCGGCTCTGGCGCGGGAGCTGGCGGACCTCCTGGGCGGCCGACACCCTGGCGCCGGGGGCGTCGACTAGCGGAAGAGGCGCGAGACGCTCGAGCCGTCGTGGATGGCCTGGATGGCCTCCGCGAACAGCCGCGCCACCGACTGCACGCGGATGCGGTCGATGCGCTTGAACGGCGGCAGCGGGATCGTGTCCGTCACGACGAGCTGCCGAAGGGGGGAAGCCTCGATGCGCTCGATGGCGCGCCCCGAGAGCACGGCGTGCACGACGCAGGCCTCCACAGCCACGGCGCCCCGCTCGAGCACGAAGCGAGCCGCCTCCAGCAGGGTGCCGCCGCTCGCGACCTCGTCGTCGACGATCAGGGCGACCTTTCCCTCCACGTCGCCGATCAGGTTCGTGGCCCGTGCGGTCTCGGCGTCACCGTCGCGGCGCTTGTCCACGATGGCGATGGGGAGATTCAACCGCTGCGCGTAGTGGCCCACCTCCTTCGACTCCCCGACGTCCCCGGCCACGAGCACGTAGTTCGAGAGATCTCGGCTCTGGCGGAGGTAGTCGCAGAGGATGGGAGCCGCCTGCAGCTGGTCTGCCGGAACGCGAAAGAACCCCTGCACCTGCGGCGAGTGCAGGTCCATGGTCAGCACGCGGTTCGCCCCCGCGGTCTGGAGCAGGTCGGCCATGAGCCGCGCGGTGATCGAGATGCGCGGACGGTCCTTTTTGTCGGAGCGTGCGTAGGGGAAGTAGGGCAGGACGGCCGTGATGCGCCCGGCCGACGCGTGGCGGAGGGCGTCCATGGTCATGAGCAGCTCGATGATCCCGTCCGAGACCGGTGGACACGAGGGCTGAATAACGAACACGTCGGCCTCGCGCACGTTCTCTTCGATCTGGACGAGCATGTTCTCGTTGGAGAAGCGAACGACGGTCGAGCGGCACACCCCGATGCCCAGGTGCTTGCAGACGTCCCGGGCCAGCTCGGGATGGGCCGTGCCGCTGATCACCTTGATGTCGCCGGTCATGCGCGCCTCCTCCAGCGGGACTCTCTCACGGATCGCTCTCGGCCCCGGCGGGGCCGGGAGCTCGAGGTCGCGCTCCCGTGCGCGTGAGCGTGCGCCGCGTGGGAGCGGCTCCGTGGAACCGCCTCTCGATTCGCTCGAGCGCCGCCGCGAGCTCGATGCCCGCCCCGAGGACCGGTAGGAGTGGGTCCGCGCGCCGCGCGAAGCGGCCTGGTACGGTGCGGATCGTGAAGCGGGCCGGGTCGAGGCGCGCCGTGACCTCGCTCCAGTCGATGGGGCACGAGACCGGGGCGCCGGGGAGCGGCCGGACCGAGAACGGCGCCACGATGGTCTGCCCGTGGCCGTTCTGGCCGAAGTCGACGTACACCTTCCCGCCGCGCGCGGCGAGCGGGCGGGCCACCGTGGCGATGTCCCGCACCTCCTGGACGACCAGCATGGCGAGGAGCCGCGCCAGCGTCCGGGTTTGCGCGTGCGTGTACATGGCGCCGAGGGGCACTAGGATGTGGAGCCCGGTGGCGCCGGACGTCTTCGCGTGGCTCGAGAGCTCCAGTTCGTCGAGGAGCCGATGGACGGTCTGCGCGACGCGCACCACGTCAGTGAACGGCGCCCCTTTCGGGTCCAGGTCCAGGACGAGCCAGTCCGGGCGCTCGAGCGCCGGCACTCGCGCGCTCCACGAGTGGATCGGGATCGTGCCCATGTTCGCCACGTAGCGCAGCATCTCCGCGTCGTCCACGACGAAGTAGTCGATCTCCCGGTCCGTGTCCTTGGAGTAGACCCGCTCCGTCCGGACCCAGTCGGGGGCGAACTCCGGCGCATCCTTCTGGAAGAAGGACTTGCCGGTGATCCCGTCCGGGTAGCGGGTGAGGACGATGGGCCGATCGTGGAGGTAGGGCAGCATCGCCGGCGCGATGGCCTCATAGTAGCGGATCAGGTCGCTCTTGGTGTACCCCTCGGTCGGCCAGAAGACCTTGTCGAGGTTCGTCAGGCGGACGCGGGAGGCGGACGCTTCGGCGCCCCCGGTGTCGTTCGGCGCGGGGGCGCTCGGGGCCGCGGCGGCCGAGTCGTTGCGTGAGACGCTGTCCGTCCTGGGCTCGGCCACCGGCGTCTCAGGGTCGCCCATCCAGTCATCGAGATCCGGCGAGTCGCGGCGACAGTCCTCCGGGCGCAGGTCGTCACGGAGCCCCTGGTAGACGGGGTGGCGGAGCCCGCCGTCACGCGTCCACTCGGTGAAGCGGACCTCGCAGACGAGCCGGGGCTCGACCCAGTGGTGCCCGCGTCCCGCCGGTGTGCCCGCGTCGAACGGCGACCCCTCGCGGCGGATCGGCGCGAGCCGGCGCCAGAGTCCCTCGAGCGCAGCCCCGTCGAAGCCCCCGCCCACCTTGGACGCGTAGACGAGGCGCCCGCCGTGGTAGAGGCCGACATGGAGCGCGCCGAAGCGGGCCCGGCTGCCCTGGGGATCCGTGTAGCCGCCGATTACGAACTCCTGCCGGCGCGGGCACTTGATCTTGAGCCACGCGTCCGAGCGCCGCTCCACGTAGGCGCTCGTCCTGCGCTTGGCGACGATGCCCTCGAGCCGGGCCTCCTGGGTGGCCTCGAGGAAGGCCGGGCCGCCGCCCTCCACATGGTCGCTGAAGCGCGCGACGCCGAGCGGCGGGAGGACGCGATCCAGGCAGGCTTTGCGCTCGGCGAGCGGCACGCGGCGGAGGTCGTGACCCTCGAGGGCGAGGCAATCGAAGAACACGGCTTGGACGGGCACCGCCCGCATCGCGCGGGCTACGTCACCGGGTTGGGTGAGGCCCATGCGGGCCTGGAGCCGCTGGAAGCTTGACACGCCTCGCGCGTCGAGGGCCACGATCTCGCCGTCGATCAGGAATCGGTCGAACGCAAGGGCGCGCAGTGCGGCGACGACCTCGGGATAGCGGCCGGTCACGACCTGGCCGCTCCGGCCGAGGAGCGTCACGGCGTCCCCCCGACGCTCGGCCAGGACGCGCACCCCGTCGTACTTGATCTCGAAGAGCCACTCCGGGCCCTCGGGCGCCCGCTCGGCGAGCGTGGCGAGCATGAAGCCCTGCTCCCGGGCCGGCACCTCCCGGGCCGGCGCCCCGAGGGCTCGTAGGCGCGCACGGAGCCTGTCCCGCACGGCGCCCGGGTTGCCCATCTCCTCCAGCGTGAGCCCCGAGCACACGGACCGGGGATACCGCTCGGTCACCTCCTCGTCCGGTGCCGGCTGGCCGGCCTTCCGGATCAGAAGCCAGTCCTTCGCCCCGCCGCCCATGCGGGCGAGGGTCCAGCGGCCGCGGAGCTTGTGGCCGCGGAGGTCCAGCTCGAGGAGCCCGCGCTCCAGTTGGGCCAGGAGATCGGGGGTCGGCTTCGCCGAGCGATAGCGCCCGTGATCCCAGACGATCACGGCCCCCGCCCCGTAGTTGTCCTTCGGGATCACCCCCTCGAAGTCGGCGTACTCGAGCGGATGGTCCTCGACGTGAACGGCCAGGCGCCTGACCTCCGGGTGGACCGAGGGGCCCTTGGGAACCGCCCAGCTCTTGAGCACCCCGTCCATCTCGAGGCGGAAGTCGTAGTGAAGGCGTCGGGCGGCGTGCTGCTGGACGACGAAGAGCCCGCCGACCCCGGGCCGCCCGCCCCCGAAGGGCTCGGGGGTACGGTTCGGGTCGCGCTTCCGCCGGTAGGCGTCGAGTCGGGGCGGTCGCTCGTCGATCACTAGGGGCTGGCCCTCGCCCACAGCGCGACCCCAATCAGTGGGGCGGCCAGGGGCCCTTTGAAGCATACCGGGCCCCGTGGTACGGTGCAAAATGCTGCATCGCGTCGAGACTTCCAGGTCGGGAGGTGTCATGCCGGCGCATTCGATCGGCTCGGGGACCATCTCCTTCGGGCTGGTGTCGATCCCCATCCGTCTCTACACTGCCGCCTCGTCGGCCGGGGTCAGCTTCAACCTCCTCCACGCCAAGTGCGGCAGTCGCATCCGCCAACAGACCTACTGTCCCGTCTGCAAGGAGGTCGTCGACCGGACCGCCCTGGTCAGAGGCTACGAGGTCCAGAAGGACGAGTACGTCCGGTTCACCGATGACGAGCTGAAGGGTCTGGAGGGTGAGGCCTCGAAGGTGATCGACATCGCAGAGTTCGTCCCCCTCGGGAAGGTGGATCCCATCTACTTTGAGAAGACCTACTACCTCGGCCCGGACAAGGGCGGGGAGAAGGCCTACCGGCTCCTCGCCGACGCGATGGCCCGGACGGACCGGGTGGCGCTCGCCAAGTTCGTGATGCGGGGGAAGGAGAGCCTAGTCCTCATCCGCCCGGCCCAGGACGGGCTCATGCTCCACACGATGTACTTCGCGGACGAGGTGCGGGACTTCGGCGAGATCGAAAAGGGCCAGACCGCCAAGATCAAGGAGGGCGAGCTCGAGCTCGCCGTGCGCCTGGTCGACGAGCTGTCGCACGACGAGTTCGCGCCCGGGCAGTACGAGGACGATCACCGCCAGCGGGTCCTGGCCGCCGTCGAGCAGAAGGTCGCGGGACGGGAAGTCACCGCGGCCGGGCCCGAGGCGCAGCGCGCCCAGGTGATCGACCTGATGGACGCCCTCAAGGAGAGCCTCGCGCGTCGGCCGGCGCCCGGCAAGAAGCCGCCCGCGAAGGTCGACCGGCCCGCCGCGGGGGCCAAGCCCGAGCGCGTCGAGAAGAAGGCCCAGGCCGGCCGGAAGTGACGGTGGTCGTCGAGGAGGGGTGAGCCTCGCGCGGGATCCGGGCCTGGCCGTTTGCTGCTGCCCTCGTTTTCGCCGTCGCCCTCGCTCTCCGACTCGGTCACGTCCTGCCGCTCCGGGACAGTCCCTACTTCGCGCGCCCGGTTCTCGACGCCGACACCTACTACTGGGCGGCGCGCGCCCTGGCAGCGGGCGAGGGATGGGCGGAGCCCGTGTACTGGCAGCCCCCCGGTTACCCGTACTTCCTCGCCGTCGTCCTCTGGCTGGCCGGTCCGGGGTTTCTCGCGCCCCGCCTCGTCCAGGCGGTGCTCGGGGCCCTCACCGCGACGCTCACGTGCGCCATCGGGACGCGCGTGTTCGGACGGGCGGTCGGGCTCGGCGCGGGGCTTGTCGTAGCGCTCTACGGCCTGCTGATCCACCTCGACGGCGAGCTGCTTGCGCCGTCGCTCGCGATCTGCCTCCAGATGGCGGCCCTCTACTGCGCGGTGCGGGGGCCCGAGGAGCGCGGCGCGCTGAGCTGGTTCGCGGCGGGCCTCCTGGGTGGTTTGACGGGGATCGTCAATGCGCCGGCGCTCGTCCTCGTGCCGATCCTCGCGATCGCGGCCCGCCGTCGGGCCGCCTGGGTTCTCCTCGGGGTGGTGATCGCGGTCGCGCCGGTGACGCTCAGGAACTGGGCCGAGGGCCGGGAGCTCATCCTCGTCTCGTCGAACACGGGGATCAATCTCTACCTCGGGAACAATCCCCGATACGACGAGACAGTGGGCATGCGCCCCGGCCGCGACTGGCAGGCGCTCGTCCGCGCGCCGCGGCTCCACGGTGTGTCGGGGGCCGGCCCCGCGTCCCGCTTTTTCGTCGGGCGCGTCACCGAGTTTGCCGGGCGCGATCCGGGGGGATTCCTCGCGCTCCAGGCGCGGAAGCTCCGGCTGCTCCTCGGCGGGAGCGAGATCGCCCGGAACCAGGAGATCTACCCGGTGCGCGCTTGGTCACCCGTCCTCCGGGTGCTCCTCTGGAAGGCGCCCGGGCTGGCATTTCCGCTCGGACTCCTCCTGCCGTTCGCCGTGGTGGGGCTGGGCGTGACGTGGCGTCGGGCTCCGATCCTCGCGGCCTCGGCGATCCTGCTCGGGCTCACCGTCGCCGCGTTCTTCGTCACGGCGCGCTACCGCGCTCCGGTGATCCCCCTGCTGGCCCTGTTCGCCGCGGCCGGCGTCCGGTGGGCGGCGGTGGAGGCGAGCCCGCGGGCGCGGTGGGCCGCGGGGACGGTGGCCCTCGGCGTCTACCTCCTCGCCAATCTGGGCCAGGGCCCGATGGCGCACCGGATGAACCCCGACGCCGAGCACGGGCTGGCCCACTGGCTCGAGCGCGAAGGCCGCCGCCCGGAGGCGCTCGCGTTGTACCGGCGGCTCGCGGAGGAGGCGCCCGGGTCGTTCGACGCGTGGTATGGCGTCGTCCAGCTGGCGACCGCGCTCGGGCATCGCGCCGAGGCCGAGCAGGCCCTGGCAAGAATCCGGAGCCTCGAGCCGGAGTTTCTGGACACCGCCCTCCTGCTGGCGCGCGCCGCGCTCGACGCGGGATGCGTCGCCGAGGGAGCGGCGTTCGCTCGCCGCGCCGTGGACCTGGACGCGCGAAACGACTTGGGCCAGGCGCTGCTCCAGCAGGCCCGGGCACTCCAGGCCACCCGGCCCGGCGGGTCGCCGGAGGGGTGTCCCGCCCACGTGTTCGTTGCGCCCTTCCCGCTGGCGTCCTAGGCGTTCCCCCGGTGGGGGCTGAGAGGTGTTCGAGCGCGGCCCTGGCCGCCGGAAGGGTCCCTGCTTCCTTGACGCCGCCTCGGATGTCCTGTAGCCTTAAGTGCTTTTCGCGATTTCCCCGCAAGCTCCCGAGAGGACCCAATGTTCGAAGCCCTGACGCAGCGCCTCGAGGCGATCTTCGACCGCCTACGCGGCGCCGGCCGCCTGACCGAGGAGAACATCCAGGAGGCGCTCCGGGAGGTCCGGGTCGCCCTTCTCGAGGCCGACGTCAACTTCAAGGTCGTCCGGTCCTTCGTCGAGCGCGTCCGCGAGAAGGCCGTGGGGCACGAGGTCCTCCAGAGCCTGACCCCCGGCCAGCAGGTCGTGAAGATCGTGCACGGCGAGATGGCCGAGCTCCTGGGCGGCGCCGCGCATCGGCTCACGATGGCCCCCCGGCCGCCGACCGTGATCATGGTTCTGGGTCTCCAGGGATCCGGGAAGACGACGAGCGTCGCGAAGCTGGGGCGCCACTTCCAGCGTGAGGGCTTCCGGCCGCTCCTGGTCGCCGCCGACATATACCGGCCCGCGGCCATCCAGCAGCTTCGCGTGCTGGGCGAGCAGCTCGGGCTGCCCGTCCACGGCACCGAAGGGCGGCCACCGGCGGAGATCGCACGGGAGGCCGTGGAGCAGGCGGCCCAGCACGGGTGGAACCCGGTCCTCCTCGACACCGCCGGGCGCCTCCACATCGACGAGGCGATGGTCGAGGAGCTGAAGGTGCTCCGGCGCGAGGTCAAGCCCCACCACGTCCTTCTCGTCGTCGACGCGATGACGGGCCAGGACGCCGTGACGATGGCCCAGCGGTTCAACCAGGACGTCGGCTACGACGGCATCGTTCTCACCAAGCTGGACGGGGACGCTCGCGGCGGCGCGGCGCTGTCGATCCGTACCGTCACCGGCAAGCCGATCGTGTTCTGCGGCGTCGGCGAGCGGGTCGACGCGCTCGAGCTCTTCCACCCGGAGCGGATGGCGTCGCGCATCCTCGGGATGGGCGACGTGCTCTCGCTGGTGGAGAAGGCCCAGGCGACGGTCGACGCCGAGAAAGCCGAGGAGCTGGCCCAGAAGATCCGCGAGGACAGCTTCACCCTGGAGGACTTCGCCGAGCAGCTTCGGCAGCTCAAGAAGATGGGCCCGCTCGACCAGATCCTCGACATGGTGCCGTTCCTGAAGGGCGCCAAGTTGGGCCAGTCCGAGGTCGACGCCGAGTCGAAGGACCTCCGACGGTTCGAGGCGATCATCGGATCGATGACACCGGCCGAGCGGCACACGCCGGCGATCATCAACGGGGAGCGGCGGTCACGCATCGCCCGGGGGAGCGGCACGTCCGTGCAGGACGTAAACCGGCTGCTCAAGCAGTACGCGCAGCTCAGGAAGATGATGAAGGACATGAAGACCATGGGCGGGCGGCTCGGACGCAAGGACATGCGCCGGGCCATGCCGTTTCTTCGAGGCTAGACCAAGGCAGGGCAAAGAGGAGACTCACATGGCGGCACGGATTCGGCTACGGCGTACGGGCACGACGAAGAAGCCTTCCTATCGGGTGGTGGTGGCGGACGGTCGGACGGCACGGGATGGGCGGTTCATCGAGCAGATAGGGTTCTACGACCCGCTGACCGAGCCCCCCACGATCCGAATCGACACCGAGAAGGCGTCGGCGTGGATCCGAAAGGGCGCGCTCCCCTCGAACACCGTGCGGCACCTCCTGGCGCGCGCGGGAATGCCGGCGAGATAGGGCCGCCACGCGGGAGACGCGGATGGGCGAGACGACGGACGCTGGGGTCCTCGCGGCGGGCGGCACCGGCTCGCTGGTCGCGGTCGGCCGGATCGTCCGGCCTCAGGGCCGGCGGGGCGAGGTGCGCGTCGAGCCCTTGACCGATGCTCCGGAGCGGCTCGCCGACCTGCGGGAATGCTGGCTCGTGCCGCCGGCCGCGGGGGAGCGGCACGACGTGGAGGCCGTCTGGTTCCAGGGGCCAGTCCCGGTCGTGAAGCTCGCCGGAAGCGACACCATGACCGACGCCGAGGCGCTCGTCGGTCGGCTCGTCACGATCCCGCGCGCGTCGGTCAGGCCGCTGCCGCCGGACCGCTACTACGCGTTCGACCTGGTGGGGTGCGTGGTGGAGACTCCGGAGGGCATGAGCCTCGGCACGATCAGGGAGGTCCTCGCGGGCCCCGAGCACGACTATTGGACGGTTCAGCGAGGCGATCGGGCGTGGTCCCTCCCCGCGGTGGCGGCGCTCGTCGAGCGGGTGGACCTCGCGGCGCGGCGCGTGGTGGCGCGGCCCCCCGAGGGGCTCGTGGAGCTCGACGCGTGACGCGGATCGACGTGGTGACGCTCTTTCCGGGGATGCTCCCGGCGGTGCTCGACGAGTCGATGCTCCGCGTGGCCCGGGAGCGGGGCGCCGTCGAGATTCGGGTCGTGGATCTCCGCGACTACACGGAGGGTCGGCACCGGGTCGCGGACGACTATCCGTTCGGCGGGGGCGGCGGCATGGTGCTGAAGCCCGAGCCCCTCTTCGCCGCGGTGGACGCCCTCCGCGGGCCGGAGAGCCGCGTCGTCCTCCTCTGCCCGCAGGGCCCCACGTTCACGCAGCCGGTCGCGGAGCGCCTGGCCAAGGAGACGCACCTGGTGCTCCTCTGTGGGCACTACGAGGGGGTCGACGAGCGCGTCCGGGCTGAGCTCGTCGATGAGGAGATCTCGATCGGCGACTACGTGCTGACGGGCGGCGAGCTACCGGCGCTGGTCGTGCTGGATGCGGTGGTCCGGCTCCTGCCGGGGGTCCTCGGCGACCCGGCCGGCGCGGCGCGCGAGTCGTTCGCCGCCGGGCGGCTCGACTACCCGCAGTACACGCGGCCCGCGGAGTTCCGCGGCTTCCGGGTGCCGGAGGTCCTCCTGTCCGGGGATCACGGCCGGATCGCCTGGTGGCGCCGTCGGGAGGCCCTTCGACGCACGCTGGCCCGCCGGCCGGACCTCCTGGAGGCCGTGCCGCCGAGCCGCGAGGAACGCGAGTGGATGGACGAGATGGCGCGCAGCGGCGAGCTGACGCGAACGAGCGAGTGACGTCGCAGCACACGCACCGAGGAGACGAACATGGCGACGAATGCGATCGCGGTGGTGGAGGCAGGCGCCCTCAAGCGGGACCGCGGTGCCTTTGCCCCCGGAGACAGCGTGCGGGTCCACGTGAAGGTGATCGAGGGCGAGAAGGAGCGGGTGCAGATCTTCGAGGGGACCATCATCCGGAAGCGTGGTGAGGGCGCGCGCGCGACCTTCACGGTCCGGCGCGTATCGTACGGGGTTGGCGTCGAGCGGACCTTCCCGCTCCACTCCCCACGGGTCGAGCGCGTCCAGGTGGTGAAGTCCGGGCACGTCAGGCGTTCCAAGCTCTACTACCTGCGGGCGCGTACCGGGAAGGCCGCCCGACTCCGAGAGAAGCGGCAGGAGAGACCCGCCGCCGCCGCGGCGCCCGCCGCGAGCACGGAGTAGCCACTCGACGAGCTTCCCGGCTCGCCGGCGCTCCGTCGGCGAACCGGGCGGGCATGCCCCCGAGTGCGCCGGCGCCGCTCCGGTCCCCTGCAGGCAGGGTTGTTCGACCTCGAGGAGGACCTCTACGCCCAGGAGCGCGGGGCCTGGGCTCGGGGACTCTGGGTCGCGGGCGTCGACGAGGTCGGGCGCGGGCCCCTGGCCGGACCCGTGGTGGCCGCGGCCGTGATCCTCGACCCGACGGCCCCGGTCGACGGGCTCCGTGACTCGAAGCTTCTGACCGGCCGCCAGCGCCGGCGGCTGGCCCGCGAGATTCGCGCCCACGCGCTGGCCTGGGGCGTGGGACGCGTCGGCCCGCGGCGGATCGACACGGTCAACGTCCTCCAGGCGACCTGGTACGCCATGCGGGCGGCGCTCGGGCAGCTCCGGATCCCGCCCGGCCTCGTCCTCGTCGACGGCCACCTGCGGATCCCTGGCGTGACCTGCACCCAGCGCGCGATCATCGCTGGCGATCGCCGCTCGGCCTCGGTGGCCGCGGCTTCGATCCTCGCCAAGGTTGCCCGCGACACGCTCATGGTGCGCGCCGACCGTCGCTATCCCCAGTACGGCTTCCGCCAGCACAAGGGCTATGCGACGGCCGCTCACATCGAGGCCCTCGCGCGGTTGGGGCCGTGCCCGCTCCACCGACGCTCGTTCCATGGCGTGGGCGGCGTCGGGAGCGTCGACGTGGGATCCGTGGACTCATCGCCCGAGCTACCGTTCCTGATGTGAGCCAGCCCGCCCTCGCGCACCGGCTCGTCCCCCGCTTCCTCCTCGCGGGCTTCGCCGACGACGCGGGCCAGCTCATGGCCGAGCGCCGGGATCGAACGCGACGGCGGCTCGTCTCTGTGGACGCGGCGGTTACCGAGCTCGGAGGCTACGAGCTCGCGACCGGCCGCCCGGATGCCGGCGCGCTGGGCCGACTCCTCGCCGAGGCGGAGGGGCGGGCCGGCGACGCCGTCCGGCGGATCACGGCCGGCGCTTTCCCGCCGCGGGAGCCCGACCGCGCGAGCCTCGCCCTCGTGCTCGCCGTCCAGCTCCTCCTCGGGCGGTACCACCGGGCTGAAGCGGGGCGCGCCGCAAGCCTCGTGAGCCAGCTCATCGTCTCGACCATCGAGGAGGCCGAGGCGGCGCGGGAGGAGTCCGAGGAGGCGGCGGACCCGGGGACCGAGACCGCGGCCGGCGGCGGCGCCCAGAGCCCTGGCGCC
The DNA here is from genome assembly GCA_036257195.1 of Candidatus Methylomirabilota bacterium. Classification (GTDB taxonomy): domain Bacteria; phylum Methylomirabilota; class Methylomirabilia; order Rokubacteriales; family DASRDR01; genus DASRDR01. Next base: position 12,529 of record DATAFX010000028.1, on the reverse strand, counting down.
GCGCCGTCCCGCGTCGCCCCGGATGTGATGCTTCCGGGTCGGCCGCCGCTCGGGCGTTCGCTGGCCTCGCTGCCCGCGCTCGCGCGCCAGCTGACCTCCCGCACCTGGCAGGTCGTCCGGTTTCCCGCCCCGGTGCTGCTCACGAGCGACACGCCCGTCGTGCTCTGGGCGCCATCCGCGGCGGCGAAGCTCTACCAGGTGGGCCTCGGCTCCGCCCACGAGGTCCGCGTTCCACTCGATGCTCGGCACGCCCTGATCGTGGCCCGTCATGCTCAGGCCGGCGAGATCGTGCGTGACCTGGGCGAGCGCCAGGCGCGCGCCCTCAATCGCACCGTCGCCGAGGGCGCCGCCGAGTGGATGTACTACCATCCCGGCTCGGATCCGCTCGAGGGCGTGGAGCTGCCCTCGCCGGGCTCGGACTGACGTCCCGGCGGGCGTGCGCCGGATTGGGACCCGGGCCGCCGGGCTCCTCCTGGCGGGACTGATCGTTCTGCTCCCGTCCCGGGACAGTCGCCCACAGGTCGCACCCGACGCGGACGAGACGCGGGCATACACGGGGCTCCACCGGGCGGCGACCCTGGGTGACGCCGCCGAGATCCGCCGGCTCATCGCCGAGGGCGCCGACCCGGGGGCCCGGGACAGCCGCGGCCGCACCCCGCTCCACGTCGCCGCCTTCGGCGCGAAAGCCGAGGCGATGCGCGCCCTGGTCCAGGGCGGCGCCGATCCAAACGCCCTCGAGGCGCAGCGCTACGACATCGTCACGATCGCCGCTGTCCGCGGCGACGCGGAGACGGTGCGGCTCGCCCTCCGGCTCGGCGCGAGCCCGCGCAACGTCACGAGCCCCTACGACGGCACGGCCCTCATCGCCGCGGCGCACCTCGGCCACGCCGAGGTGGTCCGGATCCTTGCCGAGGCCGGCGCCCCGCTCGACCACGTCAACAACCTCGGCTGGACGGCGCTGCTGGAGGCGGTGATCCTCGGAGACGGCGGGACGCGCCACGTGGCCGTCCTCCGCATCCTCGTCGCGGCGGGTGCCGCCGTCGATCTCGCCGACCGCCATGGTGTCACGCCGCTTGCCCACGCCCGGGCGCGCGGGTTCGGCGAGATGGTGGAGCTCCTGGCCACCGCTCGGCGCTGACCGTTTCCGCACTCCGGATGGCGCCATGCCTTTCGTGTCCCGTGGGGAAGGCGCCGGTTATCTGGAGCGGCGCTCGATTGGACCTGGTGGTCGTCTTCTTGCACGGACGAGTGGCGTGGCATCTCGACGCGATCGCCTCCGGGTGCCGACTCGGGGCCTCGGCGTGGCGGGGGAGGCGGCGGCCGCCCGCTTCCTCGAGCGGCACGGTCTCCTGATTCTCGCCCGGAACCTGCGGTCCCGGCTGGGCGAGATCGATCTCCTCGCCCGGGACGGGCGAACGCTCGTGTTCGTGGAAGTGAAGGCGCGCCGGGGTTCGTCCGGCGATCCGCCGGAGGCGGCGGTCAATGCCCGGAAGCGTGCTCGCCTCGCCAGGCTCGCTCTCGGCTACCTTGCGGCGCACCGCCTCGGCGAACGCTCCTGCCGCTTCGACGTGGTCGGGGTGTCGCTGGACGAGGCGGGGGGCGTCACCGGCGTGCGGCACCTCAGGCACGCGTTCGACCTCGACGGCTGGACGTCCTGACGGATCCGCCCCGCGTGGCGGCGGCCGGTCCTGGTCTCGAAACGCACCCGACCGATACACCGCGTATCGCGAAGGGTCCGCCGACGGGAGGGTCTGAGCGGGGGTGTTGCGGGCAAATCCACGGGCATCCGGGCGCATCACTCCCCGGAGCACTGCTTGCAAGCGACTCTCGGCGTGTCCTGGGCGGATGGCGGAGGAGCGGTCCCGGACGGGCGAGCGTCACGCTAACGAGCGGTGGGTGTGGGTGGCACTGGCCCTGGTCCAGGACGCGGCCTCGAGCGGGTAGTGCTCGCGCGTGTCTTCTCCGCCTGCCTGGCTGGGGTCGAGGCGGCGCTGGTCCGGGTCGAGGTGGATGTGAGCCAGAGGGATTTACCAGGACTCAGGATCTGGGCACGCAGCCACAGTTTCACCGACCCCGTCGAAGCCAAGTCGCCCCCGTGGGTCGCAACGAAACGTAACGGACCAACCAGCCGGGTCCTAGGGCCTCGACGCTCGAATCAACGCGAAGTCACGGCCCGAATAGCCTTGTGCGCAACGACTTGCCAACTGTGTCTAACGTGGGCGTGCCGCCTCGCCCGCGATCGCTGTTACCACTTCCTGAGCCGATCGCATTGCGCCCTCCTGCCACTGGTTGAGCATGCTCATGTGCTCGCCCGCGAAATAGACTGGGCCTACAGGCCTCCGCATAACGGGATAGGCGTTACTCCACGCTTCGTTGCCACGGTCCACCCAGCCGCCGCCCGCATAGGGCAGCTTTGACCAGGCGACACTAATGCCGCGATCGACCTGACGCCCATAGCCCGGATGCAGCTGATCGACTCCATCGCGCGCGGCCGCAATACGCCTCTCGGGTCGCATTGCCCCGAACCTGTTGCCCAACCTTGTGTTCCAGATGTACGCCCCGAGCAGGATGCCTTTTCGGCGATTGAAACCCGACGAAGGGTACCAGATCTGACCAATGTCGCGACTCGTCCATGTAATCCCGCCGTAGATACCGAGGTCCGTCTCCCACCAACGATTCGCCTCGAACGCCACCTTCACTGCCGGAACGTAGGCGGCGGCTCCGACGCGAATGGCTCGTCGCACTTCTGCAGGAAAATCGGTATCGATCCGGCTGAGCGGAGGGAGAGGGATAGTGCACACAACGAAATCCGCGTCCAGGACCTGGATCTGATCACGGTTACGGTCCCGCCAGGACACCCGCGCCCCGGCGCCACTACGCCTGATTGACACGACCTCGGCCTGATAGCGAATCATCGGCCCGAGCACCCGAGCGAACGCTCGAGGAATCGCGTCCATCCCGCCGACTGGCTGGAACATCGTCGGCGTCATTCCTCGCGTTTCCTGAAACGAAACGGCGTCGTGCCAGGTCGTGACCTTGAGGATCTCTTCGAGCGAGAGCGGTGGGTGCGGGCTTCCCTGCTGTTCTGGATGAATGCCGCGCGGCGTCGCAAACCCCGCTCGAGTGGAACCTTTGTAGCGCAGGGTTTCGTCGAGATCGCCGAAGTGCCGAAGAAACTCGCGAAGCTCGGGTTTGGTGGCTTGCCGCGCGGCCATCTCGGCGATCCAGCCACGCGCGTCGGCCACGACCCGTCCTGCGGATTGCGGAGCTCCTGCGAACACCCCATCAGCCTGAATCAGCGTGGACCGGTTATCGTTCACGAACACCTCGAGCGGAACGCCAAGCTCGCGGCAGTACCGCAGGACGGTCACGTGGTCCTGGTTGAGTCGGGCCGGCCCCGCATTGAAGTAGAGCTCAGGGTCACGATCCCAGCTCACGGATTGCACCGAAGCGGTCTCCTCGATGCGATCGCCGCCACGCAGAGTCCAGTTCCGTCCTCCCGGCCGACTGAGCGCTTCCAGGACGGTGCACTGAAACCCGGCACGACGGAGTTCCAGAGCCGCGACCAATCCAGCCACCCCGGCGCCCAGGACAGCGACTCGCATACCCTGTCCTGAATCCTGCGGCAAGGGCGTCCACGGCTCGGCATGTGGCAGCTTGACGAGGCCCATCGCACTCAACGTTTCGAAGAAACCGAGCGCGCCACCTGCTCCCACGAGATTCACGAAATCACGTCGTTTCATGAAGGTCAGATGTAACCGCACGACGTCACGAATCGCAATGAACGCGCTACATCAAGATGTGATATTTGTCGACTGAAGCATCGCGGCGTGAGCTCGCCGAAGCTGCGCCGACCAGCGGGTGAGAGGATCGCCATCCGGCCGGGATCGATGGCCGCATGGTATGCCACGCTCATGCCGCGGGCGGCGGCCTGAGCAAGGGGATCGTCGGCCTGCTCGCTCATGCGCACCCGCCATGCTACCGCATCGCGCTTTGCCGCCGCCTACGTTACCGCCCCGGACGCGTTGCCGTGGTCCGAGCGGCGCTCGGGCACGGCCGCGGAACCTGGGCGGCTCCGCGCTCCGCACCCCTGCTCAGTCGGCCAGATCGTGCACGACGGCGAGCCAGAGCGGATTCAGCTCCGGGGCCGGGTCGCCGATCTCGCGCGCCGCGGTGTGGACCATCACGAGCTTCGACTTCGGGTCGACGAACACGGCCTGGCCCCGGAGGCCCCGCAGCACGAACTGGCGCTCTGGGCCGGGCAGGATCCATGTCTGATAGCCGTAGCCGTAGAACGGGTGCGCGCGCCCCGGCTCGAACTGCCGGGCCGGCGGCGTGGTCGCCGCGCGCACCCAGTCGGCGGGGATGATCTGCCGGCCGTCTAGCGCGCCGTCGTTCGCGAGCACCATGCCGAGCCGCGCGTAGTCGCGCAGCGTCGCACTGACGGCGAAGTACGCGGCCTCGTAGCCGCCCTTGTCGATGCCCCAGGACGCGTCGGCCTCGGCGCCTATCGGCTGCCAGATCTTGGCCGACAGGTAATCGGCCAGCGGGCTCCCCGTGGCCCCGCGCAGCACCAGGCCGAGGACCTGCGTCTCGCCCGACGAGTAGGAGAACCGCTCACCGGGCTTTCGATCGCGCTTGCCGAAGGGCTTCACCGTCTCGGGGCCGCCCGGGCTCTCACCCAGGACCGAGAGCCGCACGAGCGTCGTGACGTCGTCGCTGCCGCTGTAGTACTCGGTGAACCGGACGCCGGAGGACATCGTGAGCAGGTGGCGGATCGGGGTCTCGCCGTAGGCCGTTCCCTTGAGCTCCGCGGCGTAGTCCTCGGCGCGATCGTCGAGCGAGCGGATGCGGCCGTCGGACAGGGCGATTCCCACGAGCATGGCCACGATCGTCTTGGCCATCGAGTAGGAGCTCATGCGGTGCGCGGGTGTGCGGTCGTACTGGTAACGCTCGGCGAGGATGGAGTCGCCCTTCAGGATCAACAGGCCCGTGGTGCGGTTCCGCGCGAGGTAGTCGTCCAGCCCGTTGCTCCGGAACCCGAAGGTGTAGCGGAGCGCCGGCTCGGCCGTCGCGCGCTTGAGGGGCCGTGCTTCTGCCCCTCGGGACACTCGGCGCGCCGGGTACACCTCGTCGAAGCGACTCGTATTTCCGATCAGGCACCGCGTCTCCGTCCGTAGGGACGGGGCACAGACCGGATAGCCCTCGGCCTGGCCCAGGGCGGCCTCGTCCGGTGCGGCGTGCGCTCCGGCGGCGAGGAGGAGGACGGCGAGCAGCGTCGAGAGCGTCACGCCGCGCCGCGCGAGCATCTCACGTCGGGTCCGGCTCGTAGGGCTCTGATCCTGCGGGATGGGCGCTCTCCCAGTTGCGGATCCGGCCATGTGTTCCCTCCCGACGCGCCTCGGCCACGTTTACCTGACTCTCAGTCCCGAACTTCGATAGGATCGGTTCCGCGCTTCCATTGTCCGCCGGACCACGGGTCTGTCATTAGGCATCGGGACGATGCCATCTATCTCAGCGCGGCTCGTTTCCCCTCTTGACCCTCACCACAGCCCCGATGCTCGCTCCGGTCAGTATCCCGACCGCAGTCCGGGGAAGCCAGATGATCACGACCGGTACGAACACCAGCCCCCAGAATGCCGTCCCATTCCCGGCGATTACCTCGAACTGCGTGGCGAGGTAGAACGCGGGAACGATCAGATACAAGCCTGACGCAACGACGACGCCGGTCACAAGCCCTCGGGCGATGTGCTTGCGTGCCCTCATGCGATTCATGGCGGCAATGCCGACGATCACGACGGGCGGCGGCACAAGGGGCGTCAGCCAGTGGAACCACTCATCGACACCGCCATTGAATCTGAGGGCATAGCCCGCTCCGATCCATGCCACGGCTACCGCAACCCCGATTCCACCCATCATGCTCACCGCGCGCGCGACCCGGATAGTGGCGCTCATTCGGTACGCCTAACGCCAAGCCGACCCCACCTCGCTCATGTCCTCGCCTGGGATGATGCCCCGCATTACGGCGACCGACGCCGACGGCCTCCACCATCAGGAGGTCCGCACCGTCCACTACGAGCGGCTTGCTCCCCTGACGCTCACCATCCGCTATCCGGAACACCAGGCCCTCCTCACCGACGAGAACACCGTCCTCGCCGCGATCCTTACCGCCGGCCGCGGCGCCGACTCGCCGCCGAGCCGCCTGGCGACGAAGGCGGGCACGCGTCCGGCCGTGCCGAAGTTCTCCGGCGTGACCTCGGCCTCCCGCAGAACGAGGTGGCATCGGTCCTCGATGGCGGCCAGGAGGCTCAGCAGAGCCAGGGAGTCCAGGCAGAGCCCACCGTCGGTGAGGGGGGTCACGTCGGAGATCTCCTCGGGAAGTCCGGAGCCTGCCGCCGGAGCTCGGCGAAGAGCCAGGGTCCCAGGCCGGCTTGTTCGGAGGCTGAGTCGCTGATGGCAAGGCCTCCCCGCGCTGCCGGAAGGCCGCGCATCACCCCGGCGGGTCATCGGTGTGGGGCCGGGTCGCCTGGAGGCGCGCCGGTCCGGAACCCAGCCTGCGGATGTTGCCGCCGTGCCTGTGCGCGGTGAGTCCAGTCTAGCGCCCGGTGAGCCGGCCCCACAAGGAAACGCATCGGCAGCGCGCCGGCCGGTCGTGATCGCCTCGGCCGCGGAGCAAGGCGGCGGAATCGGCGAGCCGGGTCCACCCCCTCCTCCTCGATCCCGTGGAGCTGCTGGAGCGGCTCGCCGCCCTGGAGATCGGCCATCATGCCGGAGCCGTCGCCGGCTGACGCGCGGGCGGCGTGCCAGCCCCGCGACGCTGGTCCTGGGCTCATCTCCTGCACTGGTGTTCGCGATTGAGGTGCTCGTCTGTGACCGCTGCGCTGGGCCGCGGCGGATCCTGGGGGCGGGGACGGAGCCGCACGCCGTGCGCCGGCTCTTGGCCGCGCTCGGCCTCGCCGCCAAGCCGCCGCCGGGTCCCGCCGTCCTGGCGCCTGACCCCACGGCAGATCAAGCCCACCACCCCGGGGACGGCGGGGCGGAGTGGTGGGCCTGATCGACCGCGCCGCTCGAACGACCGGCCTCGGGCATCTGCCTCTCGGACGAACCGATTACAGCGTCGAGGATGGGGATCCGGCGGGCCCGGACGGCGGTCCGGCGTGGCCGGGCGCCGTGTCGAGGGCGGTGGTCGGAGGGAGTTCGCCGACGATGATGGGGCGGCGCCGAACCGTGGACTCGGCGGCGGCGAGTGTCACGGCGAGGGCCTGCCGCCCGTCGGCGAGTGTTGCCCCGACCGGCGCACCGGTGCGGATGGCGTCGTGGAAGTGACGCCACTGCTCCCGGTACGAGAGGCGATAGTCGCCCGCCCGGTGCATCCGCGGCAGCGCCGCGGGCAGCTCGCGCAGGAAGTGAGCGGCCCGGCCCAGCCGCGCGCGCGCTGAGCTCGGCATCGTGTACGTCGGGTAGAATTCAAGGCCCTCGAACCGGATGCACGCGACGCGCAACCGCCCGGCCTTGCCTGCGATCTCGAACTCCACGGCGTGGTTCGCGCGCTCGGACAGAACGGCGGAGACGAGGACGCCGCTCGCCATGCGCCCGGAGACCACCGCGGCCTCGTCCTCCCACCGGTCGCCGGCGCTGTACGCGAAGATCTCCTCGACCTCGCTCTCGAGGAGATGGCGCCAGAGGTCGAAGTGCTCGAGCGCGATCTCGACCAGTGCGCCGCCTCCCAGGCGGCGGTGACGTCGCCACTCCGGCAGCGTGTCGTCGTCGCGCGGGCTGTTCCACACCGCCCGGACCGATTGCAGCGGGCCGAGGCGACCGCTCCGGACGATGTCGCGCGCCTGCTGAACGAGACGGTGCCACCGCATGTGAAAGCCCACGATCACCGTCGAGGTCGATTCGGCCGCCCCATCGATGAGCCGGTCGCACTCGCCGAGCGACAGCCCGAGCGGCGGCTCCACCCACACGTGCTTGCCCGCCTTCACGGCGGCGAGCGCGGCGTCGACCTGCAGGCGGGGCGGCAGACAGATCGCGACGGCCTCAAGGCCCGGATGGGCGAGCAGCCGGGCGACGTCGGCGTAGCGGTGGGGAACGCCGAAGCGCCGGTGGACGGCGTCCAGACGCTGGGGATCAGCATCCGCGACGGCCACCACCTCGATGTCCCTAAGCTCGGCGACCGCCGGCATGTGCTTCTCCACCGCGACCTCGCCGCATCCGGCGAACCCGAGCCGGAGCGCGCCCGTCATCGGACTCCCTCGAACAGGTCCGCCTCCGCGGCGCTCCCCGCGACGGGCGTCGGATGCGCGCGCATGTACAGATCTCGTGCGGCGCGACAGCGCGCGGCGAGCGCAAGCGCCCGCCGGACCGCGCCACGCCCGCCGAGCTGGCTCAGGTGGCACGCCTGCGCCGCGTGCTTCTGGCCCACCGCGCCCCGGCCCACGCGGACCCGCGCGTGCACGGGGAACTCGACGGCGGCGATGTCGGCAAGGTCCACGTCGCGGTTCCTGCCCACGCGGGCGGGGTCACGTCCGAGGAGGCGAAGCACGCGGACCGTCAAGCGCAACGATGCGCGGCGCGGCACCCAGAAGTAGAGCTTCTGGGGTCGGAAGGGCGGCCCGGCCCCCGGGAATCGGTGTGGGTCCTCGGCCGCGTGGAAAGCGCGCACCGTGGCCGCGTGAATCGCGATGTGATCGGGATGGCGGTACCCGCCGAGCGGGTCGAAGGTGATCACCACCTGCGGACGCACGGCGCGGATGGTGCCCACGACGTCGCGTGTCACCTCCTCGGGCGGCGCGGCCACGAGGGCGCGGGGGTGGTGGTTGTCGGGGGCGCCGGCCATGCCCGAGTCCCGGTAGCCGAGGGGAACGACGGCGGCCAGCCCCAGCTGTTCCGCGGCGCAGGCGAGCTCGGCCCAGCGGAGATCGCCGACGCTGCCGAATCCGCGGAGGTGGGGCGTGTCGACAGTCCCCGCCTCGCCCCGCGTCGCGCAGGCGTAGACTACCCTCACACCTTCGGCTGCGTACTTCGCCAGGGTGGCGCCGGGCCCGAACGACTCATCGTCGGGATGAGCGCCCACGAAGAGGAGGGCGCGCTCGGATCGCATCGGTCAGGTGCCGGCCCGGGGCAGGCGGACGTCCCGGGCGCCGGCTGGGTCGTACAGCGCGTACGTCTGCCGCGCGACATCCGACCACCTGCGCTCCCGCCCGACCCGCGCCCACCCGCGCCGGCCCATGTCGGCGAGCGCTTCCGGGTCTCGGAGACCCCGAGCGATCGCGTCGGCCAGTGCGGCGGGAGACCGCTCGGGAACGACGAAGCCGCTCTCATCGTCCTCGACGAACTCCGGCAGTCCACCGACGCGCGTGACGATCACCGGACGGCCGTGGCCTTGGGCGAGCGGGATGACGCCGCTCGCGCCGATCTGCACGTACGGGGCGATCACGACGTCCGCCGCCCGCATGTACTGCGCCACCTCGTGCGTGGGGACGAACCGCGGGCGCAGCGACACCGCGCTCCCGAGCCCGAGCTGCGCGATCTGCCGTCGGAGCGGCCCGAGGGGCATGAGCGGCGCTCCCGCGATGACGAGTAGGGCGGAGGGAAACCGGGCCAGCACGTCGGGCATCGCCGCGACCAGGTACTCGATGCCCTTGTACGGCTTCAGCATCCCGAAGTGCAGCAGAAACGGGCGATCGGGCTCGACGCCGATCCGGCGGCGCGCCTCCCGGCGCTCGGCGGCGGCGGGCAGGGGGAAGATGTCGGCGCCGTGCGCGATGACGTGGAGACGCGGCGTCACCTGGGCATAGGCGCCGGCGACCTGGCGCGCCTGCCGCCGGGTGTGGACGATGACCGCGTCCGCCAGCGCGAGCAGCCGGCCGTGCGCGCGGTGGGCCGCGCGTTTCGGCTCGGGCACCGCGTCATGCGCGGTGTAGACGACGCGCCAGCCGCGCCGCTTGAGCGCCTGCAGGAGCACGCAGTCGAGCGCGGGGACGAGGGCAAACTGCACGTGGAGCACGCCGGCCGGCCCGTCCACGAGCGCGCGCCACGTGCGGAGGAGACCCGCCGGGTAACTGGCCGCCTTCATGGCCTGGCGCACGCGCCGCAGCCGCCGTAGCGCCGTGCTCTTGCGGCCGTCGAGCCGGGGGAAGAAGAGCGGATCGACCTCGTAGAGCCCCTCGGGGTCCACGCGCTCGAACAAGGGTGGCGACGTGATCACGCGTACGGCGAGGTCCAGCTCCTCGCGCAGGCCGCGGCAGAGCTTGTCGACGTAGTACGGGATGAAGTTCCCGGGGTCGAGCATCACGACCCGGGGAACGCACGCGCCTGCCCCGCTCATCGCGCGACGAGCCGCATCCGGATCCCTCGCTTCGGCCGGAGAGTGACGTTTGGATCAGGCTCGATCACCTGGCCGGGCATGAGATCGAGGCGGAAGCGCCGGGCCACGCACGCGAGGAGGAGCACGCCCTCCAGCCAGGCGAACTCCTCCCCGATGCACAGGCGCCGTCCGCCGCCGAAGGGGATGTAGACGAATCGCGGTCGCGCGGACCGCGCGTCAGGGCGGAAGCGCTCGGGGTCGAACCGCTGGGGGTCGGGATAGTAGCGCGGATTCCGATGGATCACCCACTGGGAGACGTACACCTTCGCCCCCGCAGGGACGCGGACCCCGCTCGGCAGCACGTCGCTGGACTGGGCGACGCGCACGAAGATCCACGTGGGCGGGTAGAGGCGCATCCCTTCGGCGAGCGCCATGCGGCAGTAGCCGAGCCGAGGCAGGTCGGCGACGCCGGGCGGGCGGTCCGCCGGGAGGGCGGCCGCCTCCACGGCCATTGTCGCCTCGGCCGCGGGCGACATCGCGAGGGCGTACCACGTCCAGCATAGGGCCTCGGCGAGCGTCTCGTACCCGCCGATCGCTAGCGTCCGCGCCTCGTCGCGGATCTGCCGGTCGCTCATGCCGCTCCCGTCGTCATAGCGGGCGTGGACGAGCATCGACAGCATGTCCCCCGGCTCCGGGCCGGCGTCGCGGCGCCGGCGGACGGCGCCGGCGATGATCGCGTCGATCTCGCGGCTCGCGCGACGGTACGCGCGGTTGCTCCGCGTCGGCACGGCGTCGGGGATCGGAAAAACGCGGCCCAGGAGGTACTCCTGGTGGCGCCGCCGCTGGTTGATCGCGCGCGCGAAGCGCGCCACCTCGGCCTCGGACTCGCGACTCAGCAGGACGCGCATCATGATCCGCTGCGTGAGGTCGAGGATGTCCGCGTTGAGGTCGACCTCCGCGCCGTCCCGCCAGCGCGCGAGCCTCGTTTCCGCCTCCCGCACCATGAGCGCGGCGAAGGGTTCGATGGCGTCCTTGTGAAAGGCCGGCTGCAGGAGGCGGCGCTGACGCTGGTGCGCCAGGCCGCCGACCGTCACGATGCCGTCACCGAAGAAGCGCCGGCCTCGGCGGCCAACGATGCGGTGCGTCTTCGCGTAGTTGTCGGAGTTCGAGAGGAGGATGTACCGGAGGTCATCGGGATGACTGACGAGGTACGTGGGGGCGCCGAGCTCCAGCCGCACGACGTCGCCGTACGTGGCCGCGCTCGCCGCGAGAAACCCGAGCTTGTCGCGGAGGAAGGCGCGGAGGTGCCCCACCCGGGGCAGACCCGGAGGCCCGGGTGCCTCGACGCCTCCCGCCGCGGCTGGCGGCGCACCGCTCATCGGGCCACTCGGGCGGACGACAGCGACGGCGCGCGGCGCCGCGCCGGCGCGGCCGGCGACGAAGCGGGCGAGGACCCCTTGACGGCTCTTCGCTTCACCATGCGACGATCGCGGAGCGTGAGTGCTGAACGCGGCGCCCGACGGCCTGACCGTCGCGCGATCACGGGGCGGGCGACGAGTAGCAATGTAGTGTCGCCCGGCGGCGGGCTGCCGCGCAACTGTCCTTCGGGACAGTGCCCGGCTGTCCAATACCCGCCCGCCGCGCGGTGCCCCGAGGCGGGTTGACAATGGTCGATCGCTTCAGCGGCAACGACGCCTTCGCGACACCGAGGACGACTGGGTCCGCGCCCTGGGCCTTCTGCGCGGCGACCGCGCCGCCACCGCCGCGATGGGGACCGCTGCCCGGAGGAGCGTGGAGCGGGCCTACTCGCTCGAGCTGGCCCTCCCCGGACGTCACCGGCCGAGTAGACGTCCTGACGGATCCGCCCCGCGTGGCGGCGGCCGGTCCTGGTCTCGAAACGCACCCGACCGATACACCGCGTATCGCGAAGGGTCCGCCGACGGGAGGGTCTGAGCGGGGGTGTGGCGGGCAAATCCACGGGCATCCGGGCGCATCACTCCCCGGAGCACTGCTTGCAAGCGACTCTCGGCGTGTCCTGGGCGGATGGCGGAGGAGCGGTCCCGGACGGGCGAGCGTCACCCCCGGCCTCGAGCAGATAGTGCTCGCGCGGGTCTTCTCCGCCTGCCTCGCTGGCGTCGAGGCGGCGCTGGTCCGGGTCGAGGTGGACGTGAGTCAAGGGCTGCCCACGTTCGCCACGGTCGGCCTGCCGGACCCATCCGT
>DATAFX010000134.1:0-3014 GCA_036257195.1 Candidatus Methylomirabilota bacterium | reverse complement strand
TCCCCGTCCTCCTCGGCGTCTCGATCCTCGTCTTCTCGATGCTCCACCTCCTGCCGGGGGACCCTGCCCAGATCATCCTCGGCGAGGCGGTGACCTCCGCCCAGGACCTCGCGCGCCTCCGGCGGGAGCTCGGCTTCGACGCGCCCCTCCACGTCCAGTACGCGCGGTTCCTCGGGCGGGCGCTCTCGGGCGACCTCGGGCGCTCGCTCCAGTCGCGGCGCCCCGTCCTGGACGAGATCCTCGCCCAGCTCCCCAGCACGGTGCAGCTCACGCTCGCCGGCCTGGCGCTGGCCGTCGTCGTGGGCGTCGTCCTCGGCGTCGCCGCGGCGACCCATCGGGGCTCGTGGGCGGACACCCTCTGCATGGCGCTCGCCCTCGGCGGCGTGTCCATGCCCGCGTTCTGGCTGGGGCTCATGCTCATCTTCTTCTTCGCGCTCCAGCTCGGCTGGCTCCCGGCGACGGGCCAGGGCGGCCTCGCCCGCCTCGTCCTCCCGGCCCTGACGCTCGGCTACGGCGCGGCCGGCGTCATCGCGCGCCTCGTCCGCTCGAGCATGCTGGAGGTGCTGCGGATCGAGTACGTGACGACGGCCCGGTCGAAGGGGCTCGCCGAGCGCCGGGTCGTCTACCGCCACGCCCTCCGGAACGCGCTGATCCCGGTCATCACGATCGTGGGGCTCCAGTTCGGGGCGCTCCTCGGCGGGACGGTCGTCATCGAGACCGTGTTCGCGCGGCAGGGCATCGGCCGGCTCCTGGTCGGCGCGATCCTCTACAAGGACTTCCCCCTGGTCCAGGGCATCGTCCTCTTCACGGCCAGCGCCTACGTGCTCGTGAACCTCCTGGTGGACCTCGGCTACGCGCTGACCGACCCGCGGATCCGGTATGAGTAGCTCCGCGCGGGGCTGGCCGACATGACGCGGTGGGAGGGGTCGCGCGAGTTCCGCCGGAACCGCGGGGCGGTGCTGGGCGTCCTGGTCGTGGGCGTGCTGGTGGCGGCGGCCGTGTTGGCGCCCGCCCTCGCCCCCTACGATCCGACCCTCACGGACGCGGACCGCGTCCTCCGCGCGCCGGGGGGCGCACACCTCCTGGGGACGGACCAGTACGGGCGGGACGTCTTGAGCCGCATCCTCCACGGTGCGTCCGCCTCGCTCCAGGTGGGCATCATCGCCGTCGGGATCGCCGCGTCCGGCGGGATGCTCCTCGGGCTCCTCTCGGGCTACTACGGACGGTGGATCGACCTGGTCGTGATGCGCGTGATCGACGTCATGCTGGCGTTCCCGAGCATCCTCCTCGCGCTCGGCATCGTGGCGGTGCTCCGCCCGAGCCTCAACAACGTGATGCTGGCGGTCGGGATCGCCGGAGTGCCCATCTACACGCGGCTCGTGCGGGGCCAGGTCCTCGCGACGAAGGCCCTGACCTACGTCGAGGCGGCGCGGACCACCGGGTGCCGGGACGCGCGCATCGTCGCTCGCCACATCCTGCCGAACGTGGTGGCGCCCGTCATCGTCGTCGCGACCCTCGGCGTCGCGGGGGCCATCCTCACCGGGGCCGCGCTCTCCTTCCTGGGCCTGGGCGCCCAGCCGCCCTCGTCCGAGTGGGGGGCCATGCTGAGCGACGGCCGGGCCTTCCTCCGCCGAGCCTGGTGGGTCACGACCTTCCCGGGGCTCGCGATCACGGTCACGGTGCTGGCCATCAACATGGTGGGGGACGGGCTCCGCGACGCACTCGACCCCCGCCTCAAGACCTGATCCGCGCGCTGCACCGTCAGCGCCGGCTTGCCTGCCTGTCCCTTCCATTTAGTCGATCCAGGTACCTTGGGACCGGCTGCGGCCCGTGGTCATGGGCCTCTGATACGACGGACACGCAGCGTGGACCTCCTTGGCTTCGCGCGGAGTCACCGAGGAGTGGGTTCCAGTGCACCGAGGCGCACGCTCCGACCGGCGCCGTCGATGTAGGCGGAACGGTCCGCAGACAGGAGCTTACGCCGCTCGCCGACCGTAGCGATGATGGAGGCCGCCGACCATCGGCGTCTCGACGATTCGGCCTTCGTCGAGTCGCTCCACCGATCTTGGCTCCGGGGCGTCCTTCTCCAGGGAGAGGTGGGTGCGGGCCGTGGTAGTAGATGAGGTACGCGCTCAGCAGGCGGCGCAGATGGGTTTCGTTCAGCACCACGACGTGGTCGAGGCACTCGCGGCGGAGGGTGCCGATGAGCCGTTCCACGTAGGGATTCTGCCAAGGGGATTGAGGCGCCGTCTTGACTTCATGGATCCCCATGGTCTGGACGCGGCTCGAGAACCCGACCCCGTAGACCGCATCGCGATCGCGCAGGACGTATCGCGGGGCGGTCGCCCAGGGTAAGGCCTCCACGAGTTGCTGCGCCGTCCACTGGGCCGTGGGGGTGTCGGTGACGTTGATGTGGACGACGCGCCGCCGTTCGTGCGCCAGGACCACGAAAACGAACAAGACCTTGAACAGCACGGTGGGGACGACGAAGAAGTCCACGGAAACGAGGGTCTGAAGGTGGTTGTCGAGAAACGTACGCCAGGTCTGCGACGGGGGCGTGTTCCGGCGGCTTAGATACTTGGACACCGCCGCCTGTGAGATCTCCAGGCCCAGCTTCTGGAGTTCCCCGTGAATCCGCGGCGCGCCCCATAGGGGGTTGGCGCGCGACATGTGTCGGATAAGCGCGCGGACCTCCGGCGCGACGGCCGGACGGCCCGACCCGGTCCGGCGGCTCTTCCAGGCCCAGAACAGCTGGAAGGCGGTACGCTGCCACCGGATCACGGTGGCGGGTTGCACGATGGAGATGGCATCCGTCCAGCCGGCCCACAGGCGGGACAGCAGGACCCCAGAATAGACGGTCGACGGTTCGCAGCCGTGGACGCGGCACGGTGCGCTGGAGGACGACCAGTTGGTGCCGCAACGCAAGGTTTCTCGAGCACGAGGGAGCGCTGGGTCCGGACACCTCGGAGGAGCCTGTGAGGATCAGGGTGATCATGCCGGCCATCATCGATCAG
>DATAFX010000124.1:0-19781 GCA_036257195.1 Candidatus Methylomirabilota bacterium | reverse complement strand
GACCGCGTGCGCGCCTTCGTCGCCGAGCGCATCCTCCCCGTGGCCGAAGACGACTTCGAGCACGCGCGGCTGCGGCGCGAGCTCGTGCCCGCGCTGGGCGAGCTCGGCATCTTCGGCGCGACGCTCAAGGGCTACGGCTGCGCGGGGCTGTCGAACGTCGCCTACGGCCTCATCATGCAGGAGCTCGAGCGCGGCGACTCCGGGCTCCGGTCCTTCGCCTCGGTGCAGAGCGGCCTCGTCATGTACCCGATCCATCGCTACGGGACGGACGCCCAGAAGGACCGCTGGCTGCCGGCCCTCCAGCGGGGCGCGGCCCTCGGCTGCTTCGGGCTAACCGAGCCGGACCACGGCTCCGATCCCGGCGGGATGGCCACGCGCGCCGCCCGGCAGGGCGACCACTACGTGCTGAACGGCACCAAGCTCTGGATCACGAACGGCTCGGTGGCCGACGTCGCCGTCGTGTGGGCGAAGGACGAGACGGGCGAGATCGGCGGCTTCCTGGTCGAGCGCGGCACCCCGGGGTTCGGCGCCCTCGACATCCACGGCAAGTTCTCCATGCGGGCCTCGATCACATCCGAGCTCTCCTTCCAGGACTGCCGTATCCGGCTCGAGAACCGGCTGCCTGGCGCCAAGGGCCTGAAGGCGCCCCTGGCCTGCCTGTCCCAGGCCCGCTACGGGATCGCCTGGGGCGCGGTGGGCGCCGCCCAGGCCTGCTACGACTGGGCGCTTCAGTACGCGCAGACGCGCGTGCAGTTCGGGAAGCCCATCGCCGGCTTCCAGCTCGTGCAACGGAAGCTCGTCTGGATGGTGACCGAGATCACGAAGGCGCAGTTCCTGTGCCTCCAGCTCGGCCGCCTCAAGGACGGTGCTGGTGTCCGGCCCCAGCAGGTCTCGATGGCCAAGATGAACAACGTGTGGATGGCGCTCGAGACGGCGCGAATGGCCCGCGACATCCTCGGCGCCGCGGGGATCGTCGACGAGCACCCGATCATCCGTCACCTCCTGAACCTCGAGACCGTCATCACCTACGAGGGGACGCACGACGTCCACACACTGATCATCGGGCGCGACCTCACGGGGCTGGACGCCTTCGCCTGAGCGCGGCATGGGCGACGAGGCGCTCTTTCGCGCCGGGGAGGTCGTCCTCCTCGTCGACCTCCGCCGCGGCAAGCGTCACCTGCTGACGCTCCGCCTCGGCCAGGCGTTCCACTCCGACCGCGGCTTCATCCCGCACGACGCCCTCGTGGGCCACCCCGAGGGCATGGTGGCCGTGACGACCCGCGGGGCCCGGTACCTCGCGCTTCGGCCGACCCTGGCCGAGTACGTGCTCGAGATGCCGCGGGGCGCCCAGATCATCTACCCGAAGGACCTCGCGACGATCGCGCTCTTCGCCGACGTCGGCCCTGGCGAGACGGTCGTCGAGGCCGGCCTCGGCTCGGGAGCGCTGACGCTCGTGCTCCTCCGCCTGGTGGGTCCCACGGGCCGCGTCGTCGCCTACGAGACGCGGGAGGAGTTCGCGCGCCGGGCCCAGCGGAACATCGAGGCGCGGCTGGGCCCGGGCGTCCCGCTGACGGTCCGCGCGCAGGACGTCTACCTTGGGATCGAGGAGCGCGAGGTGGACCGCGTCGTGCTGGATCTACCCGAGCCGTGGCGACTGGTAGCGGCCGCGGCCGGCGCCCTCCGCGCGGGCGGCGTCTTCTGCGCCTACGTCCCCACCATTCCCCAGTCGCAGCGTGTCCACGAGGCCCTCGCCGCACACCCGGCGTTCGCGCTCGCCGAGACCTTCGAGACGCTCCTTCGCCCCTGGAACATCGCCGGCCCCTCCGTCCGGCCGGCCCACCGCATGGTCGCGCACACCGGCTTTCTCACCCTGGCCCGCCGGGTCCAGCCGGACGCCGACGGTCGCGCGGAGCCGGTCCTCCTCGACGCGTCCGGCGAGGACGCTGACCCGACGGCCGGCGCCGGCCCGGAGGTGGCGTGATGCTGGAGGGCTACTTCAGGCTGAAGGAGCACGGCACGACCGTCGGCGCGGAGGTCCTGGCGGGCCTCACGACGTTCATGGTGATGGCCTACATCATCTTCGTGAACCCGGCGATCCTGTCCTTCGCCGGCATCCCCGCGCTCCAGCCCCAGGGCGTCCCGTTCGCCCCGACGCTGGCCGCCACGTGCCTGGTCGCGGCGCTGGCCACGGCCGCGATGGGGCTCGTCACTAACTACCCCCTGGCGGTCGCCTCCGGCATGGGGCTGAACGCCGTCGTCGCCTTTCAGCTGATCGCGGCGCAGAAGCTTCCGTGGCCGGCCGCGATGGGCGTGATCTTCCTCGAGGGCGTCGTCATCACGCTCCTCGTCATGGTGGGCGTGCGCGAGGCGGTGCTGAACGCCATCCCCCTCGCGTTGAAGCGCGCCATCTCGGTCGGCATCGGCCTCTTCATTCTCTTCATCGGCCTGGTGAACGGAGGGGTCGTCCGGCCCGGCCAGGGGATCCCGGTGACGCTCGGGGCCCTGACGACCCCGAAGGTCCTGGTGGCGGTGGCGGGTCTCCTCCTGACGCTCATCTTCCTGGCGCGGGGCGTCCGCGCCGCCCTCCTCCTGGGGATCCTCGGCACGACCGTCCTGGCGATCGTGGTGAACGCGCTCCACGGCGGCAGCGTGTGGACCCTTCCGGGCGTGGCGGTGCTGCCGGCATCCCTGGTTGCCTGGCCCGACTTCTCCACCCTCGGCGCCGGCGTCAACGTCGAGGTTTTCGGGCGGCTGGGCATCCTGGCCGCGTGTCTCGCGATCTTTTCGATCATGCTGTCGGACTTCTTCGACACCGTGGGCACCGTGGTCGGGATCGGGGCGGAGGCGCGCTGGCTCGACCGGGAGGGGCGCCTCCCCCGGATGAACCGGGTGCTCCTGGTCGACTCCCTGGCCGCGGCCCTCGGCGGGGCCGCCAGCGCGTCCTCTGCGACCACCTACATCGAGTCCGCGGCGGGCGTGGCGGCGGGGGGCCGCACCGGGCTGACGTCGGTCGTGGTCGCCCTCTGCTTCGGGCTGGCGCTCTTCGCCGCGCCCTTGGCGGGCGTCGTGCCCCCCGAGGCCACGGCGCCGGCGCTCATCGTGGTGGGCTTCCTCATGTGCGCGCTCGTGCGGGAGATCCCGTTCGGCGACCTGGAGGAGGGCTTCCCGGCGCTCCTCACCATGACGCTCATGCCATTCTCGTACTCGATCACGAACGGGATCGGCGCGGGATTCGTGAGCTACGTCGTAATCAAGCTGGTCCGGGGACGGGCGGCCGCCGTCCACCCCCTGCTCTACGCCGCCGCGGCCGCGTTCGTCGTGTACTTCGCGCTCCACTGAGCCCGGTCGATGTCCCCGCGCGCCCGGAGCCGCCGGAGCCGTGTGGTAGGCTAGTCCCCCTATGGCCATGATGCACTGGATGCGGCGCGTGGCGCCGTATCTCCTCGCCGCCGTGCTGATCGCGTTCGTCGTGAGCCTGGCGTACTTCGGGACGTCGGGGAGCTCCGGCGGGGGCGGCGGGCAGACGGCCGTCGTGACGGTCGACGGGGACACCGTGACGGCCGTGGCCTTCGACCGTGCGTACCGGGCTGCCGTCGAGCAGACCCGGCAGATGGTAGGCGACCGCTGGACGGAGGAGCTGCCGCGGACGTTGCGCCTCCGCGAGCAGGTGGTCGAGCGTCTGATCGACGAGCGCCTCGTCGCCCAGGGAGCGGCCCGCGAGGGCATCGTGGTCTCCGACGCCGAGCTCGCCGAGCAGATCATGCGCATCGGCGCCTTCCAGGAGGCCGGGCGGTTCTCCCGCGAGCGCTACGTCCGGCTTCTCGCGATGACCCAGCCGCCCATGGCACCGGGCGACTTCGAGGCCGACTTCCGGACGGAGCTGGTCCGGCAGCGGCTGCAGGCGCTGATCGCGGAGGGCGCGAAGGTCTCCGAAGCCGAGCTGCGGCAGGCGTGGGAGGTCGACCGGAGTCGCGTGCGGGCGGGCTATCTCCTCGTTCCGACGGGCTCCGGGGAGGGGCTCCAGGCGACCGACGCCGAGCTGGACGCCTACTACCAGGCTCATGCCGCCGAGTTCACTCAGCCGGAGCGGCGCCGGCTCCTGGCGGCGGTCCTGCCGACGGCGAGCGTGCCGGCGCCGGCCGTCACCGACGCCGATGTCGAGGCGGCGTACAAGGCCCGCCGCGCCCAGTTCGAGCAGCCGGCCCGCTCGAAGGTCTCGCACGTCCTGATCAAGGTGCCCGCGGTCGGCGGGAGCGGGGCCGAGGATCAGGCCAAGGCCCGCGCGGAGTCCGCGCTCGGCCGGATCCGCGGCGGCGCCGACTTCGCGCAGGTGGCGAAGGAGATGTCGGAGGATCCCTCGACGGCGAGCCGCGGGGGCGACCTCGGGCTGATCGCCCAGGGCGAGCTCGTCCCCGAGGTGGACAAGCTCATCCAGAGCCTCAAGCCGGGCGAGGTCGGCGGCCCCATCCGGAGCCCGTTCGGCTATCACGTCGTCAAGGTGTTCGAGGTCGTGCCGGGATCGCGGAAGGACCTGAAGGAGGTGGCGCCGACGCTCCGCGCGACGCTCACCACCGAGGGGCAGCTTCGGGCCCACCGAGACCGCGCGCAGGAGGCCCAGCGGGCGCTTCTGGTGGCGGCCGACTTCGCGACGGAGGCGCGCCGCCTCGGGCTCACGGTGAGGGAGGCGGGGCCCTTGCGTCGCACCGACCCGGTAGAAGGCGTCGGCCGGGTGGTCGAGGCGAGCGAGGCCATCTTCGCCCTGCCCGCCGACGGCGTGAGCAGCCCCGTGCGCGTGCCCGAGGGGCTCGTGATCTTCCGCCTCGTCGGCGTCGAGGCCGCGCGGCTCCTGCCGCTCGCCGAGGCCCGCCAGGACGTGCTCCGCGCCGTCCGCCGCCAGAAGGCCGCCGATGAGGCGAAAGGGCGCGCCGAGAAGCTCGCCGAGACCGTCCGGAAGGGCGAGGACCCCCGCGCGCTGGCGCGCCAGGGCGGCGTGACGTACGCGGAGGTGGGGCCGTTCTCCCGAGCCGAGCCGCTCGGCGACCGGGCCCTCGGCCAGGCGATCGGACCGGTGGCGCTCGGCCTCCCCGACGGCGGCGTCGGCGGCCCCGTCGACGGGCCGGGCGGCGTCTACGTCGTGAAGCTCCTCGCCCGGGAGCGCCCGGATCCCGCGGCATTCGAGGCGGCGCGGGCCGAGCTCGAGGCCCGGCTCCTGCGCGAGAAACGCGCGCGGCTCTGGCAGGCGTGGCTCGGCGCGGCGCGCGCGGGGGCGAAGATCGAGGTCAACCGCCAACTCCTGTCCGACGGCTAGCGCCCCGCCCGGCGATGCGGCTGCGCCGCGCTCACGCCGACTTCCTCGCTCTCCAGCGCGCTGCCCACGTGGCGACCGCCGACCTGCGGGGACGGCCCCACGTCGTGCCCGTGTGCTTGGTCGTCGAGGCCGGGCGGCTCTACTTCGCGTCCGGGAAGACGGGGCGGAAGCTCCGGGACCTCCGGGCCAACCCCCAGATCGCCGTCAGCGCCGACGAGTACACCGAGGCCTGGGGCCGCCTCCGGGGCGTGGTCGTGCACGGCACCGCGCGAATCCACGCGCGGAACCCGACGTTCCGCCGGATCCGTCGGCGCCTCTACACGAAATACCTTCAGTACCGCACCGAGGCGACGCTGGGGGACAGTGACTCGGTCGTGATCGAGATCACGCCCCGGCGCGTCTACGGCTGGGGCTTCGACTAGCGAGCGAGCGAGCGGGCGGCCCGCGCGGCTCAGGCGCCCGGGGCTACTGTTGGTAGCCGTAGAGGCGCCAGACGCCCCGCTCGCGCCGCGCGACCTCGAGCTCCTTCTGCCAGACGAACAACCGCACCCACTGCCCGACCAGCGCGAGTTGGCCGGTCATGTCGCCGGTCGTCCAGACCCAGGCATGGGCGCCCACCAGCCTCACCTCGTCGAGCTCGACCCGCGCCCGGACCTGCTGGTGGACCTGAAGGATCGTGAGAAGCTGAGCCCGGATCGCGCGCTTCCCCAGGGGACCGGTCCAATACTCCTCCGAAACGTGAGCGAGGACCCCTTCGGCGTCCCGGGCCTCGAAGCGCGTCACGGCGTGGGCGATCGCGGTGCGGATCTCCTCGACGACCTCCCGCGGCGCCGGCGCGCCGGGGCGCGGGTCGGTTGCCGGCGGGGCCGGGGCGGCGGGTGCTGCTGGCAGGCCGGGGGCCGCGGGCTGAGCGGGCGGGCGGGGGCGTGCAGGGGGCGGCGGGACTGTCTGGGCCCAGCCGGCTCGGGGGTGCCCGAGCCCGAGGCCGAGCGCCACCAGGGCGGCGCTGAGCGCGTCGCGCCGGCTCGGGCCCGCGGCACGGCCCGGGTCCCTCATGCTTGCCGTCGGCCGTTCAGGCCGGCCTCCAAACGTCGCCCCAGGGCCGGGCGCGGCCGCCACGCGGGGCGCCACAGGGCGAGGCGGCGCGGCCAACCCCGGAGGTCGTCGAAGAACGAGTAGACGACGGGCGTGATGACGAGCGTGACCACGAGACAGAGCGCCTGACCGCCCACGACGGCGATGGCGAGCGCCGCCCGCGATGCCGAACCATCCCCGCGTCCGAGCGCCACGGGCAACATGCCGAACACGATGGCCGCCGTGGTCATCAGGATCGGCCGGAGCCGCGCGCGGTCCGCCTCGATCTGGGCCTCGAAGCGCGAGAGCCCCCGCGCCCGGAGGACGTTCGTGTAGTCGACCTGCAGGATCGCGTTCTTCTTGACGACGCCAATCAGGAGGAACATGCCCATGATCGCGTAGATGTTGAGCGTCATGCCGGAGAGCACGAGCGCCAGGAGCCCGAACGGGATGGCGAGGAACATCGAGACCATGATCGTGATCGGATGGACGAAGCTCTCGAACTGCGCGGCCAGCGCCATGTAGATGAAGGCGAGCGCGAGCGCGAAGGCGATGAGGAAGTTTCTGAACGCCTCTTGCATCAGCTTGGCCTGGCCGAGCTGGACCGCCTGGTAGTCGGGCGGCATGCCGAGCTCGGCCACGATCCGAAGCGCCTGCTGCATGGCCTCGCCGAGGGGCTTCTGGTAGAGGTTCGAGACCACCGTGATCTGGCGCTCCTGAGCGTAGCGGTCGATCTGGGCCGGGCTCATGCCGGGGACCAGGCGCGCCAGGTTGCCGAGCCGGACCAATTGCCCCGCCGCCCCCGGGATGGTGACGTCGGTGAGGGCGCTCCCGTCCCGCCGGAAGGGTTCCGCCAGCCGGAGCCGGACGTCGTACTGTTCGCCCGCCTCGCGGTAGAACCCCACCTTCTCCCCACCCACGAGCACGCGGAGCGTCGCGGCCACGTCGGCCATCCTGACCCCGAGGTCGGCGGCCCGCTGCCGGTCGACCGAAACCTGGAGCTCCGGACTCCGCTGGGCCTGCGCAGTGTCGACGTCGACGAAGCCGGGGATCGCCCCCAGACGCTGGACGAGCGTCTGCGTGTAGCCCGTCAGGCGCTCCAAATCAGGGCCGCGGAGGATAAGGTTGAACGGCGTCTGGCGGAAGCCCCCGCCCGACGCGAGGCTCACCTGCTGGACGCTCGCGCGGAGCTCCGGCCAGGCGCGGAGCTGGCGGCGCACGTCCTGCATGATGTCGAACTGGCTGCGCTTCCGCCGGGACAGGTGCTCGAGTCCGACGTAAATCGACACGTCGGTGACGTTGGACTGGGCGCCCCCGCGCACCCCGATGTTCGTGAAAACGCGCTGGACCTCGGGAATGGCCCGGAGGGCGGTCTCGACCCGGCTGGCGATCGCATCGGTCTGGGCGAGCGCCGAGCCCGGGGGCGTCTCGACGACCACCTCGAACTCCGACATGTCGTCGGCCACGATGAAGTCCAGCTGGAGCCCGCGAGCCAGGAGGAGGGTCGCGCCGATCAGGAGCACCGTGGCGACGACCGTCGCCAGCCGGTGGCGCAGGCTCACGCGGAGGAGCGCCTCGTACGCGGCCTCGACGCGCGCGTAGAGACCCGGCCGGGACGCCCGGGTGCCCGGGGCCGCGGCGCGGTGGGGGCGGAGGACGCGGGCCGCCAGGGTCGGCACGAGCGTGAAGGCGACGAGGAGCGAGACGATGATCGCGAAGCTCACCGTGAGCCCGAAGCTCCGCCAAAAGCGGCCGACCAGCCCGCCCATGAAGGCCACCGGGAAGAAGATCGCGATCAGGGAGACCGTGGTGGCCACGACGGCGAGCACGATCTCCTTGGCCCCGGTCACCGCCGCCTCCCAGGGCGAGCGTTGCTCCTCATCCATGTGCCGGAAGACGTTCTCGAGGACGATGATGGCGTCGTCGATCACGATGCCGGTGGACACCGAGAGCCCCAGCATCGTGACGTTGTTCAGCGTGAATCCCGCCCAGCGCATGGCGAAGAACGTGGCGATGATCGAGGTGGGGATAGAGACGGCGGCGATGAGCGCCGGGCGCCAGTTCCGCCAGCCGAGAAACACCCACACGATCAGGCTCGCCAGGAACGCCCCGAGCACGAGGTGGTGCTGGACCTCCCCCAGGGCCCGCTTGATGAAGCGCGACTGGTCCCGGACCACGTCGATCGTCACGTCGGGCGGGAGCGTCGGCCGGAGCTCGGCCAGCCGCGCCGTCACGCGGTCCACGACCGCCACCGTGTTGGTGCCCGACTGCTTCCGGACCAGGAGGGAGACCGCACTCTGCCCGTCCAGGCGCGACAGCGTGCGGGGCTCCTCCTCGGTGTCCAGAACTTGGGCGACGTCCCGGACCCGGACGGGGCCGCGTGGGGTCTCGGCGACCACGATCGTCTCGAAGTCGGCAACTGCGGTGACCCGGCCCAGGGTCCGGAGGCCCTCCTCGCGGCCGTCGCCGGTGAGGCGCCCGCCGGGGACCTCCACGTTCTGACGCAGGAGGGCCGTCTGCATCTGCTGGATCGACAGCCCGTAGGCGGCGAGCCGGTTCGGGTCCACCGCGATGCGGATCTCGCGCTTCCGCTGGCCCACCAGCGTCACCGCGCCGATGTCCTTCACGCCCTCGAGGGCGCGCTTGATCCGTTTGTCGGCCAGCTCGGTGATCTCGCGCGGGGAGCGTCGGCCGGAAACGACCAGGGCCATGACGGGCGCCGCGTCGAAGTCGAACTTCTCGATGACCGGGGCCTCGGTCCCCTGCGGGAGCTGGGAGAGGACCGTGGCTACCTTCTCCCGGACGTCCTGCGCCGCGCTCTCGATGTCGCGGTCGAGGATGAACGAGACGAAGACCTGGCTCTGCCCCTCGATCGTCGTCGACCGAAGCTCGTCGATGCCGCTGATAGTGTTGACGACCTCCTCGATCCGCTTGGTGACCTGACTCTCGACCTCCTCGGGGCTCGCGCCCGGCAGGCGGGTCGTGACCGTCACGGTTGGGATGTCGACCTTCGGGAAGATATCGAGGCCGAGGTCCCGGTAGGAAGCGAGCCCCAGCACCACGAGGGAGACGACCAGCATCGTCGCGAAGACGGGGCGGCGGACGCAGAGGTCGACCAGCGACACGGCGCTACGGCTTGACCGCCGGGCCGGCGGCCGGTCCGGGGGTCGGCGCCACGGGGAGGACGGGCGCGCCGTCGTAGAGCTGGGCGAGGCCGGAGGTGGCCACGGTCTCGCCGGGCTTGACCCCGTCCAGGATCTCGACCCGGCCGGCCTCGCGGAGCCCGGCCTTCACGGCCCGCTCCTGCGCGCGGCCGTCGGCCACCACGAATACCTTGCTGATCCCGACGACGTAGACGAGGGCCTCCGCGGGGACGAACGGCACCCGGGCGTCCCGGCGCGTCAGGACGGCGCCGCGGGCGAAGAACCCGGGCTTGAGGAGGCCCTGGCCGTTCGGGACCCGCGCCTCGAGCGCGAGCGTCCGCGTCGGCACGTCGACCACCGGGGCGACACGGGTCACCTGGCCGGGGAACGCGCGGCCGCCGAACGCGTCGACCGTCAAGCGCACCTCCTGGCCCGGCCGGAGCTCGGGCGCCGCGCGCTCCGGCACGGTGCCGGTGTACTTCAGGGGGTCGGTGGCGACCACCGTAAAGAGCGGCGTGTTGTCCTTGACGAACTCGCCGACCGCGACGTGGCGCTTGGCGATGACCCCGGTGAGCGGAGCCGAGACGACCGTGTCGGTGAGGCGCTTCCGGCCGAGCTCGACGGCGGCTTCGCGCTGGCGGACCAGCGCCTCGGCGGCTTTGATCGCGTCCAGGTCGGCCTGGAGCTGGGCCTCGGCCGCCCGCAGCTGGTCGCCATGCTGGCCGAGCGCGGTCTCGGCCATCTGGACCAGCGCGTCCGCCCCCTGGAACTGTGCGCGGGCCTGGTCGACGTCGCGCGCCGCGATCAGCTCCTTGGCCTGGAGCTCCTGATTCCGCTCGAGCTCGCGCCGCTTCCACTCGGCGTCGGCGCGCGCCCGCTCGAGCTCGGCCGCGAGCGCCCGGCGGTTGTCCCGGACCCGCTCGAGGTTGGCGCGGCTCGCGCCTGCCGCCGCCCGGGCCCGCGACAGGTTCTCGCGGGTCGCGCCGAGGTCCGCCTGGAGCTGGTCCACCGCGAGGTCCGCCTCGCGGCGGTCGAGGTTCGCGAGGGGCTGGCCCGCCTGCACCGCGTCTCCGAGGTCCGCGTGGAGCCGCACGATCGTGCCCGAGACCTGCGTGCGGGCGACCGCCTCCTCCCAGGCGAGGACGCTCCCCACCGTGTCGACGCTCCGCTGGACTGTGCGCCTCTCGACCAGGGTGGTGGTGACCCGCAGCGGAGCGGACTCAGTGGGGGCGGCGCCGCCCTTCGCCGGCCCCGGCGTGCGCGGCTGGGCTTCCCCACCCGGCCCGCCGCCGGCGACCAGAAGCCCGAGGAGCAGGACGGCGGCGGGGACGTGCCCGCGGGGGCCGACGACGCGGGGGATCGGAGCCGTGGGTGCCACGGGAGCGTGGCGTTCATTGTATCAGGCGGTAGTACAATGGCCGCTCGGGCGGCGCGTGCGGGCGCCGCCGATCAGCCCGGCGACGCGAGGGATCGAGCGATGATACAGCGCACTCCCATGACCCGGGAGGGTTTCGTCCGCCTCCAGCAGGAGCTCGAGCAGCTCAAGCGCGTGGAGCGCCACAGCATCATCAAGGCCATCGCCGAGGCGCGGGCCCACGGCGACCTCTCCGAGAACGCGGAATACCACGCCGCCAAGGAGCGCCAGGGGTTCATCGAGGGGCGGATCCGCGAGCTCGAGGCCAAGCTGAGCGGGGCCGAGGTCATCGAGCCACCGCGCGCCGGCACCCGCGTCACCTTCGGGTCGACCGTACGCCTCCGGGGGCCCGACGGGAAGGAGCTCCGGTACCAGATCGTAGGGTCCGACGAGGCTGACCCCGCGCAGGGGCGCATCTCCGTCCTCTCGCCGATCGCGCGGACCTTGATCGGCAAAGAGGTCGGCGACGAGGTGAAAGTCCAGGCCCCGGGCGGGGCCCGCGAGCTCGAGATCGTGGCGGCGAACTTCCCCTGGGATTAGCTCAGGCCCGGAGGGCGTCGCGGAGCTCGCGGGCGAGCGTCTCGACCGTCCCCCGCGTGCCGCCGGCGAGCTTCTGCCGCCACTCGCCTTCGGTCAGGAAGCGCCGGTCCCCCAGCCGCTCAGCCCAGGGCCGGAGGGCCTCCCGGATCGCCCGGATCTCGTACGGATCGCCCCGGAGGTCGCGCGCCCGCGCCATCACGTCGGGCACCACGCGGATGAACGCGCGGAGCGCCGTCCCCGTCTTGATCGAGTACTTCCGGCCGGCCCACGCGTGCGGGAAGGTCTGCGAGAGCGCCTTCACGTAGTTCAGGAAGAAGCGGCGCCCGGCGTCGCGGAGCTCCTTCGCCCGGCCCCGGCCGCCCATCTTCTCGACGCTCTCGACCAGCTCCACGATCTCCTCGGCGAGCGGCGCCTGGGCCACCCGGCCGCGCCCGATCCCGAGCATCTTGATCTCGCCCTGGAGCGGGGAGGTCTCATCCTCGTTGAGCGTGCGAATGATGTCGTGGGCGAGGGCCTGGGTCTCGTCCGGGTAGAGCTTCCGCCCCGCCAGGCTCACCAGGTGGGACGGGTTCAGCCGCGTGTGCTTGGCGTTGATCGTGACGAACAGCTCCACGATCTGCTGGGCGTCGAGCGTGTCGAAGAGGACGGCGGGCACGTCGAGCCCCCGGAGGTCGCCCTCGGCGGCGAGGGCGTGGAGGGCGAGGAGCCGGTGCTGCCCGTCCAGCACGCGCAGCACACCCGCCTCCTCGGGGATCTCGAGGAACCCGAGGTCCGCGTGGTGGGGCACCGCCCGGAACCCGAGCCGCTTGTCGGAGGTGATGATGACGGCGCCGGGGATGGCGGGCAGCTTCCCGGCCTCGCGGCAATCGCGGAAGTAGGCGACCAGCTCCTCGATCTTCCGGCGGATGACCGGCCGCTGGTAGGCCTCCGACGTCTCGCCGATGCGGCTCTCGAGGATCTCCCAGTTCACACGCGTGCGGGCGGTGCGGCGCGGCGACTTCGCCTCGGGGAGGCCCCCGTAGCCGAGGACCTCGAACTTGACGAGGCGGTCGATCTCGCGAGCCGAGAAGGAGGCCTGGTAGAATTCGACGCCGTACTGCTTGATGCGGTGGGCGGCGACGCTGATCATCGACGAGCCCGACTCTAGCCGGACGGTCTCCGGGTGTCAACGCCGGAGCGCGCCGGGACGGCGGGCGCGGCTGCCTGTGCGAGGAGCCATGACGACGGTACGGATCACCTACTGGCGCGACATCCCGATGCTGGTGACGGCCCGCGACGCCGGCGGCGAGGTCAGCGTGCCGCTCGGCCCCGGCTTCCAGGACCTGGTCGACCGGGTCGCCATGCAGGACGGGCTCGCGGACGAGGACGCGTACCTCGCCGAGTGGCACGTGGGTCCGCCGGAGGAGGCGGCCGGCGCGGCCGGTCCGGCGGCCGCGGCCCGCGCCAAGGCGCTCGAGGCCGGCCTCGACGCGCTCCGCGACCGCTATCTTCGCGGGGCGCGTTGAGTCAACGCCCGCCTGACCGGGGCGCGCCCCGGTGGTACGATGACTCGCGAGCGTGTGGCGCGGCCCCGCCTGCGTCGCTGCGGCAGTCCCATCCCCACGGATCCTCAGGGAGGAGTCATCCATGGCCGGACGAACGGTGAAGATGCGTGGCAACCCCTTGCCCGTCGCGGGTCCGGAGCTCCGGACCGGCGACCGCGCGCCCGATTTCAAGCTCCACCAGCGCGGGCCCGAGGGCCTCCGCGACGTGAGCCTCCGCGATTTCGCCGGGAAGACGCTCGTCCTGAGCGTGGTGCCGTCACTCGACACGCCGGTGTGTGAGGCCCAGACCAAGCGCTTCGACGAGGAGGCGGCGCGTCTGCCGGCGAACGTGGCCGTCCTCACGGTGAGCATGGATCTGCCGTTCGCCCAGGCGCGCTTCTGCGGCGACAAGGGCATCGACCGGGTCCAGACCGCCTCCGACCACCGGGACGCCAGCTTCGGCCGCGCCTACGGAACCCTTATCGAGCCGCTTCGCCTCGAGGCGCGGTCGCTCTTCGTGGTGGGCGCCGACGGGCATCTGAAGCACGTCCAGTACGTGCCGGAGGTGACCGAGCACCCCGACTACGACACCGCGCTGGCGGCCGCCCGCCGGGGCTAGGCCCGACCCGCCGCGACCGGGTCCGCCTCCTCGCGGGCCCCGGCGCGGCCCGGCTCCCGCCGGGGGCCTGCCCGGCGCCCACCCCCTTGACAGCGCCGTCCCCTGTCCTGAGAACTAATCACAGATGAGAATCTCTCGCATCAAGCGCCGTCCCGATCCCGCCGGGCGCGGTCCGGCTCTCCTCGAGTGGCTGGAGCTCCCCCGCCACGTCTACGCGCGGCTCGAGGACGGCGCGCGCGTGCGCCCCACGTTCGATCCGCGCCAGGTGGGGACGGGGCGGGTCTCCTCGGTCCAGTACCTGAAGTTCCCGGTCGAGGGCCGCGCCCCCGTCACGATCGGGATCGACCTCCCGGCGGCCGCCGAGACGGCGCTCACCCCCGAGCAGCGCGAAGCGCTGGCCGCCGACCTCGCCGCCGACCGCTAGCCCGAGCGGTTCGTGAAGACCGGCGGCATTGGACGGGTGACGGCAGGCCCCGGCCGGCGGATGCCGACCCGGACGGTGATCGGCGTGTTGTCGGACACGCACGGGCTCCTGCGCCCGGAGGCCCTCCGGCGTCTCCGCGGCGTCGACCAGATCGTCCACGCCGGGGACATCGGCAGCGCCGAGGTGCTTCGGGCCCTCGCGAAGGTGGCGCCGGTCACGGCCGTGCGCGGCAACAACGACCGCGGCGCCTGGGCGCGCCGCTTGCCCGCGACGGCGGTCCTGAGGGTTGGGCGCATCCGGCTCTACGTGCTCCACGACTTGAAGGCGCTCGCCGTTGACCCGCGGGCGGCCGCCCTCGCCGTCGTGATCGCCGGCCACTCCCACAAGCCCGGGCTCGCGGATCGGGAGGGCGTGCTGTTCATGAATCCCGGCAGCATCGGGCCCCGCCGGTTCACCCTCCCCATCGCCATGGGGTTCCTGACGATCCGGGGCACGAGCGTGCGCGGCCGGATCGTGTACCTCGACCCGTGAGGCGCGCGCCCGTGCTACGGTGCCACCGAATGCCGGTCACGACCAGCTGACCCGAGCCCCGGAGGCCCGATGGAGCGCAGCGTCGATCGCATCCTGACGACCCACGTCGGGAGCCTCCCCCGCCCCCCGGCGCTCCGGGACCTCCTGGTCCGCCAGGACCGCGGTGAGCAGGTCGACCTCGGAGACCTCGCCCGCGAGACCGACGCCGCCGTGCGCTGGGCCGTCGACCGTCAGCTGGCCGTCGGGATCGACGTGGGCAACGACGGCGAGCAGCCCCGGGCGGGCTTCTCCACCTACGTGGCCCGCCGGATGCGAGGGTTCGGCGGAGAGAGCCGGCGGCGCCTGGCGCGGGACCTCACCGAACACCCCGACTACGCCGCGCTCCTCGCGTCCCGGCGCCAGGGCGCGGCCCGGATCGGCAACGCGCCCCAGGCCATCGCCGAGATCGAGTATGCCGACCTCCGCGAGGCGGAGGCCGAGTGCCAGTTTTTCCTCGCGGCGACGGCCGCCCATCCCCGGCGCTTCGCCGAGGGCTTCATGACGGCGGTCTCGCCCGGCACCGCCGCCACCATCCTGCTCGACGCCCACTACGGGTCCCACGAGCGGTACGTCCGGGCCCTCGCGCAAGAGCTGCGGAAGGAGTACGCGCTGGTGCACGCGCGGGGCCTCGTCCTCCAGCTGGACTGCCCGGACCTTGCCATGGAGCGGGCGCGCTTCTTCCAGGACGAGCCGCTCGAGCGCTTCCAGGCGATGGTAGCGCTCCACGTGGACGCCCTCAACCAGGCGATCGAGGGCATTCCGAAGGACCGCGTGCGGCTCCACGTCTGCTGGGGCAACTACGACGGGCCGCACACTCACGACGTGCCGCTCGAGGCCGTGCTGCCGCTCCTCTACCGGGCCCGGGTGGGCGCTCTGTCGCTGCCGCTCGCGGGGCCGCGCCACCAGCACGAGTACCGGGTACTCCAGCGCCATCCCCTGCCCGACGGCATGCTGTTCCTGCCCGGCGTGATCGACACGACGACCAACGTTGTGGAGCACCCCGAGGTCGTGGCGGAGCGGATCCTGCGGGCCGCCGAGGTCGTCGGCGATCCGACCCGCGTCATCGCCTCGACGGACTGCGGCTTCGGGACCTTCGCGGGCTCGGAGAACGTCGCCGAGAGCATCGTGTGGGCGAAGCTCGGCGCGCTCGTCGAGGGGGCGGCCCGCGCCACGCAGCACCTGTGGGGCCGCCGGTGAGCGGGCGGTAGGTCCTGGATCGGCCGGGCGCGGGAGGATCACTGGTGGCGGAGATCCGGCATCGTAGCATCCGGGCGAACGGTATCCGCATGCACGTCGCGGAGGCCGGCGACGGCTTCCCGGTGGTCATGTGCCACGGCTGGCCGGAGCTCTGGTACTCTTGGCGCCACCAGCTCGGGGCCCTCGCGGACGCCGGCTTCCGCGGGATCGCCCCGGACATGCGGGGGTACGGCGAGACCGACGCGCCGGCGGACCCGGCCGAGTACCGGACCTCGGTAGTCTGCGCCGACATCCTGGGGCTCCTCGACGCGCTCGGGCTCGAGCGGGCGGTGATCGTCGGGCACGACTGGGGGGGCTATCACCTCTGGCAGTTCGGGCTCCGGCACCCCGAGCGGTGCGCGAAGCTGGTCGGCCTCAACACGCCTTACGCGCCGCCGGGCCCGGTGCCACCGACCCGGGCCTTGCGCGAGCGGTTCGGCGAGGACGGCTACTACATGCTGTGGCACCAGACGCCCGGCCGGTCGGAGGCCGAGCTCGAGGCCGATCTCCGCGGGAACCTCGCGAAGGTGTTCAAGGGCTTCGAGCATGCGGGCGACCTCTGGACGATGGCCACGCTGGGCGGCGGCCGCGGCAGCTTGCTCGGGGGCGTGTCGGCCGAGGGCTGCTTCCTGACCGACGAGGAGCTGGACGTCTACGTGCGCGCGTTCGCGCGGACGGGGACCCGGGGGTCGTTCAACTGGTACCGGGCGCTCGACCTGAACTGGAAGGACGCTCGGCGGATCGCGGATCCGACGATCCGCGTGGCCGCGCTCATGATCACGGCCGAGAACGACCCCATCCTGCGCCCCGCCATGGCTGCGCCGATGCCGCAGTGGATCCCCGGGATCCGGATCGCCAACATCCCGCGCTGCTCCCACTGGACCCAGCAGGAGCGGCCGGCAGAGGTCAACCGCCTGCTCCTGGACTTCATCGCCGAGCTCCGCTGACGAGATCCACTGACGGGTCAGCGCGCGTGGGGATCTCGGCGTAGAGAGCTTCGAACTGCGGCAGAACGACCTCAGCCGTGAACAGACGCCTCGAGCGGCCCGGCCACGCGGCGGCTCAGCGGGCCCGTGGCCGGCATCGGCGATGAGCCGCTGCATCGCGCCGACTTCGTGGTCTCAACCTGAAGACCGCCCGAGCTCTTGGCGTGACGGTTCCGCAGTCCGTCCTGATCAAGGCGACTCAGATCGTCCAGTAGGCAACCGACCGCATGCTCTCGACGGAAATCCACATCCTGTTCCCCGCCGACCCCGGGGTGCTTGCACCGGGCGACGTAGTCGAGATCACGATCGACGGGATCGGGACCTGGCGGAAGCCCCTGGAGCGTCGGCCGGGCGGACGGCAGTCGGTTCGGCGATACGGGCCTGCGCCAGCGTCCTTAGGGCGATCCGGGACCCTCGCCTAGCTTGAATGCGTCCGATGTCTCGTGCGCTTGCCAGCCCGTCGCGGCGTCGATCAGCCCGGCTGCGCGTTTGATGGCTTGGGCGGCGCGGCGGCGGGTTTCAGCCGCTCGATCGCGTCCTTCGCTCTCCGTCAGGCCCAACATCAGACTGATGCACCGGACATGGAACAACTCGCCCCGCTGGAAGAGGACGAGGCTCCCGGTGACGATTGGGCTCGAGCAGGTGGGACAGACCGGATCGGCAACCTGACGGGATTCGGGGGGAGTGGGAGCAGCGGCGGCCGTCATGGGGCACCTCGCATCATGGCCGATGGACAATACCGTGGAACCGAAGTTCTCCGGACGGACATCGAGGAAGGTAGCAACGTTCCGTTCCCCGTCCACACCGTAGGGGACCTTCACAGCAGTCCCTGTGTGTACGAGTTCCCAGTTCGGCGGCGCCGACCTTCAACGACATCCCCTTCTACGACACCCTGCACCGAGAGAGCCGAGGGCTGAGCGCCAGCGGGATCGTTCGTAGTCCCTCCCATCAGCGGCCGAGCAGGACAAGCCCCGCACTTCCGACAGCATCTATCGATGGCGCCTTCCTGCGATCGAGCAAGCGTCATGCCGCGTGAAGCCACGAGCCTACGCGAGGATCGATCGCAAGCTAGAAGGGGCTCCGTTCGGGGGACGCGTCACGCTGTCGCGGGAAGACGTCAGAGTGACAGTGCAGGCACGGGGCACTCACGAGGGAGTCGGAGGCGGGGAGCTGGGGCTAACTGCGCGATACTTCGGTGGTGCCGAAGGGGAATCGAACACCCACCCTTGCGGATACTTGCTCCGGACTTTCCCCTGCCGCCTAGGAGCATCCCAGCGGAGAATGGGCGCGTGCCCCTCGCACGCGCCCCACGCCCCTCCGCTGGGCTCGTCTGCTGTGAGTGACACCAGGAGTAGCACCGACGAGCGTGTCTCCGTCGTGGGCATTTGACGCACTCCCTGGGGAAAAGCCCCAGGACGGCCGGATCGGGCCCAAGCCCGTCCCGCGGCCGCACCCGCCCATGTGGGTCGGCGCTTGAGAAGACAACACACCCCGGCAGACGGCGCTGATTGCGGCCACCGCGGACCTGCCGCGCCTGCTCTCTGGTGCCTGGCCAACTGGTGCCTGGCCAAGATCCGCGAGCCCCGGCGGGTTGCTGGGTTTCGGAGCCGGCCGACTTGTTCATCAACGCGGCGACCGCGGCCGAGCTCGACCGCCTCGCGGTGGACCGCTTTCTGATCGGAACGCCCGACCGGTCCTGCGAGGGTTCGATCCCTACGTCCACCAGTGCGGCATGACCCACGTCATCTTCCGACGCTTCACGCCGGGCATGCCTACCGCCGGATCCTGCGCCAGATCGAGTTGCTGGCGAGGGAGGTCGTGCCCGCGTTCCGCTAGCCGGGTTGGCCGGACGGCTTCGAACTCGCTGGAGCTCCACCACTGACAGTGCGCGGGGCTTCGGCCGGGAAGGATCGGCCGCCCGAAGAACACGATCTCGCGCTGCTCCCAGATCAGCTTGTGATGGAGCGCAGACAGCGTCTCGTCGGCCTCGCCCGGCGCGAGAGCCAGGTCGCGTCGCGGTCCAGCCCGGCGCCGGACGCGAGGGAAACACGCCATTCGGCCTGGCTCGCGGACTAGCCGCCGGGCGCCTGGTCGACGGCGTGGGCGGGGACCGCATAGTTGGCGGTGTGCCGGGTCGTCGATGGCTCGGCACGGATGGCCCACGGTAGCGCCGAGGTGCGTCGGTAGCCTGTCAGCCGGCACCATCGCATCGACCCTTCTTCGCTCGGACTGAAATCGCTCATCGTTACAAATCCGACACACGCGCAGTCCACCAGCCTTGGGAACGGCCGTCTGTCGCCGCCACTAGCGTGACGGCCTCCTCACGGTCAATCTCAAAATTGAGAAATCAAGCGAGCGGTGGGTGGGCATCTTGAGTGTCATCATTGCACGCTACCAAGAAGATCTTTCATCTCGAGAGTTCCAGGTGCCGCCTGTGAGGGTGCGGACGCCCGCCGCCGAGCGCGATATTTTTCGCATTCCTCACGACTTACATCTTTCTGAACGTTCGAGCGTCACATGGGCACGCGAGTTGCTGCCGAGCTTAGCCCCGAGCATTCCGAGAAATACCGAGTAGTATCTGAGAAGTGCACATCGCCCGAAAGGGCGGGACGAGGCCACTGGCCTAACTCCCGGGAGGATGTCCGGGACATGGCAGCAGGGCCGCAGGCGTGCACAGATCTCCTCAGAACCTCTGTGTCGCCACCGGTCCGTGAGGAGGTCGAACCTTGGAAGCGTATCGCTGGCCGCTCGCGTGATTCGCCCGGCGTCGGTCGCTCTCGCTCTACTGCTTGCCACCCCGGCTGTCGCCGCCCAGCTGACGCTCAACTGGAACGACAACGCCTCGAATGAGAGTGGCTTCCGGATCGAACGGCGTGCGAACCCGTCAGGCACCTATTCTCAGGTCGCCACAGTCGGACTGAACGTCACAACGTACGTCGACACC